>DASXQY010000221.1:0-2996 GCA_036506915.1 Gaiellaceae bacterium | reverse complement strand
CCAGCCCGCGGGGACGAAGATCGGCAACGTCGTCGCCTTCGTGAAGGCGAACGCGCTCGCCGGCGCGATTCTCCCGCTCACCGGCGACGTCGTGGTCGCCGACGCCACCCAGCCGGCGATCATCGCCGCGTCGCAGCAGTGCACCGGACGGCCGGCGAACATGGCGACGTGGGTCCTGAACGCCAGCCTCCAGGGGCAGACCGTCCAGATTCCCGTCTTCGTGAACAAGCCGGCCGCCGGCCCGTCGGCCACCCTCGAGGTCTGCTTGCCGCCTCCGCAGACCGCGACGCTCGGGGCCCAGCTCGTCTCGGCCGACTTCACCACCACCGGCGTCTTCACCAACCCGTCGGCGAGCGACGGCTACGAGTGGTCGGGGATCTTCACCCCGTACGCGACCGGAACGACGACCCCGAACGTGGCGGGCACCCTGGAGTGGCGCACGTACGTCGGCCTGCCTTCGACCCTCGCCCTGAAGCGCGTCAAGAGCGTGCTCGGGCTCAAGTTCGCAGGCGCGCTGCACGTCAGGGGGCTGAGCTCGAGAAATGTCCGGCTCCGGCTCTACTACGCGAAGAAGTCCAACCCGGCCCCGAACGCAGTTCACGGTGCCGTGACGGGGGCGAAGGTCGCCAGGACAGCGAGGCTGCCGGCCAGCGGGAAGTACTCGATCAAGCGGCCGGCCGTCAAGGTGAGGACGTTCTTTCAGATGCGCTTCGAGGGCTACGTCCTGACCGCCTGCGCTCCGCCCTCGCCCGCACCCCAGGGGTGCAAGGGCGAGGACATCGCGGCGTTGACGAGCGTTCAGGTCAGAGTCCTCCCGAAGAAGCGCTGACAACTCGAGTGACTGGGGCCTCGGCAAGAGGCCCCGGTCGCTACTCGACCGGCAAGTCCGGGTGGCGCGACCACTCGTGCCACGAGCCCGGGTAGTTGCGCGCGACGTAGCCGGCGGCGCGCAGCGCCAGCGCAGCCAGGGCCGAGCGGGAGCCCGAGTGGCAGTAGGCGACGATCTCCGCGCCCTCGGCCAGGCCGACCAGCTCGCGGACGGTCTCGGGATCGAGCGGCCGGCCGGGCGCGGCGAAGAGGCGGTCGTGCTCGAGGTGGCGCGCGCCGGGAATGTGCGCCTGCCGCGGGTCGCAGGGGTAGCCGCCGCGGCCCGCGAACTCCTGCTCGCCGCGCACGTCGAGGATCGTGAGCGCCGGGTCGTCGAGCCGGTCGCGCAGCTCCTCCCAGGTCGGCACGGCGTCCAGGCGCGGCTCGAGGGCGGCCTTCGTCTTCTCCAGCTCGACAGCTCCGCTCTCGAGCTCGCCGGGCCAGCCGGCGACGCCGCCCGCGAGCACCGAGACCTGCGGATGTCCCGCGAGCATCGCCGCCTGCGCGGAGGCGGCCGCCCCGACGCAGTCGCCTCGGTCGTAGAGGACGAGCCGCTCCTCGCCGCGGACGCCGTGCCGGCCGAGCCGGCGCTGCACCTCCACGGCGAACTCGCGCACCGTCTCCCGGTCGGCGAGCGGCGGCGGCGAGCCGAGGACGAGCGGGATCGAGCTCGGCAGGTGGCCCCGCTGGTGGGCATTGGGCCCGCGGCAATCCCCGAGCACGAGGTCCGGCTCGCCCAGGTGCGCCTGCACCCAGCCGGCGTCGACGAGCGGGGGAAGTTCAGATCCCACTGAGAAAGTCGGCTAGCACGCCGTTGAAGTCGTCCGGCCGCTCGAGGCTGGCAAGGTGGCTGCGGCCCTCGAAGACATGGGCGCGGCCGTTGCGCGCGGACGCGGCAAGCGCTACAGCCTCCTCGGCCGGGAAGAACGGGTCGTGCTCGCCGACCGCGATCAGGACGGGCGCCTCCGTCTCGCGCACGAGCGTCGTCGAGTCGGGCCGGTCCCGCATCGCCGCGACGCCGGTCGCCAGCTCTTCCGGGTCCTGCTCGAGCGTGAGCGCGCGCGCGCGCTCGACGACGGCCTCGTCGGTGTCCTCGGAGAACAGCCGCGGCCGCTGGGCCTCCCAGAGCCGCTCGACCCCTTCCTCGCGGATCAGGCGGATCGTGTCGTCGCGCGTCTGCCTGCGCTCGGGCGGGTCGGCGTCGGCGCGAGAGCCGACGAGGACGAGCGCCCGGACGTCCGCGTGCGCAAGGAGCCGCTGCGCGCAGTAGCCGCCCATCGAGGCCCCGACGGCAACCACAGGCCCATCGACCTGAGTTGCGACCCGGCGCGCCCAGTCGTCCATGGTCTCGCCGAGCGAGTAGAGATGCGGCGCGAGCGGCTCGTGACCGTTCAGCGCGCCGAGCTGTCGCTCCCACATCCGCTCGTCGAGCGGGAACGCGTGCAGGAGCGCGATCTTCACTGCGCCTCGACGAGCTCCCGTTCCGCGGCGATCGCCGGCCGGACGGAGAGGCGCTCAAGCCAGTCGGCGACCGCGGGGAAGGCCTCCAGGTCGACGCCGAGCCCGTCGCGGGCGCGCAGAATCCAGGGAACGTAGCCGATGTCGGTGAGCCCGTAAGCGCGGCCGGTCAGGAACGGCTGCGCCTCGAGCGCCGCGTCGAGCTCGGCCAGGCGCTCGTCGAGCCGCGACTCGTCGCCGCGGCGGAGCGCGTAGTACTCGTCGCCGAAGCGGTCGAACTGCTTCAGCCGGAGCCGCCCGAGCGCGCGCTCGGCGGGATCGGCCGGCCACAGGGCCGGCTCGGGGAAGCGCTCCTCGAGGTACTCCATGATCACCTCGGACTCGGGCAGGACGAGGCCGCCCTCCTCCTCGTAGACGGGCACCCGCCCGAGCGGGTTCTTCCCGTAGAGCCAGGCGGGCCGGTCGTCGAGGTCGATCTCGACGGCGTCGTAGTCGAGGCCCTTCTCGGCGAGGACGATCCTCGTGCGGGCCGCGTACGGGCAGCGCTCGGCGGTGTAGAGAGTCGGCACGGTGTGAGACTAGCCGCGGCCGGCGCCCTCGAGCCCCATCACCTCGGCGAGCTGCGCGAGAAGCTCCTGCGCGGGCGGCAGCTCGTCGGGCGAGGCAGCCGT
>DASXQY010000220.1:0-13016 GCA_036506915.1 Gaiellaceae bacterium | reverse complement strand
GTACGGCACGCAGGGCGTCGAGCGGCGGCCCTGTCATGGCGATCGGATCCTGCCGCCAGGCCGGCTCGAACCCAATCGCCTCGATGAGCGCCTCGAGCTGCTCGGCGGTCGGTGCCCGAACATCGACAGACGCCGTGACCCGCGCCGGCACGACGTTCGTCGCGCCAGGCTCGACCTCAAGCACACCGACCGTCGCAACTGCCCCGTCCCGTGCGCAGTCTCGGACTCGGAGGACGAACTCGGCCGCCTCGACAAGGGCATCCGCCCGCCCGTCCATCGGCGTCGTCCCGGCGTGACTGGCGCGCCCCTCGAACGTGACGCTGCCGCGTGCCTGGCCGGCGATCGCAGTGACGATGCCTAGCGGTTCGCCGAGCCGCTCCAACGTCGGTCCCTGCTCGATGTGCAGCTCCAGGAACCCTTCGGGAAGCTCCGCGACCCGCCGGCTGCCCATCGGCCCCGACTCCTCAGCTCGGAACGCCACGACAGCAAGAGGCGCATCGGCGAGCCGTTCAGCCGCCTCGATCGCGGCCACGACGCCGAGTGCGCCGTCGAACTTGCCCCCATTGGGAACCGTGTCGAGATGCGATCCGCTCCAGACCCGCGCCCCGCCGCGGCGGCCGAAAAGGTTGCCGGCGTCGTCGCGGTGGACGTCGAGCCCCGCCTCGCGCATCCACACCGCCGCCAGCTCATGTGCTGCGTTCTCCTCGGGCGAGTACGCGAGGCGCGTGCCGCCGCCGATTGCGTAGAGCTGGTCGAGACGCTGGAGAACCCGCACCGGCAAACAGTACGGCTCAGGCGCCGCGCAGGGGGCGCAGGAGCTGCACGCCGACGAGCGGAAACAGCGCCGCCAGCGCGAACGCCGCCCGCCAGGAGGTAGCGACCACGACCGCGGCGAAGGCCGGCGGAACCACCGCGCCCGCGGCCGCGAGCGAGGTCTGCTGCATCCCGAGGGCGGCGCCGCTCCTGCGCGGCCCGGCGAGCTCGGCCGCGGCCGTGAACGAGAGCCCGTTCCAGGCCATCGCGAACCCGCCCGCCAGGACGAAGGCCGCGACCAGCAACGCGACCGGTGCGGCCACGAGCGCCGCGACGACCCCGAGCGTGACGAAGCTCGCCAGCCCGAACAGGCGGAGCGGTACCAACCGGGAGCCGAGCAGATCGGACCAGCGCCCCGCCCCGATCCGGAGCGCCGCGGCGAGGACCTGGATGCCGGCCAGCACCGCCGCGGCCTTCCCGGGGGAAAACCCGCGCTCGTCGTTCAGGAAGAGGACGACGAAGCCGGTGACGGCAAGCTGGGCGACGAGGTAGAGGCTGCTCGCGCCGCACAGGAGCCACAACCGCTCGTCGCGCAGGGTCGGCCCGAGCCCACGCGCCTCTTCGCCCGGCTCACCCTTTCGCTCACGCAGGACCGCGAGCCCGGCGACCGAGCCGCCGACGCAGAGCCCGGCGAGCAACAGGAAAGCCGCCCGGAGGCTTACCCCACCCGCCAGCGGCGGCAGCGCGACCGCCGCGACGAGCCCGCCGAGCGGGATCGCCGTCTGCCGCAACCCGAGAGCGAACCCGCGCTCCTCCGCACCGAACCAGTACATGACGGCGCGACCGCTGGCCGCGTTCACGCTCGCTCCGGCCGCGCCGGCGATCGCGAGCAGGGCGAAGAGCGCCCAGAAGCTCCCGGCGAAACCCGCGCCCACGAGCGCGGCGCCGCACCCTGCGAGCCCGCCCGAAAGGACGAGCCGCTCGCCGATCCGGTCGGACAGCAGCCCCCAGGGAAGGAGCGTCAGCATCGTCCCGACCCAAAAGCTGTCGAGCACGACGCCGACCTCGACCAGACTCAGCCCATAGGTGTCGCGCAGTACCGGGGCGAGCACGGGCAGGCCGATCAATGCGGCCGAGAACGCCGTTTGCGCGGCCGTGCCGACCGCCAGGATCGCCCACCGGTAGCGGGTGAGCGGCGCCGCGCCTACAGGCCGAACGGGTTGAACGGCTTCGGGCTCGTCGAGACGATCACGCTCTTCGTCTCCAGGTACGACTCGAGCGTGTCGCGCCCGAGCTCGCGGCCGAAGCCCGACTGCTTGTAGCCCCCGAACGGGATCCCGGGAAAGGCCGTGTACGGCATGTTGATCCCGACGGTGCCGGCCTTGATCCGCCGCGCGAGTCGGTGCCCGCGCGCCGGGTCTCCGGTCCAAACGGTCGCCATCAGCCCGTAGCGCACGTCGTTCGCGATCCGGGCCGCGTCCTTCTCGTCCTCGAAGGGGATCACCGTCACGACGGGGCCGAAGATCTCCTCCTGGGCCACCCGCATCGAGTTGTCGACCTGTGCGAGCACGGTCGGCGGGTAGAAGGCGCCCTTGCCGTCGGCGGGCTCGCCGCCGGCTACCACCTCGGCGCCCTCTTTGCGGCCGGTCTCGACGTAGCCGTGCACGCGGTCGCGGTGCTCGCCGGAGATCAGCGAGCCGACCTGCGTCTCGGGGTCAAGCGGGTCGCCGACCTTGAGCGCCGCCGCTCCCTCGGCGAAGCGGGCGACGAAATCGTCGTAGAGCGGCTTCTCGACGAGCACGCGCGAGCGGGCCTCGCAGCTCTGGCCGGCGGAGTAGTAGATCGACCAGACCGAGCTCGGGATCGCGTCCTCGAGGTTCGCGTCGGCAAAGACCAGGTTGGGGCTCTTGCCGCCGAGCTCGAGGATCAGACGCTTGATCCCGTCCGCGGCGAGTCGCATGATCTCCGACCCGGTCGCGGTCGAGCCGGTAAACGCGATCTTCTCGACGCCGGGATGCGTGACGAGGTGGGCGCCGACGACCGGCCCGGGACCTGGGACCACGTTGATCGCGCCGGGCGGGAAACCGACGTCCGTGGCCAGCTCCGCCATCCGCAGCGCAGAGAGCGGCGTTGCCGAGTCGGGCTTGAGCACGACCGTGCAACCCGCCGCGAGCGCAGGCGCCAGCTTCCAGGTCGTCATCATCAGCGGGTAGTTCCACGGGACGATCTGCCCGCAGACGCCAACCGGCTCCTTCAGCGAGTAGAACAGGAGCGAACCGCCGATGGGGTTCGAGCGGCCGGCGATCGAGGCGATCGCGGAGGCGTAGAAGCGGAAGTTCTCGACCGCCTGCGCGTGCTCGGCCTTGACGGACGAGATCGCCTTGCCGACGTTGCGCGCCTCGAGCTCGCAGAGTTCCTTCCGGTTGGCGACGAGCGCGTCGGCCAAGGCGTGGAGCAGGCGCGACCGCTCGGTAGGCGGGGTCTTTCCCCACGGACCTTCGAGCGCCAACCGGGCGGCCTCGACCGCGCGGTCGACGTCCTCCTCGGCACCCGTGGCGACCTTGGCGAGCGGCTCGCCGGTTGCCGGCTCCGTCAGCTCTCGGAGCTCACCCGCGCCGGACTCGACGGTCTCGCCGTTGATGAACAGGCCGTACTCGCGCTCCGTCGCAACCGCCATGCGGGCGCAACATACCGAGTTTGCGCCGCTTCCCGGTCGGGCAGACCGGAGACATGGCGGAAACCGTTCAGGTGGAGGCGGCTCGCATTCCGGACCGCGACCGGCTCCTGCGCGAGCTGCGGGAGAGCGGGCTCGACGCCCACCCCGTGGACGAGGTCGGGATCGAAGTCCCGCTGAAGGACGCAGCCGACGAGGCCGCAGACGAGATCTTCGCCCACGCCGAGTCGGTGATCATGGGCATCGGGGCCCCGTTCGTGCCGATAAAGCACGAGGGCACGATCTACATCCGCCCGCCGCTCAGCTGACTCGATTTTGGCGCAGGGGCGACCGAACGCCCCGACCGCCGTTTTTCCGTCGCTCCAGCGCCACGATCACCCAAGGATCGCTGCCACAGCGGCTCTCCGGCAGCGAGGTGGATGAATCGTCACGCTTTCGCCCCATTCGCCACCGTCCTTTCCAGCCATGTCCGGGGACAGTCCCCGGACATGGCCTAAACGGCCACGTGCCGGGCGAGGCCCGGCCGCTCAGGCGCGCTCGAAGAGCGCCGCCTGCCCCTGGCCGACGCCGACACAGAGCGTGGCGAGGCCGTAGCGGCCGCCGCGCCGGCGCAGCTCGTGCAGGAGCGTCACCACCAGGCGCGCGCCGCTCATCCCGAGCGGATGGCCGAGGGCGATCGCGCCTCCGTTCACGTTCACGCGCTCGCGGTCGAGGCCGAGCTCACGGATCACGACCAGGCTCTGGGAGGCGAAGGCCTCGTTCAGCTCGACGAGGTCGACGTCGCCCACGTCGATCCCCGCGCGGGTGAGCAGCTTGCGGACGGCGGGCACCGGGCCGATGCCCATCACCCTCGGGTCGACCCCCGCAACAGCTGAACCGACGAACGCGCCTAGCGGCTCCGCGCCGAGCGCGCGCGCCCGTTCCTCGCTTGCGATCACCAGCGCCGCCGCACCGTCGTTGATCCCGCTCGAGTTTCCGGCCGTCACCGTCCCTCCCTTGCGGAATGCAGGCTTCAGCGCCGCCAGCTTCACCTCGCTCGTGTCGGGGCGGGGATGCTCGTCCTGCTCGGCCTCGCCGACCGGGACCAGCTCGTCCTCGAACCGGCCGGCGAGGTCCGCCTCAGCCCAGCGCCGGTGCGACTGCAGAGCGAACGCATCCTGCTCCTCGCGCGAGACGCCGTAGCGCTCCGCCACGTTCTCGCCGGTCTCGCCCATCGACTCGAGCGGGAACATCGCCTCCATCCTCTGGTTCGGGAAGCGCCAGCCGAGGGTCGTGTCCCAGACGGTCTGGTTCCCGCGCGGGAAGGCCCGCTCCGGCTTGGCCATCACGAGCGGCGCCCGGCTCATCGACTCGACGCCCCCGGCCACGAAGAGATCGCCGTCGCCGGCGACGACCGCGTGGCAGGCAGAGACCACCGCCGAGAGCCCCGACGCGCACAGCCGGTTGAGCGTCACCCCCGCGACCGATTCAGGCAGGCCCGCGAGCAGCGCGGCCATCCGGGCGACGTTGCGGTTGTCCTCTCCGGCCTGGTTGGCACAGCCGAAGTAGACGTCCTCGATCTCGCCTGCCGGAACGTCTGCGTGCTCGACCGCGGCACCGATCACCTCCGCCGCGAGATCGTCCGGCCGCATCTCGGACAGGACCCCGCCGTACCGCCCCACCGGCGTCCTCACCGCAGACAAGATCACAGCGCGGCTCACGCCGCCAACGCTAGCCGACGAACTCGACCTTGACGGGCTGCTCGTACGTGCCTAGCGCCTCCGCTCGCGACAACAGCTCGCGCACGGCCTGGCGGCCCTCCTCGCCGTAGTCGCACGTCAGCTCGTTCACGTACATGCCGACGAACCGGTCGGCCAGCTCCGTGTCGAGGCCCCGCCCAAACCGAAGCGCGTACTCCATCGCCTCGTCCCGGTTGTCCAGGCCCGCCTGGATCGAGTCCCGCAGCACGTCCGAGACCTCGAACAGCGAGTTCGCCCCGAGATCCCGCCGAGCCACGTTCGCCCCGAGCGGCAGCGGCAACCCCGTCTCGAGCAGCCACCACTCACCGAGGTCGACCACCTTCTTCAGGCCCTCCGCCGCGTACGTGAGCTGGCCCTCGTGGATGAGCAGGCCGGCCGGCGCACGCCCGGACGACACCTCGTCGATGATCCGGTCGAACGGCACCTCGCGGTAGCGGAAGGTGTCCCCGATGCACATCCGCAGGACGAGGAAGGCGGTCGTCATCGCGCCCGGCACGGCGATCTCGACGTTACGCAGCGACGCCGCCGGCATCTCCTCGCGGGTGACCACGATCGGGCCGTACCCGGACCCCATCGAGGCCCCGTGCGGCAGGAGCACGTAGCGCTCCTGCACGAGCGGATACGCCGCGAGCGAGATCGCCGTCACCTCGAGCTTTCCCTCGAGCGCCCACTCGTTCAGTGTCTGGATGTCTCGAAGAACGTGCTCGAACTCGAAGCGGCGCGGATCGACCTCGCCGGAGGCGAGCCCCCAGAACATGAAGGCATCGTCGGGATCGGGGCTGTGGCCCAGATGGATCAGCACGAGCGCCGCAGGCTAACAGGGGGCGCCGCGGCGCAGGGGCACTAAGGCGGTCGCTTGCGACGCCGACCATGAGAGGGCGCGTCGGCCTTGCCGGCGCGCCCGTTAAGCGCCGTACACTGGCCCGGTGTCGAAGCCGGTGCTGACAGACGCGATCCAGGACTACCTCAAGGCGCTGTACCACCTTCAGGCGGGCACCGCTCGGGTCTCGGTGACCGCGGTCGCGCGGGAGCAAAGCGTCTCCCCGGCCTCGGCCAGCGCGATGGTCAAGAAGCTCGCCGCGCTTGGGCTCGTCGAGCACGCGCCATATCGCGGCGTCCAGCTGACCAAGGATGGGGAGAAGGTCGCGGTCGAGGTGATCCGCCACCACCGTTTGATCGAGCTCTACCTCGCCCGCACTCTCGGCCTGCACGTCGACGACGTCCACGCCGAGGCGGACCGGCTCGAGCACGTGCTCTCGGAGGAGCTCGAGGCCAGAATCGACAGCGCGCTCGGGTTCCCGACGCACGACCCGCACGGCGACCCGATCCCGAACGCCGACCTGGAATGGCCGTCTAGCAGCTAGCGCAGGAAGGCCGCGCGGGAACCTCGGGGCGACGACACGTGTAGTGCGGGAAAGCAGGGAGCGGTGGGACCGCCCGCTCCTTCTCCGATCGAGCAAAAGGAGGAGTGATGCGTCTCGCCTTCCGCGCCAGCCTCGCCACGGGGCTCGCGCTCCTGTTCGCCATCCCGCAGACGCTCGCCAGTGCCGGTCCCTCGGCGCAGCGGAGCCCCGAAGGAGGGTTGGAACGGGCGGTCTCCACGGCCACGGCGAACCATGGCCGCGACCGACAAGCCGCCGTCTTTCAGAACTTCAAGCTCCTCGGCCACACCGACCTCGGCGGGGACATCGACTTCGCCGACGTGTGGGCGCTCGGGAACTACGCCTACGTGGGCTCGAGCTGCGGCGGTTTCGTCAGCCGGGACGGCGGCGGCGGAGTCAGGGTCGTCGACATCTCGAAGCCGACGCAGCCGGCAGTCGTCAGCACGCTGCCGAACGACCGCTTCACCCGAGCGCAGGACGTCGTCGTCCGGCACGTGAGCACGCCGTCCTTTACGGGCGATCTGGCCGTCGTCGGGATCCAGTCATGTGCAGGAAGCGGACACGAAGGCGATGTCACAACCGGTCTCCTGTTCTACGACGTCACCCATGCCGCGCATCCGCGCTTCCTGAGCGAATGGTCCCTGCCGGAAGGTTCGAACGGGTGCCACGAGATCGACGTCGTCCAACGCCCGGACGGGCTCGTCCTCGCGGGCTGCGCGCGACAGGTGTTCGACCAGATCGACCCGGAGACCGGAGGGCAGGCTCCCGGCGCCGTGCAATTCGTGGACGCGACCGATCCGGCCCATCCCGAGCTGCTCGAGAGCTGGGAGATGCCGGTCGAGCCGCTCGACGGAGTGGGCTGCTTCCCGGTCAACTTCGCCCACAGCATCCGGTTCGACAACGGCGGCAACGACGCTTACGTCTCGTACTGGGACGCAGGCACGGTTCACCTCGACCTGACCGATCCGGCCTCGCCGGCGATCGTCAGCGACACCGTCTTCGAGGACGAGGACCGGGACAACCACTCGGCCACCATCGCAAACGGCGGCTCGTGGCTCATCATCAACCCGGAGGACTTCTCGCCGGGCGACTGCGGCCCGGAGTTCGAGGACTGGGGCGAGGCGCACGTCTACGACAACAGCGATCCTGCGAGCCCGCGGTTTCTCGGCACGTTCACGACGCCGGACTCACGGTCCGGCCGCGCGGACGGGATGTACACGATCCACAACACCGAGGTGGCGCTCGGGCGCCAGCTGTTCTCGTCCTGGTACTCGGACGGAATCGTCTGGTGGACGATGGACGACGACGGCTCCGCGCGTCAGCTCGGGCAGTTCGTCCCGCCGGCGAGCGACCAGTTCGGGATCCCGCTGGTTTGGGGCGTCTACGTCGACCACGTCCACGACCTGATCCTGGCCAGCGACTTCGGGAGCGGTCTGTGGCTGATCCGACCGACGGGACTCAAGAACTTTTGAGGCGGTCGACCTCCTCGCGGTTCAGGAGCGACGGCTCGCCGTGGAGACGTGCGATCGCGTAGATGCGCGCGTTCTCCTCGACCGCGAACGCACAGGCAAGCGCCTCCGCGAGGTCGCCGCCGAAGCAGACCGGTCCGTGGTTGCGGATGACGGCCGCCCGGCGCTCACCGGCAGCCGCGAGTACGACCGCGGCCGCCGCCGCCTCCCCGGAGGGCGCGTAGGCAGCAACGGGCACCGGCCCACCGACCGCCGCAGCGTGTTCCGGCTCCATCACCGGGATCTGGTCGAGCACGCAAGACAGCGCCGTCGCGTAGGGCGAGTGCGTGTGAACGACGGCGCCCACCTCAGGCCGCGCGGCCAGGACGGCGAGGTGCATCGGCAGCTCGACGCTCGGCCGGGGCCCTTCGACGACGGTGCCGTCCGGCCCGACCAGGCAGACGTCCTCCGGGCGCAGGGTGTCGTACCAGAGCCGGCTCGGCGAGATCGCGACGAGCTCGTCCGCCCGAGCGCTGACATTCCCGGCCGCGCCCAACACGAGCCCGCCGGCCGCCATTCGCCGGAGCGTCTCGCAGAGCTCCAGGCGGAGCTCCTCGTGCCTCACGTTCCTGGGGCGTCGCTGGCAAAGGAGGGCGTGCTCGTGGCCCGCAGGACAGTACACCCAGTACGGGCAAGGGCCACGAGCACGCCATCCTGCCGTCCAGCGGCGTCAGACCTCCGCGTAGCCCGGCTTCGCCGGGCGTGGGTGGAGGTCGGCCAGGGACGTGAGGTCACCTGCCGAAGAACCAGCGCTCGAGGGGCCTGAGCAGCTCGTCCCGCTCGAACGGCGTCACCGACTCGAGCCGTCCGTCCTGCGCGGAGACGCGGGCATCGTCCCGGAGGGCGCCGTTCGCCGACTCGAGCGCGTCCGCCAGCTCGTAGCCCTGGAAGATGTAGTCGTCGCGGCGCGGCTCCGCGCTCGGACGGTGCTGGGGGTTGACCGCCCGACCGACGGCCCAGAGCGCACCTGGCAGCCGCTCGATCCAGATCACGATCCGCTCGGCCTCGCCCCGGTCGTCCACCCCGTGCACCTCTCGCTCAGCGAACCGGGCGGTGGACGGCTTCCTCACGCTCTGACTTTACCCCGCTAGGATCGCAGCGTGGCCAGGCTCTCGGGGTTGCTTCGCAACCCGTTCTCGTTTCTCTTCACCGGCTCGGCGAAGGAGGAGCGGGGTGCCGCCTACGTGGTCCGCGAGCACGAGCGTGGCCGCCCGCTTTCGGAGATCCTCGAGGATCCCTACGTGCGCAACCGCTACTCGAAGGATGAGCTGGCCCGGATGCTCGAGCGGCCCGAGGTCGTGCGCGCCCTCGGGAAGACCGTCGTCGAGGCCGAGCAGGAACGCCTCAGCTAGAGCTCGCGCCCGGCGCCGCGCGCGCGGGCGAGCTCGACCGCGACGGCGCCGGCGGCGACGTCCCAGGCGGCGATCCCGTTCGACTTGAAGAGGACGATGTCGTCGTCCTCCTGCCGGCCGGGGAGCTCGCCGGCGACCACCTCCTGGAGCTCGTGCACCTCGAGCCAGTCGAGCACGCCCGCCTCGACCGGCTCGATCAGGTCGCCCGACTCGAGCCGTGCCTGCTCGCGCGAGTCGCAGCACACGAACGCGGCCCGCTCGAGCACGGCGTTGTCGAGCTCGCGGTGGCGCGGGTCGTTGGCGCCGATCGCGCAGACCAGAGCACCCGGCCGCAGCCACTCGCCGCGGAGAACCGGATCGCGCGCGGTGGTCGCGGTCACCACGACGTCCTGCTCGGCCGGGTCGCGATGGCTCTCACCGACTTCCGCCCCGGTTTCCCGGCAGAACTCGCGCAGCCTCTCCTCGTTCCGGCAGTAGGCGACGACGCGCTCGATTCCCGGCACCGCCTCGCGGATGCAGGCGACCTGGCTCCGGGCCTGCCAACCGCAGCCGATGATCCCGAGAGAAGCCGCGCCCTCCTTCGCCAGGTGCTTCGCCGCGACGCCGCTGGCGGCGCCGGTGCGCAGCTGGCCGAGCTTGTCGGCCTCGATCACGGCGGCGAGCGCGGCCTTCTGCGTGTCGAACAGCACCACGACGAACGGCGTGCCTTCCTCCAGCCAGGCGTACGACTTCAGCCCGGCCAGGCCCAGTCCACGGTCGACCGCGGACATGACGGCGAAGGCGCCGCCCTCGAGCCGCACCCTCCTCCGCGGCACGTTCTCGACCTCCCCCGCGGCCAGCCGGCGGAACGATCCCTCGACCGCCTCGAGCGCGTCGGCCGGCGACATCAGCTCCGCGACCTCCGCCTCGGTCAGGTAGAGCGGCACGCCGCGGGAGGCTACTGCTTACTGCTTGGGGATGAAGCTGATCTGCCCGTTCGTCTCGAGCACCGCCCAGCGGACGTCCTCGAGCGAGGCGATCTGCTGTACGCGCGCCTGCTCGGCGATCTCTTCCGGCGTGAGCCGTTCCCGCTTCAGGTTCCGCTCGAGCACGCGCCCGCCCTCGACCAGGACGAGCGGCTCGCCGTCGAGGACCGTTCGAAGCCGCGCGAAGCGGAAGTTCAGATAGGACACGGCCATCTGCAGAAGCGTGATCGTCGCGCCGGCGAGGATCAGCCCGGTCACCGAGTAGTCGCTCTGCGTCACCCCCTGCTGGATCAGGTCGCCGAGGACGATCAGCAGGATCAGGTCGAACGGCTGGAGCGAGGAGAGCTCGCGACGACCGACCACGCGCGTGATCAGGTAGATGAAGGCGAATGCGACCGCTGCCCGGATGACGACGTCCATCAGTAGCTCACGGGTAGATGGTGATCGACCGCCGGAGGGACAGGATCTCCTGGTCGCCGTCGTCGAGCTCGACCGTCTGCGAGCGGTGCCCGACGTTGGTCGGGTTGACCTGGAACTGGACGTAGAGAAGGTAGCTCTGGCCGGCCGGGATGTGGCCCAGCTCGAGCGAGAGCCGCCCGCTCTTGCTCGCCTCGCTGACCGGCGAGGGCTCGATCGTGTTCAGGGTCATGCCCTCGAGCCAGCCGCTGCCGAGGACGAGGATCGCGTCCTTCAGATCCCGCCGCGCGGTGAGGTGGAAGCGCGCCTCGAACAGCAGGCCGCCGCGGACGCTCGTCGGCGAGTACACCTTCAGGCTGGCCTCCGGCGCGACGGCGCTCGCGGTCGACGGACGCTGGCCGAAGACGTTCAGCAGCCCGAGGACCGGCACGGCCAAAACGAGGACGACCAGGGTCCGCCGCACCCATGGATGCCAGGTCCGGCCAACGAGGTCACGGTGCCGGCGCAGGACCAGATAGTCGGGGACATCCGCCACTCCGGGCGGATTTCGCGCGCTCCGCGAGCGTTCCTGCGCCCCTCCGGCTAGCTGTGCGCCCAGGCGACGACCGCGGCTCCGGCTCCGAGACCCGAGCCGACGATCACGAGCGTGACGAGCAAGGCGCTTCCGCCTCCGGAGCTCGAGTTCGACGTCCCGGAGGAGGCCCGCGGGGCCGGCGCGGCGGTCGTCTCGTAGACGTAGACCGTGTGGTTTCGGCCCTGCGGATCGGGGTTGGCGAGGAAGCTCTGGTACTGGTCGGCGCGGACGAGCTGCATGCGCGTGTCGATCAGCCGGTCGAGCAGGAGCCCTGCGGGCAGCCGGCGCCGGCGCACGGCCGCCTTCCATGTCGGCGCGCCCGGCGGAGCGAGGCCGCGGACGACCGGGGCCGGGCGAGCAACGAGCCGGAGCCGGGGCGTGCCCCCGCCGCTGACCTCGACCGTCAGCGAGAGCGGCGCGCGGTCTCCGAGCGTCGCCGCGAAAGCGACCGTGTCCCCGTGCAACGTGCCGCCGCGCACCTCCGTCGGCGGCCGGGGGAACCGCAGCTCCACTTCGACCCGGAACGGCGCGGCGATCCGCGCCGCCTCCTCCCGGTGGCGCACGAGGCCGAGGATCGTCGCGTACGCCGACGAGAGCCTGGCTCCGGCCAGCGATTCACGCCGCGTCCGGTCGAGCAGGGCCGCCAGCTCGGGCCGCACCCCGGTTCCCGCATAGGCGATCTCGGAGATCTCGGTCGCGTTCGTCACCGTCAGGGCGTACCGGTCGCCGTCGCGCCGCACCCGCAAGCGCAGCGGCAGGAAGGGCGCGGCGGCGCTCGGGCGGAGCCGCACGTCTGCCGCCAGCACCTTCCGCCCGGGCGAGAAGCCGGCCCAGAGGATCTGTCCCGTCCGCAGTCCAGGCTGGGAGTCCGACCCGGGGGCCGCGCGCACGCCCTCCGCGGGAGCGCCGATCACGATCTGGTAGTCGCCCTTGCCCCGAAGCACGAGCCGGTGGCGGGCCTGCAGCGCGACCACCCGCCCATCCCGGTCGACGCCCACGGCGACTCGCTCGTCCGTCTTCGCGGTGACCCGGAACGGCAGCAGGGCCGACGGCGGCGCGTTTGCCGTAGCGAGCGGCGGGCTCTGGGTCGGGAAGGGTGTCGGCCCAGGGAGCAGGATCTGCTGCGTGGCGGCCACGGCGGTCAGCGGCAGGCCGAGGACAAGGGCGGCGGCCGGCGGAACGAGAAGGCGCGCGATCCTCATCGGCCCGAGGCGAGCTGCGGAATCGCCGGCAGCGTGGAGGAGAGCGGGTCGTCCTTCACGGGCGCAAACGTCATGTCGTGAAAGCGGGCGAAGTAGACGTCGTCGTCGACGACACCCTCGTGGCTGTGCTCGTTGAACCCCCGCTCGTCCCCGTTTGCCCCTTCGGTGGTCACCTGGCTCAGCGCCGGCAGCACCTTGTCCCGTTCGACAGAGCTAGCCCTGGTGACCGCGCCGACCAGCACGTGCACGAAGTCGTACGGGTACATCGCGAGCTCGGGCGGCTGGACGACAGGCGCGCCGGCGGACGTCTTCACCCCGACCCGGTCGGCGCCGTACGTCGACTCGTACTGCGACTGGAAGCTCGTGAAGGGCGCCGTGCCCACCTCGGCGGTCATCCGGCCCGAGGCGAACGTGAGCCCGTCGACCCATGACGGATGGTCAGCGAGCTGC
>DASXQY010000219.1:0-1779 GCA_036506915.1 Gaiellaceae bacterium | reverse complement strand
AGGTCGCGGGTTCGAGTCCCGTCGCTCCCGTAAAAGTCCTGCAAATCCGCACATGTATTTGACATAACGACCGCCGGCTTCTTTTCATCCCGCGCAGATCCCGCGCGGGAATCAGCCTGAAATCGCCGCACGGAGCCGGCCGTAGCCGGTAATCCCCGGAGAAGGATGACCGGCCGGGAAGACCGGCGGTCGATTGGCGGCCGGAATCTACCTCGTCGCGTGGACACGATGTCGCATTGTCGTGATCCATTATTGGCCTGAAACCTGAGGTGGAGGTGGCGGGAATCGAACCTCCGGATGTGGCCCCTGCTCCCGCCGGGCATCCGGCGACACCGCCTGGACAGGTCGCCTCAGCGTCTTCGCCTAGCGGAAATCGAGGCGCGCCCCCATGACGGCCGCTTGTAGGCGTTGTACGTTCTGCCTCATGGCGAGTATCCCTGGACGCCGGCTTCTCCCCCGAGCCACCGCGCGCGCTCGTTCGCTCGTGCTGCTCTCGATCGTCATGGACCTGCCGCTGCTTGCCCGCACGGCGACCGGTCTGACGCGCCGGCCACGGAGCGAGAACCTCGACGTCGACGGCGTTCCGGTCGAGGTCACCTGCCCCGCCGGCCGGGGGCCCTGGCCCACCTTCGTCTTCGTAACGGGCGCCCATCCGCTGCGTCGGAAGGAGCCGGTCGTCCAGCGTGTGGCGCTCGGTCTCGCCCGCGCGGGGTACGTCGCGGTCGTCCCGGACCTTCCGGGACTGGGGTCCGGCGAGCTCACAGTCCGCACCTTGGAGGCGGCTGCCGCCGTCATCGAGGCGGCGGCTGCGCGGCCGGACGTGCGCCACGGGCGCGTTGCGCTGGTCGGCGCCTCGACGGGGGCGAGCATCGCGCTCATCTCCGCCGCGCGTCCGGAGCTCGCTCGCCACGTCTCGCTCGTTGCGGCCGTCGCGCCCTTCGCCGACATCGAGCGGATCGTCTGCCTCGCCACCACCCGCCGCTACGAAGAGGACGACGGCGCGCTCGTCGAGTACGCGGTCACCGCCCTCCTACGGCGAGCAGTCGCGCGCTCGCTCGTTGCGTGCCTGCCTGATCCGCACGATCGGGAGCTCCTGCTCGCTCGGCTCGGCAGCATCGAAGAAGAGACGGATGCGCTCGAGGCGCTCGAAGTCGACCTCGAGACGCTCCGGCCCGAGACGCAAGCGGTCGTTCGCCTGCTGACGAACCGGGATCCGGGCCGCTTCCGCGACCTCTATGGCGAGCTTGCCCCCGATCTCCACTCGATGCTGCGAGAGCTTTCGCCGCTTACCCGTGCGACGAGCCTCACAGTGCCGGTGGAGTTGGCCGTCCCGCCTCGGGATCCGTATTTCCCCTTCCGGGAGGCGAGCGCGCTCGCGAGCTCGCTGCCGAACGTCCGCCTCACGGTCACGTCTACCCTCGATCACACGCGGCCCACGGCGTCGCTGCGAGGCCTGCGTGACCTCGCGCGGTTCGACCGCTTCGTCGTCCGCACGCTGGCGGCGGCCTGACGGTGGAGGCGCCGACACCCGCGCCGACGAAGATTGCCTTGGCGGGGACGGTGGCCCTGACCGCCGGCGCCCTCGTCGCGTTCCTCCTCGGCCGCGGCGACACGGCTGTCGACCCGGGCTTTGCGGCGTCATTCCTCTTGTTCTTCTCGGCGCTCTTCGTCCTGCGCGTCGGCGGCCAGGTGTTGGTGCGGCTGCGACGCCCCGCCTGGCTCCCGCCGACGGAGCAGTGGAACCTGACGCCGTACGGGCTCCTCCTGCCCACGCAGCTC
>DASXQY010000218.1:0-4320 GCA_036506915.1 Gaiellaceae bacterium | reverse complement strand
CGCCACGCGGCAGCGGCACGGCCTGCACGACGGGCCTCAGCCCGAGCTTCACGAACCGCTTCGTGACGACCCTTGCCGCCCGTCGCTCGGTCGGCGTCCCGGCGACCCGCGGCCCGAGCACCGCGAGCGCCCTCACGGTTTGGTGCGCGCGGAGCCCGGCCGAGTCGACCTGTGCTGCGGGAGCGGCCGTCAGCAGGGCCGCGGCGCAGACGCAGCCTGCGGCGCGCGCGATCACCCCGGCAGCGTAATCCGCGCGCTGTCCTGTGTAGCTGCATAAGCTTTATTCATGATCCGGACACGCGTGCTCATCGTCGGCGCTGCCGGCCGCGACTTCCACAACTTCAACCTCGTCTACCGCGGTCGCAAGGAGTATGAGGTCGTCGCCTTCACCGCGACGCAGATTCCGAACATCGACGGCCGCGTCTATCCCGCGGCGCTGGCAGGAGAGCTCTACCCCGACGGCATCCCGATCTGCCCCGAGGACGAGCTGGAGGACCTGATCGGGAAGCACGAGATCGACGAGGTTGTCTTCGCGTATTCCGACGTGACGCACGAGCACGTGATGCACATCGGCTCGCGCGCGCTGGCGGCGGGCGCGTCGTTCCGGCTGATCTCGCCGGCCGACACGATGCTCACCTCGTCGAAGCCGGCGGTCGCGATCTGCGCCGTGCGCACGGGCTCGGGCAAGAGCCAGACGACGCGGCACGTGGCGGCGCTCCTGCGCGAGTCGGGCAAGCGCGTCGCCGTGCTGCGCCACCCGATGCCCTACGGCGACCTGACCGCCCAGGCGGTCCAGCGCTTCGAGCGCTACGAGGACCTCGACGCGGCCGACGCGACGATCGAGGAGCGCGAGGAGTACGAGCCGCACCTCGCCGAAGGCAACCTCGTGTTCGCCGGGATCGACTACGCGGCGATCCTCGACCGGGCTGAGCAGGAGGCCGACGTGATCCTCTGGGACGGCGGCAACAACGACACGCCGTTCGTGAAGCCGAACGTCCACGTCGTCGTGGTCGACCCGCACCGGCCGGGCCATGAGCTTCGCTACCACCCGGGCGAGACGAACCTCCGCATGGCGGACGTCTGCGTCGTGAACAAGGTCGACAGCGCGCCGCCGGAGGGGGTCGACGCGGTGCTCGAGTCGATCCGCGAGAACAACCCGGCCGCGCGAATCGTCCTCGCCGCCTCGCCGTTCGTGGTGGAAGGCGACGCGACCGAGATCGCCGGGAAGCGCGTGCTCGCGGTCGAGGACGGCCCGACCCTCACGCACGGCGAGATGGCCTACGGCGCGGCCGTCCTCGCCGCGAAGGCGAACGGCGCCGCCGAGCTGATCGACCCGCGCCCGTGCGCGGTCGGATCGATCGCCGAGACCTTCGAGCGATACCCGCACGTCGGTGCGCTCCTGCCCGCGATGGGCTACGGGCGCAAGCAGATGGACGAGCTGCGCGAGACGATCGAGTGCTGTAAGGCCGACCTCGTCCTGATCGGGACGCCGATCGACCTGCGCCGACTGATCGACCTCGAGGTTCCCGCGCTGCGGATCACCTACCGGCTCCAGGAGGTCGGCGAGCCGACGCTGGCCGATGTGCTCCGCGAGCACGGCCTCATAGGCGACGCAGCGCTCGTGTGACCGCAGTCGTCGCGCTCGGCGGCAACTCGCTCATGCGTCCGGGTGAGCGCGGTACCGCGGCCGAGCAACGCGCGAACCTGCGCGAGGCCTTCGCCGCCCTGCGGCCGCTCTTGGCCGACCCCGAGCTGGTGATCACCCACGGCAACGGGCCGCAGGTGGGAAACGAGCTCCTGCGCCACGAGCGCGCCGCCGACGAGGCGCCTCCCTTGCCGCTCTACCTCGCCGTCGCGCAGACGCAGGCCGAGATCGGGGCGCTGATCGAAAGCGAGCTCGAGCCTGTCGCCGGGCGGCCCGTCGCGTGCCTGCTCACCCACGTTCGCGTCGCCGAGGACGACCCGGCGTTCGCCGAGCCGACCAAGCCGGTGGGGCCCTTCTACGACGAGGCGCGCGCCCGCGAGCTCGAGCGCGAGCGCGGCTGGGTCGTCGTCCACGACGCCGGCCGGGGCTGGCGCC
Source organism: Gaiellaceae bacterium (assembly GCA_036506915.1). Lineage (GTDB taxonomy): Bacteria > Actinomycetota > Thermoleophilia > Gaiellales > Gaiellaceae > AC-32. The sequence continues at coordinate 2,240 of DASXQY010000218.1, read as the reverse complement.
GCGTGGTTCCTTCGCCGGCTCCGCTCGAGGTGATCGAGCTGGGCTCCGTGCGCGCGCTGCTCGAGTCCGGTGCGATCGTGGTTGCCTGTGGCGGCGGCGGGATCCCCGTCGCCCGGCGCGGTGCCCACCTCGCCGGAGTCGACGCGGTGATCGACAAGGACCGGGCCTCGGCCCTGCTCGCCCGGCAGCTCTCGGCCGACCGCCTCGTGATCCTCACCGACGTGTCCGCGGTCTACCGCAACTTCGGGACGGCGGGGCAGGAGGAGCTGCGCGAGCTCGGCGTCGACGATGCCGACGCGCTCCTCCCCGAGCTCGCCGCGGGGTCGATCGGGCCCAAGGTCGAGGCGAGCGTGGACTACGTCAGGGCGACCGGGCACGAGGCGCTGATCACCTCGGCGGCTGCTTTGGACGAGGCGCTCGAGGGCCGCGCGGGCACCAGAATTCGCTCGGGATGAGCACGGGTGAGGTCGCTCCCGAAGAACGCTGGCTGAACCGCGGCGTCGTCGGCATCGGCGGCGCGAGCCTTCTCGGCGACCTCGGCTACGAGATTCCGACCGCACTGCTGCCGAGCTTCCTCACCTCGACGCTCGGCGCGCCCGCCGCCGCGCTCGGCCTGATCGAGGGCGTTGCAGACGGGCTCGGCGGAGCGGCCCGGCTCGCGGGGGGCGCCCTCGCCGACGACCCCGGAAGCCGCCGCGCGACCGCGATCGGGGGGTATACGGCGACGGCCCTGCTCTCGGCGCTGATCGGCGCCGCGGGGGCGGCCTGGCAGGTCGGTGTCCTGCGGAGCGGCGCCTGGGTCGCACGCGGGTTGCGCGCCCCGGCCCGGAACGCGCTGCTCGCGGAGATGGTCCAGCCGAGCGCCTACGGGCGCGCGTACGGGTTCGAGCGCGCGCTCGACAATCTCGGCGCGATCGGCGGGCCGCTGCTGGCGCTCGGGCTGGTCGCCGCGTTCGGCGTCCGCACGGCGATCCTCGTCTCCGTCGTCCCCGGCCTGTTTGCCGCTCTCTCGATGCTGGCCGCGATCCGGGCCGCCCCGCGCGCGGAGGTACGTCGAGGAGAACGCCTGCGCCTGCGCGTCCGTCCGGTGCTGCAAGGCCGGCTCGGGCGCGTGCTCGTCGGCGTCACGGCCTTCGAGCTTGGAAACGCGGCGGCGACACTCCTGATCCTGCGCGCGACAGACCTGCTCGAGGCCCGACACGGCCACCACGCCGCCGTCGAGCTCGCGCTCGTGCTCTACACCGCGTTCAACCTCGGCGCCTCGACGGTGAGCGTGCCCGGCGGCCACGCCGTCGACCGGCGCGGTGCGCTCTCCGTGTTCGGCGCGGGCGCCCTCCTCTTGCTCGTGGCCAATGCCGGATTCGCGTTCGCCGGGGCCGGCCTCGCCGTCCTCGCGGTCTTCTTCGTCCTGGCCGGGGTCGCAAAGGGCCTCGCCGAGACGGCCGAGAACGCGGTCGTCGCGGCCTACGCTCCCGAGGAGGCTCGCGGCTCGGCCTTCGGGATCCTCGCCGGGATTCAGAGCTTCGCGAACCTGGCCGCCAGCGCGGTCGCGGGCGCGCTCTGGACGCTCGTCTCGCCGCGGGCGGCCTTTCTCTACCTCGCCGCCTGGATGCTGCTCGCCGTGGCCGCCGCGATCTGGATCCGGGCCACCGCCGTCCGGAACGCCGGGTAGCCGGGGCCGAACCGAACCCCGGCTCCCTGCGAATCAGACTCGAATTCCTTTCGGACCCGAAGGGAGCTCCGAGGCCGGGCAGCTCCCCACAAGGAAGGCGAGGGGCCCGTCCCTGCGGCGGCGGGCCCCCTCGCCGAACCGGACGGCGAAGGCGCGCGAATCAGGAGCAACGACTACCCGGGAGGAGAAGGGAGAGGGCATGACCAACGCTTTCTCGAGCAAGCAGAGGCTCGCGGTACTCGGGCTCGCGCTCGCCGGTGCAGCGCTCGCGCTGTTCCTGGCGCTGCGCCTCGGGCCGAGCCCGCTCGCTGCGAAGGCCTCAAGTCACAGCGAGGCACCACTGATCAGTCAGGACCCGCGCGCGGACAACACGGACCTGTACGCGTTCGTGAGCCCCGACAGGCCTGGCACCGTCACGCTTCTGGCCAACTACATCCCGCTCGAAGCACCGGCCAGCGGGCCGAACTTCTACAGCTTCGACGACAGCGTCCTCTACGAGATCAACGTCGACAACAACGGTGACGGCGAGGAGGACCTGAGCTACCAGTTCCGCTTCAACACGGCGACG
>DASXQY010000217.1:0-9940 GCA_036506915.1 Gaiellaceae bacterium | reverse complement strand
CGCTCACGATCCCGTCCGACCTCGGGACGGTCGCGATCGCGCCGGAGGCGATCGCGCAGATCGTCGGCCGGACCGCCACTCGGTGCTACGGGGTGGTCGGCATGTCGCTGCGCGCCCCCGGCCCCCCTCGCGACCGCGTCACCCGCCTCCTGCCGAAGGGGAAGCCGACGCGGGGGATCGTCGTCCGCAACGACGACGGCGCCGTCGCTCTCGAGCTCTACGTCGTCGTCGAGTACGGGCTCAACCTCGCCGAGGTGGCGGCGACGGTCCGTTCCCAGGTCGCCTACGAGGTCGAACGGCTGACGGGCCTCGCCGTCGCCTCGGTCGACGTCCACATCCAGGACGTGAAGCGGTCGGCGTGAGCGATCTCGAGACCGTCCGCGAGCTCGCCGACGCGGCTTCGGCCTCTCTCGAGCGCAGCAGACAGCGGATCGACGACCTCAACGTGTACCCGGTCCCCGACGGGGACACGGGCACGAACCTCGCGCTCACCGTCCGCGGGATCGTCGAGGCGCTCGCGGGCTCACGAGCCGCGGACCGACCCAAGCTCGCCCGCGAGACTTCGCGGGCGGCGCTGATGAGCGCCCGCGGCAACTCGGGCGTGATCCTCTCGCAGATCGTGCGCGGGGCGGCCGAGGTGCTCGGCGAGGCTCAGGTGGTCGACGCCCGGGTGATCGCGCGCGCCGTCCGCGCCGCGAGCGACGAGGCCTATCGCGCCGTCCGCGAGCCGGTCGAGGGCACGATGTTGACGGTCATCCGCGAGCTCGCCGAGGAAGGCGAGACCGCCGACAAGGACACCCCGGCCGGGCTGCTCGCCGCTCTCGTCCGGCGCGGAGAAAAGGCCGTCGCCCGCACGCCGGAGCAACTCACCGTCCTCCGAGAGGCGGGCGTCGTCGACGCCGGCGGTGCGGGCCTGCTCGAGCTCGTGCGCGGCCTCGCCGCCGCTCTTTCCGGAGAGCCGCTTCCGGAGGCCGAGCCTCTCGGGGAGCTATCGCTCGGGGCCGTTCACCAGGAGCTCTCGCGCTACCGGTACTGCACGCTCTTCGTCGTCGAGGGGGAGGCTCTCGACCCAGCCGCCCTCGAAACCGACCTCGAGCGGCTTGGCGACTCCTTGCTCGTGGTCGGGGACGCGACCGCGATCAAGGTGCACGTCCACACCGACGATCCCGGCGCTGCGCTCTCGCTCGGAACGCAGGCCGGGACGATCGGGGGCGTCGAGATCGCCGACATGCACCGCCAGACGGAGCGGCGCGAGGAACGCCTGCTCGAGGCCCTACCCGGGGGCGCCGCCTCGGCGCTCGTCGCGGTCGTCGTCGGCGAGGGCAACCGGCGCCTGTTCGAGACCCTCGGGGCCGAGAAGATCGTCTTCGGCGGGCCGACCATGAACCCGCCGACCGCAGACCTCCTTGCGGCGGTCGAGTCGATCGCCGCCGCCGAGGTCCTGCTCCTTCCGAACGACGCCAACGTGGTCATGGCCGCCGAACAGGCCGCCCGGCTCGCGAGCAGGCCCGTGCGAGTCGTCCCGACCGAGTCGATCCAGTCCGGTCTCGCGGCGGCGGTCGCGTTCAACCCGGAGCGCTCGGCGGGGGAGAACGCGGCGGCGATGCTGGACGCCATTGCCGCTCTCACCACCGGTGAGATCGCGATCGCGTCGCGCAGCGTGATCGTCGACGGCGTCTCGATCCGGGAAGGCGAATACCTGGCTCGGCTGGAGGGAACAGCGGTGGCCGCCGGCCCGAGCTTCCACGAGGTCGCGCGCGTCCTGCTGGAGCGCCTCCTGGCCGAACCGCGCGACGTTCTCACGCTCCTCACCGGCAAGGGCGCGCCTCAGCTGGACGGCCTGCTGGAAGAGCTCACCGAGCGGCATCCCGACCTCGAGCTTGACACGCACGACGGCGGCCAGCCCCATTACCCGCTGCTCGTCTCCGCCGAGTAGCCGGTTACAGTCGGTGACGTGAGCGAGCCGATCCGCGTCGTCCTCGTCGAGGACAACGACGTGTTCCGGGACGCGCTCGAGCTCTTGCTCGGCCTCCGTTCCGACATGACGGTCGTCGCCTCGGTTCCCGACGGGACGGAGGCCGCGGCGGTTGCGGCGGAGCTTCGTCCAGACGTCGTGCTGATGGACTACCGGTTGCCGGGGCTCGACGGGGTCCAGGCGACCCGGGCCGTGCTCGAGGCGTACCCGCAGGCGAGAGTCGTCTGTCTCAGCGCGTCGGCCAACCTGCGCGAGCGCGACGCACTGATGGAAGCCGGCGCGGTCGCGTGCCTGAGCAAGGACGAGGGGCTCGAGGCGATCGTCGAAGCGATCCTCGAAGCGGCGCGCCCGGCCGCCGCCTGAGTCCCGTGGAGCTGACCGCGGCCAACACCGCGATCGTCGTCGACTCGACCGCGGACTTTCCCGAGGCGCCGCAGCGGTTTCCGAACTGGCGCGTCGTCCCCCTCTACGTCCGCTTTGGCGACGAAAGCTTCCGCGACTACGTCGAGCTCGAGCCGGAAGCGTTCTACGAACGGCTTCGCACCGCGCCGGAAACGCCCACGACCTCGCAACCGACCCCGGGGGACTTCCTCGCCGTCTACCGGGAGCTCGGCGGGTACGACCGAATCCTCTCGCTGCACATCGCCGGCAAGCTCTCGGGCACGATCGAGAGCGCCCGCGCGGCGGCTCGTCTTCTCGGCGACGACCGCGTTCGGGCGGTGGACTCGACCAGCGCGTCGGCGGCGATCGCGATGCTCGGCCTCGCGATCCAGCGGCGGCTCGAGCGCGGTTCGAGCGACGAGGAGGTCGACGCCTTCGTCGAGCGTTTCCGCGCGGAGGCCGGGCTGCTGTTCACTGTCGACACGTTCGAGTACCTCGTGCGCGGCGGTCGGATCGGCCGCGCCCGCGCCTGGGCCGGCGAGCTCCTCCACATCAAGCCGATCCTGTCGATCGAGGACGGAGAGGTGCTCCCGGTGAAGCGCGTTCGCGGCAACCGGAAGGCCTTCCTCGAGTTCGCCTCGCGCTTCGAGGCGGCCACGACGGACGGGCCGGAGCTGCGCGTCGGGATCGCTCACGCCGACGCGCCGGAACGGGCGGAGGCGCTGGCGGAGATGGTGCGGCAGACGCGTCCCGCGGCCGACCTCGAGCTGGTGACGACGCTCGGGCCGGTCCTCGCCGCACACGCGGGGCCGGGGACGGTCGGCTTCTTCTGGTTCCAGGACGGCTCAGCCGATTCCTAGACTGGCGAGGTGGCTGCCGTGACCGTCCTGCCGGCGGGGTTCGCCGGCGAACAACCGCCCGAGCGCTGGCCCCTGCTGCCGGGAACGCCCCGTCCGGAGCGCGCCGCGCGCCCGGTCGACTCCCTGCCGGGGGTGGGGGCGGCGGCGGCCAAGAAGCTCGCGAAGCTCGGGCTGCGCACGATCCGCGACCTGCTCGAACATCGCCCGCACCGGTACGAGGCGGCTGTTCCGGAGCGGCCGATCGCCGATCTGCTCGCCGGCGAGGAGGCGGCGATCGCTGGCGAGGTGCGGCGGGTTTCCGTGCGCCGGCCGTCGCGCCGCCTGGCGATCGTGCAGGCACGGGTCGCGGACGAGAGCGACGAGATCACTGCGGTCTGGTTCAACCAGGCCTGGCTCGCCGAGAAGCTCCGGCCCGGGACGCGGGTGCGGCTGCGCGGGCAGCTGAAGCGGAACGAGTTCGCGGTCCGCTCCTACGACCTGAACGGCGTCTCGGCGACCGCCGACTTCGCTCCGGTCTACCCGGCGAGCGAGGAGGTGACGCCGAAGCGGCTGCGGGCCCTGGTCGAGCAGGCGCTCCCGCACGCCCGCGACGTGCCCGACCCGTTGCCGGCGCCGCTGAAGGAGCGGGAGCGGCTGCCGCTGCGCGCCGACGCGCTCGAAGCCCTCCACCGGCCGCGGTCGGCGCGGGAAGGGGAGGAGGGCCGGCGCCGCCTCGCGTTCGACGAGCTGCTCGTTCTCCAGGTCGGGCTCGCGCGTGCCCGCGTGGGGCGGGAAGCCGCCGTGGCGCCGTCGCTCGGCGAGCCGGAGGAGCTCGTCGGCCGCTACCGGGAGTTGCTGCCGTTCGTGCTGACCGCCGACCAGGAGCGCGCGATCGCCGAAATCGACGCCGACCTGGCCCGGCCGGCGCCGATGCAGCGGCTGCTTCAGGGCGACGTCGGCTCCGGGAAGACGGTGGTCGCGCTCTACGCGCTGATGCGGGCAGTCGAGTCCGGGCATCGCGGTGCCCTGATGGCGCCGACGGAGACGCTCGCCGAGCAGCATTTCCTGACGATCGAGCCCCTCTGCGCGGAGCTCGGCGTGCGGGTCGCGCTCCTCACCGGCTCGGTCAAGTCGGACGTCGAGGACGCGCAGATCGTCGTCGGGACGCACGCCCTGATCCAGGAGGGCGTCGATCTCCGCGAGCTCGCGGTGGCGGTGGTGGACGAGCAGCACCGCTTCGGAGTCGAGCAGCGGCGGGCGCTCGTCGAGGGGCGCTCTCCGCACGTGCTGCACATGACGGCGACGCCGATCCCGCGGACGCTCGCGCTGACGGTGTACGGCGACCTGCATGTGACCGAGATCGCAAAGCCACCCGCGAGCCGGAAGCCGATCGTCACCTCCTGGGTGACGGCGGAGCGGAGCTCCGAGGCGTACAAGCGGCTGCGCAAGCACCTGGACGCGGGGCGGCAGGCGTACGTCGTGTGCCCGCTGATCGAGGAGTCGGAGACCTCACAGGCGCGGGCGGCGGAGGCCGAGGCGGAACGGCTGCGACGGGCGGAGCTGCGCGGTTACCGCGTCGGGCTCCTGCACGGCCGGCTCCGTCCCGGGGAGCGGCGTGAGCTGATGGCGCGCTTCAAAGCCCGCGAGCTGGACGTCCTCGTTGCCACGACGGTGATCGAGGTCGGCGTCGACGTGCCGAATGCGACGATCATGATCGTGCAGGAGGCCGACCGGTTCGGGCTCGCCCAGCTGCACCAGCTGCGCGGGCGGGTCGGGCGCGGGGCGGAGCAGTCGTACTGCCTACTCGTCTCGCGGCCGCGGGAGGAGCTGACCGACAACGCGCAGGAGCGGCTCCAGGCGCTGGTGGAGTCGACGGACGGCTTCGAGCTCGCGGAGAAGGACCTCGAGCTGCGCGGCGAGGGACAGCTGCTCGGGACGCGGCAGGCGGGGCTTTCGGATCTCAGGTTCACGCGTCTGCGCGCGGACCGGCCGCTGCTCGAGCGGGCGCGGGCCGCGGCCGAGGGGCTCGTCGACTACGAGGGGCCGCTGAGCGACGAGGTGGCGCGCGTGTTCGGCGAGCGGGAGGCGCTGGCGTGACCTGGGCCTTGCTGAGGCGCCGGCGGCTCTTGCGCGCGCTCCGGCACGGCGGCGAGAGAGCCCGCTGGGAGGCCGCGAAGGAGTTGAGCTCGTTCGACGACGAGGTCACCCGGAAGAAGCTCGAACGGCTGCTCGCGAGCCGGCGCGACGATTCGGCGCGCGCGGCGGCGGCCTACGTGCTCGGTTTCCTCGGCGACGCCGAGGCGGCCGATGCGCTCGCGGCCAGGCTCGCCGATTCCGAGGAGAGCACCGACGTTCGCGCGTACGCGGCGGAGGCTCTCGGGCACCTGCTCCAGGGCGCGGCGGTGCTGGCCGCGATTCGCACCACGATCACAGGCGGTCTGCGAGACCCCGATCCGCCCGTCCGCTTCTGGTGCGCCTTCGCCTCGGGCGTGCTCGGCTTGGTGGAGGCGCGCCCGCAGCTGACCCGCCTGGCGGCAGACGACGACGCGGCCGTCGAGGGCTGGTGGTCGGTGGGCCTGGAGGCGGAATGGGCGCTGCGCGTGCTCGCCGGCGAGGAGGACCCGCCGCTCCCGCGCGATCGCGATCCCGAGCGAGCCGTGCCCTGACGGCCACGGCTCGGGGTCTGACCCCGGAACACGTCCTTTCGCCCGATTACTTGCACCGATTCAACGTGCTACAGATCGACGAGAGCAGGCGTTTCGACCCGAAAACCGGCCGGTTCGGCCACGGCCAGGGGTCTGACCCCGGGACAGGGCCAAACGGGCCTAGGCTCCCGGGGTGCGGATCGTCGCCGGCTCGCGAAAGGGCGCCCGGATCTACGCGCCTCCCGGGCGCGACACGCGGCCGACCGGCGACCGGGTGCGCGAGGCGGCGTTCAACCTGATCGGTCCGGGCCGGGTCGAAGGCGCGACCGTCCTCGACCTCTTCGCCGGTTCCGGTGCGATGGGGCTCGAGGCGCTTTCTCGTGGGGCCGCCCAGGCGGTGTTCGTCGAGAGCGACCGGGATGCCTGCCGCGCGATCAACCGCAACCTGGACAAGCTCGGATTGGCCAGCGCCACCGTCCTCTGCCAGGACGTCCTCGGCGCGCTCCGCACCGATGCGGCAATGGGCAAGCGCTACGATCTCGTCCTCGTCGACCCGCCCTACGAGATGTTTTCTTCCCTGCAAAACGAGCTAATCCCCTACCTGCCGGAGGTCTTGGACCCAGAAGGCCTGCTCGTAGTGGAGACCGCCGCCCGCGCGGAGCCGGAGCTCCCGCTCGCCAAGCGAACGAGCCGTCGCTACGGTGCCGCGCGCCTCAGCCTCTTCGAGCACGAGCATGCCTGACGCCCCCCGGCCCCTGACCGCGATCTGCCCCGGCTCCTACGACCCGGTCACCCTCGGGCATCTCGACGTCATCGCGCGCGCCGCCCGCATCTTCGATCGCGTGGTGGTCGGGGTCGTCCGCGACCCGCACCACAAGGGAACGCTCTTCTCGGTCGAAGAGCGGGTCGACTTCCTGAACCAGGCGCTCGCAGACCACACCAACGTCGAGGTCGACGTCTTCTCCGAGCTGGTCGTCGATTTTGCCCACCGCTGGGGCGCGACAACCATGGTCAAGGGCCTGCGCGTGATCTCGGACTTCGAGTGGGAGTTCCAGATGAACCACCTGAACCGGACGCTCGCGCCGGACATCGAGACGCTCTACGTGATGGCCCGGCCGCAGTACAGCTTCGTCTCGTCGAGCGGCGTGAAGGAGATCGCCGCCTTCGGGGGAAAGGTGGACGAGCTCGTGCCCGAGGCCGTTGCACGCAGGTTCAAGGAGCTCTTTCCGGACGGACGACCCGGAACCCCGGAGAACCCCCAGGAATGACCGACACCGCCAGGCTGGAGACGCTGCTCGGCGCCGGCGGCGAGGTCAGGCTCGGCCGGCGCGAGGCCCACGAGGTGCTCCAGAAGCTGCGCGCCCGAGGCGCCGGCGCCACGGCCGCCGACCGTCTCGAGGCGAGGCTCGGCGACGCCCCGGAGGTCGTTCTCCCCTCCGGTGAGGCGCACGCGCTGCTCGAGGAGCTGCGCGCGAGCGGGCGCCGCTGGGTCTTCGGCACCGAGGCCCCGCGCGACCACTCTTCCGAAGTCTCGGCTCCCGAGCCCGAGCCGGAACCCGAGCGGCCGAGCCGTTTCCGGCGGCTCTGGCGCAGATAGCAGCCGACGGCCCTCTGTACACTCCGAGAACCGATGGATGTACTGGTTCTGATCGACAAGCTCGACGACCTCGTCCACAACGCGAAGGCCGTCCCCCTCACCGACCAGGTGCGAATCGATCGCGAGGAGATCTACGACATCCTCGACCAGATGCGGGCCACCATCCCCGAGGAGATCAAGCAGGCCCGCTGGATCGTCAAGGAGCGTCAGGAGATGCTCGCGGAGGCGAAGCGAGAGTGCGACAGGATTCTCGGCGAGGCTCGCGAGCAGGCCGTGCGCGAGGCTTCGCAGACGGAGATCGTCAAGCTCGCGGAGCGTCAGGCGGGTGACATCGTCGACGACGCAAGGCGTCAGGCGCGGGAGACTCGGCTCGAGATGGAGGACTGGGCCGACTCGATCCTGTCGACGCTCGAGGTCAACCTCGACAAGTTCCTTGGCGCGGTCAAGCGAGGACGCGAGCGGCTGCACGAGCGCTCGCAGGAGACGGTCGTCGCCGGCGTCGGCGTCGAGAGCTCCAACGACGACTACCCGCACTAGGCGGTCGATGGACACCTATCTCGCCGTCGCGAGCAAGCGCGACTGGCGCAGCTACGCCGACCGGCCGGTCCCGGAGGACGTCCAGCGGCGGATCCTCGACGCGGGCCGTCTGGCGGGCAACTCGCAGAATCGCCAGCCGTGGACGTTCGTGGTCGTCGAGCGCGCGGACGCGAAGAAGCGCCTCGCCGAGACCGTCTACGCCGCCGGCAACGTCCGCACCTGCGCCTTCGCCGTCGCGATCGTCACCCCCGGCGGCAAGTACCCGCTCGACGTCGGTCGCGCGATGCAGAACATGTTCCTGGTCGCCTGGAACGAGGGCGTCGCCTCGTGCCCGAACGGCACGCCCGACCCGGCGGCCGCGGCGCGCGTGCTGGCGCTCGAAGAGGGTCTGCTGCCGGTCAACATCCCGAGCTTCGGCTACCCGAAGCGCCCGCTGAACCCGGAGGGGCGGAGCGCAGAAGACTGGAGCGCGGAGGCGAACCGAAAGCCGCTCGAGGAGCTCGTTCACCGCATTTGAGCTTGCTACGGTGGCCGGCGTGACCACCCTGAACCTGCGCACGATCAAGCTCCGTTCCGGCGAGCAGTTCCGGGACGAGCGGGAGCTCCGGCTCGAGCCGCTCGAGCTGGGCGGCCAGCGCTACCTGCCTGTCCCCGAGGACGTGCCCGCCGAGCTCGCGATCACGCGCGCCTCGACCGGCACGGTCTTCGAGCTCGCATTCCAGGTCCGCCTGCACGGGCCGTGCTACCGCTGTCTCGAGGACGCGGTGCTCGAGCTCCCGATCTCCGCCCGCGAGTACGAGGCGACGAGCCCGGGCGGCTCGGACGAGCTGCGCACGCCGTACCTTGACGACGACCGGCTCGACCTGTCCGCCTGGGCGCGCGACGCGCTCGCGCTCGAGCTGCCCGACAAGATCCTCTGCCGCACCGAGTGCGCCGGCCTCTGCCCCGTCTGCGGGCTGGACCTGAACCGCGAGCCGCACGAACACGGCGAGCCCGAGCCCGACACCCGCTGGTCGGCGCTCGCCGATCTCCGGGACCGGCTCTAGACTCTCGCGTGGCGCTACGGCGCCGACCTATGCGGGCCTAGCTGACGACACCAGCCGTTCTCGTCCCCTCGTCAGGAGGCCCATGCACTCGATCACGCTCGTCGACGTCACCACTTCGCACGGCGCAACCGCCGTCTTCGAGCATGCTTCGCTGACGGTCGGCTCCGCCAGCCGGATCGGCGTCGTCGGCCCGAACGGGTCGGGCAAGACGACGCTCCTGCGCCTGCTGGCCGGGCACATGCAGCCCGAGCGCGGCGCCGTCAGGCGCAGCCCCGTAGGCCTGAGCGCGGGCTACCTGCCGCAGGAGCTCGACGCGCTCCCGGGAGAGACCCTGCTCGCCTACCTCGCGCGCCGCACGGGCGTCGCCGCAGCCGAGAGGGAGCTCGACGAGCTCGAGGCGAGGCTCGGCGAGGAGCCGACGCTCGCCGGCGCCCACGCGGATGCGCTGGAGCGGTTCCTCGTCCTGGGCGGCGACGACTTGGAGGCCCGCGCACGGGGCGTCTGCGCCGGCCTCGGCCTCGGCGGCCGGCTGCGCGACCCGCTCGAGACGCTCTCGGGCGGCCAGGGCGCCCGGGCCCGCCTGGCGGCGCTGCTGCTGGCGCGATTCGACGTCTTCTGCCTGGACGAGCCCACGAACGACCTCGACTTCGACGGACTCGAACGGCTCGAGCGGTTCGTGGAGGACGTGCGCGGGAGCGTGGTGGTCGTCTCGCACGACCGCGCCTTCCTCGACCGGACGGTGACGCGGATCGTCGAGCTCGAGGAGGGAACCCGGCGGCTGCGGGAATGGCCGGGCGGCTGGAGCGAGTACGAGGCGGCCCGCGAGCGGGCCCGGGTGTCCCAGTACCGGCGCTTCGAGGAGGCGGAGGCGAGGCGCCGCCACGCCGAAGCGCTTCTGCGCGAGCGGCGGGGTCAGGCGC
>DASXQY010000216.1:0-1854 GCA_036506915.1 Gaiellaceae bacterium | reverse complement strand
GCGGCCCGCCAGGTCGGCGATCGCGGCGAAGAGCTCCTCCAGCGAGAGGTCGGCGCCGCCGAGCAGGTAACGCTCGCCGGGCTGCCCGTGCTCGAGTGCGAGCGCATGCCCACGGGCGACGTCGCGAACGTCCACGACGTTCAGCCCTGTGGTGGCCACGAAGCCCTGGATTCGGCCGGTCGCGACGGCGGCGATCATGCGGCCGGTGGGCGTCGGCTTGCGGTCGCCCTCTCCGATCGGCGTCGTGGGGTTGACGACAATTGCGCCCGCAGTGCGAGCCAGCCGTTCCGCGGCGAGCTTCGTTCGCTTGTACGGCACGGTCAGCTCCCAGGCGGGCGGCTCGTCCTCTTCGGTCGCGGGGCGGCCGGGCACCGGCCCGCAGGTCCCGGCGGTGCTCGTGAAGAGAAACCGCCGCACCTGTTTCCCCTGCGCGGCCTCGAGGAGATTGCGGGTTCCCTCGACGTTGACGCGCTCGATCTCGGTCGCCGAGGCGTCGTAGCTATAGAGCGCGGCCACGTGGACGACCGCCTCGCAGCCGTCGACCGCGCGCTCGAGCGCGCTCGGATCGAGCAGCTCGACCCTCTCGTCCCGGACGTCCGCGCCTTGCTCGCGGAGCTCGCGGGCGACGTGGCTCCCGACGAAGCCCGTCGCCCCGGAGACATACACCTTCACGGGAGCACGGCTTTGAGGCGGCCGAGCGCCATCACCGGCCAATACGTGCGGTAGAGGTGGTAGTTGATGAGGAAATCGCGCGGGAAGCCGGTGCCGGTGAAATGGGGCTCGTCCCAGTCGCCGTCGTCGCGCTGGGCTTCGGCCAGGAAGGCCGCGGCCCGGGCAGCCGCCTCCGAGCCCGCCTCGCCCGCGGCGACCAGGCCGAGAAGCGCCCAGGCCGTCTGCGAAGGGGTCGAGACTCCCCGGCCTCGCCACGCGTCGCCGGCTTCGCCCTCGTCGTAGCTGCGGCAGTCTTCGCCGAAGCCGCCGTCCTCGTTCTGGACGGACTGGAGCCAGACCACCGCGCGGCGCATCACAGGGTGCGCTGGCTCGAACCCGGCCGCCTCCAGCGCGGGGAGCGCGGCTCCCGTCCCGTAGAGGTAGTTGACGCCCCAGCGGCCGAACCACGAACCATCCGGCTCTTGCTCGCGCAGGAGGTACTCCACTCCGCGACGCGCCGTCTCCTCGTAGCCCCGCTCCTTGGCGAGCAGCTCGACCGCGTGCGCGGAGACGTCGACGCTCGGCGGGTCGATGACGGCGCCGAAGTCGAAGAACGGAATGTCGTAGAGCCAGTACGCGTCGTTGTCCCTGTCGAAGGCGCCCCAGCCTCCGTTGCGGCATTGCATCGCCTGGATCCAGCGGCAGGCGCGCTCGACGGCCGCCCTCCCCATGCCGAGCTCGTTGAGGCAGATGCCGACGACGGCTGCGTCGTCGATGTCCGGGTAGAGGTCGTTGTCGTACTCGAACGACCAGCCGCCGGGTTCGACCCCCGGCAGCCGAACGGCCCAGTCGCCTCGAGCGCGAACTTCTTCCTGGAGCATCCAGTCTCCCGCCTTGACGAGCGCCGGCTCGTCGGCGGCGACCCCCGCAGCGCGCAAGGCGACGACGGCGAGACAGGTATCCCAGACGGGGGACTGGCACGCCTCGGGGCGGAGGCGGTCGCCCTCGTCGACCAAGAACCGCTTCCAGCCGTCGACGCCGCGGCGGAGGTAGGGAGAGTCCGGACCATGGCCGCGGCAGGCGAGCGCGATCAGCGCCCACACCCACGGCGGCTGGATCCCTCCCCAGGAGCCGTCGAGCTCCTGGCGGTCGATGAGCCAGCGCTCCGCATACGCGAGCGCGCGCTCGCGGCCGGGCTGCACG
>DASXQY010000215.1:0-51515 GCA_036506915.1 Gaiellaceae bacterium | reverse complement strand
CCCGGCTGCGGTTCGCGCTGAAGGCCGTTCCGAGGAGGAGCGGGATGTCCATGCGCGTCCACCCGATCTCCTGCGCGATCCGAAGGCTGCTCGTCAAGACGATCGTCCCGACGACGCCGCCTGCGAGCGCGCCCCAGATCGTCACGCGGCCTCCTCCTCCGGCTTCCGGCCGGACTCAGCGTCGGCGATCGAGACGGCGGCGTTGACGAGCGCGAGGTGGCTCAGCCCCTGAGGAAAGTTGCCGAGGAACTCGCCGCTGCGCTGGTCGATCTCCTCGGAGTAGAGGCCAACGTCGTTCGCGAGGCCGACCAGCTCGTCCATCAACGCGTGCGCGTCGCCGAGCCGGCCGGTGCGGGCGAGGGCGTCGACGAGCCAGAAGGAACAGGTCAGGAAGGCGCCCTCCTCTCCGGGCACGCCGTCGTCGCCCCGGTAGCGCTCCACGTACGGCCCGTTGCGCAGCTCGCGGTCGATCGCGGCGATCGTGCCCTGGATGCGCGAGTCGTCGGGCGGATGGAAGAGGACGAGCGCCAGCGTGAGCAGGCTTGCGTCGAGCTCGCGCAGATCGGTCGCGCGGACGTACGTACGGCGCTTCTCGTCCCAGCCGTTCGCGTCGATGTACGCACGGAGCTCGTCGGCGCTCGCCCGCCAGCGCGCCGAGCGGTCCGGGATGAGGCCGCGCTGCGCGAGCTTGCACGCGCGATCGAGCGCCACCCAGCAGAACGCCTTCGACTGAACGAAGTGAGTGGTCTCGCTCCGGACCTCCCAGATGCCCGCGTCCCGATCCCGCCAATGCTGGGCGACGTAATCGGCGATCTTGGCGATCTCCTTGCCGGTGTCGCCGTCGATCTCTCCGACGTCCTGAACGTAGAGCCAGATCGCGTCGAGCACGCCTCCGTACACGTCCAGCTGGACCTGCTCGACGGCCGCGTTGCCCACGCGTACGGGGCCCGAGCCGCGGTAGCCGCGCAGCTCTGGTACGTCGCTCTCCTGGACGTGGGCGGAGCCGTCGACTCGATAGAGGATCTGAAGCCGCGGCTGCGTGATCCGGGAGGCGTGCATGAGCCACCAGAAGAAGGCGTGCGCCTCGTCGTGGAAGCCGAGCCGCAGGAGCGCATCGAGCGTCCAGCTCGCATCGCGCAACCAGGTGAAGCCGTAGTCCCAGTTGCGCTCGCCGCCGATCCACTCGGGAAGCGAGGTCGTTGGCGCCGCGACGATCGCGCCCGACGGGGAGAAGACGAGCAGCTTGAGCACGAGCGCGCTGCGGACGACGGCGTCGCGCCATCTCCCCTCGTACCGGATCCCGTCAGCCCAGCGCGGCCAGAAGCGAATCGTGCGGGCAAGGCGGAGCTCGGTGTCGTCCCGCCCGGGGATGACGGCCGGCTGCTTGTGTGCGGCGGCGAGCGAGAGGAGCGCGCTTCGGCCCGGCTCCAGTTCGAGCTCGCCCGTGACGACGCCGTCCCGTTCGACACCTTCGCCGGCGTCGGAGAGCCCGAGCACGATCGCACCGGGCCCGGACTCGGCCAGCCACCGGCCGGAGCGGCGATCGAGGCGCGTGGGTCGGCGGCCGAACCGGAAACACGGGTCGAAGACCCACCGGAGGGGAACGGTGCCGCTGAGCGCGTCCACCTTCCGCACGAGCTCCCGTAGGGGCGAGATGAAGCGTTCGTCGGTGAGGGTCATCGCATCGGTGACCCGGACCGCTCCGCGCGAGGTCGTGAAGGTGGTCTCGAGCACGTTCGAGCCCGGTTGGTAGCGGCGCTCGCTCTCATAGGGAATCGCCGGCTCGAGCCGGAACGACCCGCCGCGCTCGGCGTCGAGGATGCGGGCGAAGACCGGGTCGGAGTCGATGTCCGGCAGGCAGAGGCAGTCGACCGAGCCGTCGAGAGCGATCAGCGCCGCGGTGCGGCCGTCGCCGACGAGCGCGTAATCGCGAATCGCGGCGTACCCGTCCGTCCGCTCCACCGCCGCGATTGTGCCCCGCCGGCCGGTCACCGAACCGGAGAGGAAGCGACTAGCGGTGGCCGAAGTGGTGCGCGGCCGGAAGGGAGCCGAAGACGTCGGCCTCGTCTGCGCAGCGGCGTGCGAGCGGGCCGAGCGAGACGAGCTCTCGCACGACCACGTTGCGGTTCCGGCCGAGCCGCTCGAACTTCCCTCGCGCCAGCAGCAGCGGCTCGGCCCGCACCAGCGGCCTGAAGCGCTCGTACACCGGCGGCGGCACGATCAGGTTGACCTGCCCGAACTCGTCCTCGAGCAGCATGAAGACGACCCCGTTCGCGGTCGCGGGCCGCTGGCGCGCGACGGCCATTCCCGCGACTGCAACGGTGCCGCCCGACGAGCGCCGCGCCAGCTCCCGGCTCGAGAGCGTCCCTTCGGGCAGGTGCGGGCGGAGGAGCGAGAGCGGATGCACCCAAACCGAGAGGCTCGTCGTCCGGTAGTCGGCCAGCATCCGCTCCCACGGCGACTGCTCCCGCAGCACGGGCGTCTCGGCCGTCGGATCGAGCGGCAGCGGGAGCTGGCTCTCCTCGCCCCCGCTCCCGGGGACGGTCTGCTCCCGGGGCACGAGCCCGAGCTCCCACAGCAGCTTCCGCCGTCCTCGGCCGAACGAGTCGCACGTGCCCGAGGCCACCAGCGCCTCCAGTCGCGCCCGGTCGAGCTCACTCCGTTGCGCGAGGTCGCGCACGTCGCGAAACGGCCCGCTCCGGGCCCGCTCGGCCACGACCGCCTTCGCCTCGTCCTCTCCCAGGGAGCGCACGTACGACAGGCCGATCCGCACCGCCTCTTCCTCCAGCGCGCACTCCGCCGCGCTGCGGTTCACGTCCGGCGGGCGCACCTCCACCCCGCGCCGCTGCGCGTCCCGCACCAGGGATGCCGGCGGGTAGAAGCCCATCGGCTGCGCGTTCAGGAGCGCGCAGAGGAACTCGCCCGGATAGTGGTGGCGCAGCCACGCCGACTGGTACGCGAGCAGCCCGAACGCCGCCGCGTGCGACTTCGGAAAGCCGAACGCGGCGAACCCGTTCAGCTTCTGGAAGACGCGCTCGGCGGTCTCGCGATCGACCCCCCGCCCGAGGGCGCCCTCGACGAAGCGCTCGTGGAACGCCTCGACCGCCTCTCGGCTGCGCTTGCGGCTCATCGCTCTGCGCAGGCCCTCGGCCTCGCCGACCGAGAACCCCGCCAGCGCGATCGCGACCGACAGCACCTGTTCCTGGAAGACCACGACGCCCAGCGTCTCGCGCAGCGGCTCCTCGAGCAGCGGATGGTCGAACGACGGCACGAACTCCGGGTTCTCGCGCAGCCGCTGCCTGTTCTCGATGTACGGGTGGACCGCGCCGCCCTGGATCGGCCCCGGCCGCACCAGCGCGACCTGCACGGTCAGGTCGTCGAGGTTCTCCGGCCTTGTCCGCAAGAGCGACTGCATCTGCGCCCGGCTCTCGATCTGGAAGACGCCGACCGTGTCCGCTCCCTGGATCTCGGCGTAGACCTCGCGCTCGTCGAGCGAGATGCGCGAAAGATCGATCGTCTCGCCACGCAAGCGCGCGATCTGCTCGACGCAGTCCTCGACCGCGGAGAGCATCCCCAGCCCGAGCAGGTCGATCTTGAGGAAGCCGGCGTCCGCGCACGAGTCCTTGTCCCACTGGCAGAGCTGCCGCCCGGCCATCGCCGCGGGCTGCACCGGGACGAGCTCGACCAGCGGGCGGGTCGAGATGACCATTCCGCCCGGGTGCTGAGAGACGTGCCTGGGCAGGCCGCCGATCTCGCCGCACAGGTCGGCGAAGGCGCGCCAGCGCGGCGAGGCGAGCTTCGTCTCGGCGTCCGGCAGCTTCTCCAGCTCCTCGCGAACCCGGTACGGGTTGCCGTCGGTGAGGCGGGCCAGCCGCTCGAGCTCCGCAAACGGGAGGCCGAGCGCCTTGCCGACGTCGCGAATCGCGCCGCGCGCGTGGTAGGTCGAGAAGCTCGCGACGAGCGCGGAGTGCTCTCGGCCGTAGCGGTCGCATACCGCGACGATCAGCTTCTCGCGGATGTCGCGCGGGAAGTCGAGATCGATGTCGGGCACCGAGACGAGCTCGCGGTTGAGGAAGCGCCCGAGGGGAAGGCCCGCCTGGACCGGATCGACGTGCGAGAGGCCGGTCAGGTAGCAGACGATCGAGCCGACCGAGCTGCCCCGGCCGCGGCCCGGCGGGAGGACGTTGCGCGCAACCGAGCCGCCGCGCACCTCCAGGGCGCACTCTCGCGCAAGCTCGAGCACCTCCCAGTGGAGGAGGAAGAAGCCGGCCAGACCGAGCTCGTCGATCAGCCTCAGCTCATCGTCGAGTCGCCGCCGCGCGCGCCGCTTGTGTCCATTCGCGTCTCCGTAGCGCTCCGCGAACGCCCTGTCGCAGACGCGCGCGAGCTGCCGGATCGTCGGCTCGCCCGTCTCGGAGAAGTCCGGGTAGCGATAGCCGAGGTCCTCGGTCAGGTCGAACTCGAGCCGCCCGGCCAGCTCGCCCGCCCGAGCCACCGCATCGGGGTCGAGCGGGAACCGCTCCGCCGCCTCGCCGGGCGCGAGCAGGACGCTCTCGCGGTTCCCGCGCCGCTCCGCCTCGCAGCCGTCGAGCGAGGTGCGGTTGGCGATCGCGACCAGCACGTCCTGGAGCGCGGTCCGGCGTGGGTGGTGTGCATGCGCGTCGCCCGTCGCGACGGTGCGGACGCCGAGCGCCTCGGCGAGGTCGCGCAAGGTGGCGTTCCGGGCCGCATCGCCGCGCTCGAAGGGGCGCTGGAGCTCGACGAAGAACCGCTCGGGGCCGAAGGCCCGCGCGAGCGCCGCCGCCCCGTTCGGGTTCCGCACCGCCAGCCCGTGCCGGGCGCAGCCGGAGAGGCAGACGAGGCCGTCGTTCAGCTCCGCGAGCAGCGCCGGGTCGAGCGCCGGCGGCAACGGCTCCGCGCCCTCCTTCGGCCGCGTTCCCGCGTGCGCCGCCGTCAGCAGCCGGCAGAGGTTCGCGTAACCCTCTCCGCTCTCGACGAGCAGCGTCACGTGCGAGCGGTCTTCGAGCGTCACCTCCACACCGGTGATCGGCCGGACGCCGAGCGCCTTCGCCGCGTGCGCGAACTCGAGCGATCCGTAGACGCCGTCGTGGTCGGTCAGCGCGAGCGCCTCGTAGCCGAGCTCCGCCGCCCGCGCCGCCAGTTCCTCGGGCAGCGACGCCCCGTCCAGAAACGAATAGGCTGAGTGCGCGTGGAGCTCGACGTACACCGCCCGCTCCTCCTAGCGCCCGGCGAGGGCGAGACCGTCACCGACCGGCCCGAGCGCACGCTGCGGATCCTGGGTGAGCTCGACCAGCTGATCGTGACGTGGTTTCGCTACGAGCCCGGCGAGCAAGGGCCCGATCCGCACATCCACCGACGGCACACCGACGCGTACTACGTGCTCGAGGGCGAGCTCGAGCTCATGCTCGGCCCCGACCGCCATACGGTCGGCGCCGAGCCGGGCACGCTTGCCGCCGCTCCGCCGCTCGTCGTCCACACCTTCCGCAACTCGAGCGACGCGACCGCGATCTTCCTCAACATCCATGCCCCGAGCACGGGCTTCGGAGACCTGCTCCGCGGACGGGGAGAGCACTTCGACCAGTTCGAGCCCCCGGCCGACGGCGGTCGCCCGTTCACCGATGCCGTGCTCAGCCGCCCCGGTGAAGGAGAGCGGCTCGAGGGCCGCTCGACCACGCTCGTCAAGGCAGGCGTGCCCGACTGCGACGGCCAGCTCTCGGCGTTCGAGACGTTCCTTCCCGCCGGCCACCCGGGCCCGCCTCTCCACCTGCATCGCGAGACCGCCGAGGCGTTTCTCGTTCTCGACGGAGCGATCGAGTTCACCGCCGGCGACGAGCGCGCGCTGCTCGAGACCGGCGCCTTCGCCCTCGTCCCTCCCGGCCTCACCCATACGTTTGCCAACCAGGGAGAGGCCGACGCTCACTGCCTCACGATCGCCGGCCCCGGCGGCGTCGAGGCGTTCATCAGGGAAGCCACGCACGCGGATCCCGGCGAGCTCGCCGCTCTCGGGCCGGCTCACGACACGTTCCTCAACTCCCCCGCTGGCTGAACCAGCGGCCCACCTCCTCGTCGAAGAACACGACCGCGTGCTCGCCGCCCCCGAGCACCACGTCGAAGTAGCGGCGGCTGACGGGCTCCTCGGTCCACCAGCGGTCGACGACGCGCCATTCCTCCCGCACGAGAGCGACCGCCGCCCGATTCACGCGCGCGGGCGACCCATCGACATGGGCCTCTACCAACGCACGCTGAGGCTCGTTTACTCGTCTCGGGGAACCAGCAGCGCTCTCTGCTCTGGCAGACGCGACCACGGCGCGACCTCGACGACGGTGCAGACGGATCCGGACCCGGTCCCGGCACGAACCTGACGGAGGCCCTCGCTCAGGTGCGCCCGTAGATCAGCCCCTTCGGGGTGGACGAGCTCGAGCTGCTGGCCGGTCGACTCGGCGAGAACGAGCGCCTCGAGCGTCAGCTTGACCGCCGGTGCCGGCAGCTCCAGCAGCTTCGGCCCGAGCGCGGCGCGCAGGCGGGCGGGATCGCCGGTTGCGTCCCGCAGCGTGACCGTCCTCCGCCACGAGCCGCCGCCCACGAGCCGCGCCACGAGCGCGAGCTTGCGCAAGGCCCGCCCGCCGCGCTCCGGCCGGGCGAGCAGCCTGTCGAGCAGGACGCCGAGCGAGCGTCGCAGCGTCAGCTCGTTCCCGACCGCTTCCGGAAACTCGAGCGTCTCCGTCAGCTCCGCCGCGGGCCTCCGCCCGCGCACGCGCCCGCTCGAGCCTCCTCTCGCCAGGCTCCAGGCGCGCCGGCCGTCCGGCCCCAGACGTTCGGCCACGGCGCCACCCGGAAGCCCGGCAAGCTCGCCAAGCTTCTTGACCCCAAGGTCCTCCAGCTCCTGCCGACGGCCCGCGTCGACCGGGAGCAGCGTCAGCGGCAGCGGCGCGAGGAACTCGCGCGTCCGCTCGTCCGAGACGACGAGCGCCTGCCCGGAGCGCGCCACGTTCGCCGCAGCCAGGGCGGCGAAGCGACGGCCGGCAGCGCCCACGCGCGCGTCCCAGCCCGGTCCGACCGACGCCAGCGCGCGCTTCAGCGCCGGCTCGAGCCCGCCATAGAGCCGCTCCACCCCGTGCGTCTCGAAGTACGCACAGCCGGGCGCGGCCGGGTCGACCGCGAAGCCCGCGTCTTCGAGCCGCCGCACGATCTGCTCCCACGCCTCCTCGGCCGCCGCCGGGTCGGGATCGACGAGCTGGAGTGACGGGCACGTGGCCAGCGCCTCCCCCAGCCGCATCCCCGGCTCGACCCCGGCCGCCTCGGCGGCCGCTGTGACCGGCCCGAGCAGCGGCTCGGACCCCGGCTCGGGCGCAAGCGCCGCCGGCTCCAGCGCGAGCCGAGGCCGCTCGCGCAGCGCGGCCCGCAGCTCGAACCCCGGAATGACGACGCAGGCGATCATGGGAACATATGTTCTACACGAACACCTGTTCCCCTGTCAAGTCGAAGAACGACTAGGGTGCAGGAGATGGAGTACCGCGTCCTCGTGCTGCCGGTCTGCCGGGAGTACGGGATCGGCGTGATCCCGTGGAGCCCGCTGGCAAACGGGTGGCTGAGCGGCCGGTACCGTAAGGGCAGGATGTGCCGGAGAGCAGTCGCGTCGGCCGCGTGCCACCGGATCGACGAGATCGTGCCGCCCGGCCGGAACAACCCGGTCGACGCCGGCTACACGCCGCCGGCGATCGCTGATCCCTCCCTTCGCCGGCGCGCGCCCTAGGCGACGATCTCGGCGGCCGGACCCACCAGCCGAGAAAAGTGCGGCACCATCTCGAGGACGCTCTCCTGGGCGCACCACGCGATGTCCTCCTCCAGGCCCGGCGGGCCGTAGGTGCGCGCGTTGATCCCGTCGATCGCGCGCGGGTAGCGATCCGCGATCACGGCGGCGGCCACCGCAGCGTCGGTCCGATCGGCCTCGAGCACCGAGACGATCCGGCCGGCGCAGTAGGCGTCGTCGATCGCGAACGCGTCCTTGTACCCGGCGCAGAGGACGACGGCGTCCTCCCCGCGGTTCCGCGCGTGACCGGCGACCGCGTCCAGGTTCAGGAGCGCCCCTAGCACGACCTCGGAGCAGGACGCCGCCGCGGCCACGATCGCGCGCGTTCCGTTCGTTGTCGAGAGAATCAGCGTCTCGGCGCGTGGCTCGAGGAACTCGCGCGGCGAAGCGCCTGCGTCGAAGGCCTCGATCCGCTTGGCGTCCCGCTCGCCGCCGGTGATCGCCGAGTCGCCGAGCTCCGCATGCAGGGCCAGCGCATCGTCGATCTCGGCGCAGCACAGCACGCGGCGGTACCCCGAGGCCAGAGCCTGCACGATCGTCGAGGTCGCGCGCATCACGTCGACGACGACCCCGAGCGGCGCGGAGACCGACTCGGCGGGAGTGAAAGCTACGTGACAGCGCACTTGGCCACTACGCTAACGCGGCCATGCCAGAGCCGATGCACTGCTACCGCCACCCGGACCGGGAGACCTACCTCTCGTGCTCCGAGTGTGGCCGCCCGATCTGCGCGGAGTGCATGACCCCGGCGCCGGTCGGGCAGCGCTGCCCCGAACACTCCGGCCGTCCGCAGGGGGTGCGCCGGATGAGCACGGGAATGCGGCGGACCGCCTTCGAGGGAACGGGCGCGCTCGTCACCAAGACGCTGATCGGGGTCAACCTGCTCGTCTACCTGATCACGGCCGCGCAGGGTGCGGGAATCAACAACCCGGGCGGCTCGCTCTTCAACAAGTGGATCCTGTACGGCCCGGCGGTCGCGAACGGCGACTGGTGGCGCCTGATCACGGGCGCGTTTCTCCACGCCAGCCTGATCCATATCGCCTTCAACATGTACTTCCTCTGGTTCGTCGGCACGGCGGTCGAGTCCGTGCTCGGCCGCGGTCGCTTCCTGCTCGTGTACCTCGTCTCGGGGCTGGCCGGCTCGGCGGGGGCCCTGGTCATCAACCCGAATACGCCGACCGTCGGCGCCTCGGGAGCGATCTTCGGCATCCTCGGCGCCGCGCTCATCCTCGAGCGACAGCGGAACTACGTGCTCGGCGGGCAGGCGATGGGGCTGATCGTGATCAACCTGATCCTCAGCTTCGTGATCTCGAACATCTCGATCGGCGGGCACGTCGGCGGGTTGATCGGCGGCGTCCTCTGCACCCTCGTCCTCTCGCGCTTCGGCCGCGGGCACGCGGCCTACGGCCGGCTCGGCCTACCGGGCGTCGCAGGAGTAGTCGGCGTAGGGCTTTTGAGCGTCGCCATCGCCTACTGGCGCGTGCGCGGGTACGCCTAGGCGTACCGCTCGATCCGCGCCGCCCGAGAGCTTGCCCGCCCGGCAGCCGGAGCCGTTCTGCACCGCCGCGCGCGGGCCGCTGACGAGAACGAGTGCGGCCGTCGCGAAGAGCGCCGCCATCGCTCTGGTTCGTGTCTCTCGCTCGGGATTCACGGGAGCGGCACCTCCGCGTCGGGGCGTGCCGCAAAACGCTGTGTTGCTCACCCCGAATGATCGTGCGGATGGTTTGCCGCCGCCATCCCCCACCGCGGTGATTCGGCGGGAGCGCGACCGGAATCGCGCTCCCGCCGGGAATCGATCAGGAGGCCGGAATCGCGGCCGTCGTCGGAGCCTCCTCCGGCATCTGCCGCAAGAGCAGGAT
The DNA here is from genome assembly GCA_036506915.1 of Gaiellaceae bacterium. Classification (GTDB taxonomy): domain Bacteria; phylum Actinomycetota; class Thermoleophilia; order Gaiellales; family Gaiellaceae; genus AC-32. The sequence continues at coordinate 41,828 of DASXQY010000215.1, read as the reverse complement.
GCTCGTCAGCAGGAGCCACGCGAAGAAGCCGATCAGTCCGACGAACATGAAGCCGCCCTGCGGCGAGAAGAAGCCGTCCCGCGCAAGCGCCGCGCCGCCGACCAGGAACCACGCGGTGGCGATCAGGCCGGCCGCTCCGTACCACTGCGGGAAGATCCCCGAGCGGAGCGCGGCAATCGCCGCGGCCGCCGAGAGCGCGGCGATCGGGAACATGATCGCGAAGTTCGGCCCGAGGACTAGCGTCTTCACGATCGCGCCGTCGACCTCCGTCCCGAGGCCCCAGGCGAGCGCCGTCTGCATCGTGAACGCGAAGAGCGCCAACCCGCCGCCGAGGAGCCCGGCGCCGAACGCGATCGCCGCGACGCGCGGCTCTCCCCGGTCGCGCATGGTCGTCACCAGGCTGCCCAGGAACCAGATGAAGAAGACGACCCCGAGCAGTCCGATGTATGCGCCCACGAGGAGCGCCGTCCGGTGGTCCGTGAGGAAGGCGGTGAACTTGGCCCCCGGATCACCCGCATCCGGCGGCTTCTTCGCCGGCAGGAAGAACGTCGCCACCCAGCAGGCGACCGCGAGGATTCCCGAGGCCGGAGCCCACCGGTCCCAATTGACCCGATCCATTGCGACCTCCTTGTCGCTGTCAGAGCGGTTGCAGCAATTGGCTCATGCTGCCGCTCGGCGCAACAGTTCGCGTCGGGCCCGCGGGCTCCTCGTCCCACCGCGGTCGGCGTCTTACGCCGGACGGTTGGTGATGTGCACGTAGATCTTGTCCTTGTCGGCGCAGTCCTCCCGTAGCGCCACCTGGCCCGACCGCCCCTCGCCCGACCACGAGACCTCCGAGTCGTGCTCCTCCAACTCGTCGAAGAGGATCTTGTAACCGGCGCCCTGGAGCTCCTTCTTGTACTCGTCCTAGGCGTCCTTCAGGTCGCCCTCGAAGTACCCCTCGACGACGTCCGTCGGTCCCAGCGTCCTCTGCTTCGTGTAGGTGACGTGCTCGACCTGCGGGAAGCCCGCCGGGAGCCTGGGCGACCCGGTCAGCGCCGAGCCGGTGCAGGCCGCCGTCGCAGCGGAGTTCGGCGCCTCCTCCTCGCTCTTCTTCTCGCCTCCGCCACAGCCGCCGAGCGCGGCCAGGGCCAGGCCGAGCAGAGCACAACCAGCAACCTGCCTCATGCGAACTCCCCTCCGAGATCCCCGAAACGCCGGAGTATAGAAGCCGCTACCCGCCGGCGGCGACCGCTTCGACGCCCGACTCCTTCAGCGCGGCCTGCGCGGCGGCCAGGCGGGCGAGCGGGACCCGGTAGGGCGAGCACGAGACGTAGTCGAGGCCGAGGGCGTGACAGAAAGCGACCGACTCGGGCTCGCCGCCGTGCTCGCCGCAGATGCCGAGCTTCAGGTCCTCCTTTGCCTGGCGGCCGCGCTCGACCGCGATCCGCATCAGGTCCCCCACCCCGCCTTGGTCGAGCGTCTCGAAGGGGTTGCGCTCGAGCACGCCGTCCTCGAGGTAGCGGGACAGGAACTTCCCCTCGGCGTCATCGCGGGAGAGACCGAGAGCCGTCTGAGTAAGGTCGTTGGTGCCGAAGGAGAAGAAGTCCGCGAACTCGGCGATCTCGTCGGCCCGGATGCAGGCCCGCGGGAGCTCGATCATCGTCCCGACGAGATACTCCAGCGACTCGCTCTCTTCGCGCGCCGTGGCAACCGTGATCGAGCGAAGCCGGTGTAGCTCCTCGGCGAAGCCGACCAGGGGGTGCATGATCTCGACGAGCGGCGCGTCGCCGGTGCGCTCCTCGACGGCCACGCCGGCGCGGATGATCGCCCGCACCTGCATCTCGTAGATCTCGGGCCACAGCAGCCCCAGCCGGCAGCCGCGAGTACCGAGCATCGGGTTCGTCTCGTGGAGCGCGCGGATCCGCTCGCGCATCCGCTCGTCCGTAGCCTCCTCGAGCGGCGGCAGGAACTCGTGCAGGGGCGGGTCGAGCAGGCGAATCGTGACCGGCAGGCCGGCCATCGCCTCGAAGATCCCCTCGAAGTCGGCCTGCTGATGGGGCAGGAGCTTGTCGAGCGCGGTGCGGCGTTCGTCCTCGCCCGAGGCCATGATCATCTCGCGCACGAGGGGCAGGCGGTCCTCCGCCATGAACATGTGCTCGGTGCGGCAGAGGCCGATCCCCTCGGCGCCGAACTCGCGCGCCTTGGCGGCGTCCTCGGGGGTGTCCGCGTTCGCACGCACCTTGAGCCGGCGCCGCTCGTCCGCCCAGCCGAGGATCGTCTCGAAGTCCTCGTTGATCTGCGGCGGGACGAGGTCGACCTCGCCGACGATCACCTCGCCGGAGCCGCCGTCGATCGTAAGGACGTCGCCCTCGGCCAGCTCCCGCCCGCTCAGCCTGATCTTGCGGGCCTTCAGGTCGACCGTGAGCGCCTCGCAGCCGGCCACGCACGGCTTGCCCATCCCGCGCGCGACCACGGCGGCATGAGAGGTCATCCCGCCGTGGGCCGTGAGGATCCCCTTGGCCTGGATCAGGCCGTGGATGTCGTCCGGGGTCGTCTCCCAGCGGACGAGGATGACGCTCTCCCCCGCGAGCCCGCGCTCCTCCGCGGTGTCGGCGTCGAGGACGATCTTGCCGCTCGCCGCGCCCGGGGAGGCGTTCAGCCCGCGCGCGGCGACCTCCACCTCGGCCTCCGGGTCGATCCTCGGGTGGAGGAGCTGGTCGAGCTGCCCCGGGTCGATCCGGGCGACGGCTTCTTCGCGCGTGATCAGGTCCTCGTCGACCATCGAGACGGCGGCTCTCAGCGCCGCGGCCGCCGTGCGCTTGGCCGACCGCGTCTGAAGCAGGTAGAGGCGGCCCTCCTCGACCGTGAACTCGATGTCCTGGACGTCGCGGTAGTGCTCCTCGAGCCTGCGCATCGTCTCGACCAGCTGCTCGAACGCCTCCGGGAGCCGCTCCTCCATCGCCTTCAGCGGCTCCGGGGTGCGGATCCCGGCGACGACGTCCTCGCCCTGGGCATCGGCGAGGAACTCGCCGTAGAGCCCGGCCTCGCCCGTGGAGGGATCGCGCGTGAAGGCGACGCCCGTGCCCGACTTCGCGCCCTTGTTGCCGAAGACCATCTGGACGACGTTGACCGCGGTGCCGAGGTCGTCCGGGATCCGGTGCGCGCGCCGGTAGACCTGCGCCCGCGGAGTGTCCCACGACTCGAAGACGGCGCTGACGGCCTGTGACAGCTGCGCGCGGGGGTCCTGCGGGAACTCGGTCCCCGTCTCCTCGCGGTAGATCGCCTTGAAGGTGCCGGTGAGCTCTTCGAGGTCGCGGGCGTCGAGCTCGACGTCCTGCTGGGCGCCACGGGCTTTCTTCAGGTCGCTGAGCGCCTGCTCGAAGCGGTGCGGGTCGATTCCGTCGACCACCTCGCCGTACATCTGGACCAGCCGCCGGTACGAGTCGTAGGCGAAGCGCGGGTTGCCGGTCGTCTCGCCGAGGCCGCCGACCGACTCGTCGTTCAGGCCCAGGTTGAGGATCGTGTCCATCATCCCGGGCATCGAGACGGCGGCGCCCGAGCGCACCGAGACGAGCAGCGGGTCGCGGGGGTCGCCGAACCGCTTGCCGGTCTTCTCCTCGAGCGCGTCGAGGTGGTCGTCGATCTCGTGCGGGAGGCCGTCCGGGAGCCGTTTGCCGTTCTGCATGTAAGCGCGACAGGCGTCGGTCGTGATCGTGAAGCCGGCCGGGACGGGGACGCCGAGCTGCGTCATCTCGGCCAGGCCCAGGCCCTTGCCGCCGAGAAGCTCCCGCCCGCCCTCGGAGGGCTCGTCGAAGTCGTACACGAAACGCCCGTTCGCGCTCCCTCGCATTGCGAGGAATCTTCCCACGGCGGCGCCCGCTACACGCCGAGACCCGGTGCCAGACACCGACCGGGAGCGTCACGAATCCTCCACAGGCCGCACGAAAGTCCTGCTCGCAGGGGGTTTCTCCCTGCGCGAGCCGGCGTCAGACACCGTCGCGAAGGCGAGTAGACTCGGTCGCGTGGCGCTCAGCGACTTCTGGGAGGAGCAGGCCGAGCGGTGGGTCCGGTGGGCCCGGGAGCCGGGTCACGACACGTACTGGCGCTTCCATCGCGATCGGTTTCTCGAGCTGTTGCCGCCCCCCGGGCGGCTGACGGTCGACGTCGGCTGCGGCGAGGGCCGTCTCGCGCGCGACCTGAAGGCGCTCGGACACACCGTCCTCGCGGTCGACCGCTCGCCGACGATGGTGCGCCACGCGCGCGAGGCCGACCCGGAGCTCGACGTACGCGAGGCCGACGCGGTCGCGCTGCCGCTCGCGGACGGCCAGGCCGATCTCGTCGTCTCCTTCATGTCGTTGATGAACACGGACGACATCGACGCGGCCGTGCGCGAGGCGGCTCGGGTGCTCGAGCCGGGGGGGCGCTACTGCGTCGCGATCACGCATTCGATCAACACCGCCGGGGCCTTCGAGTCGGACGAGGCCGACGCCCGGTTTGTGATCGAGGGCTCGTACTTCGATCGCCAGGCCGAGGAGATCGCCGTCGAGCGGAACGGGCTCGAGATGACCTTCCTCGACGCCCACAGGCCACTGGAGGACTACTTCCGAGCGCTGGAGGACGCGGACTTCCTGGTCGAACGGGTGCGCGAGATCGAGGACACCACAGAGGAGCCCGCGCCGCCGTCGATCCGGAGGTGGCGGCGGATCCCGCTCTTCCTCCACATCCGAGCGGTGTCGCGATCCGTAAGCTCGAGCGGATGAGGCTCCTGCTCGTCGCGACGGTCGGGGCGTTGCTCGTCGGGGCGGCCCACGGCGCGGGCGGTACGGCCCGCTCGAGCCGCATCGCGTTCGCGCTGGAGCGCGGGAGCCTGAGCAGCCTCTACACCATCCGTCCCAACGGCACCGGCCTCCGGCGGCTCACCGTTCCTCCGACCCGCCAGAATCTCGGCGGCGACTCGGGACCGGTCTGGTCCCCCGACGGGCGCACCATCGTCTTCGAGCGCAACCTGCCGTACTGGGGAGACGACCGGTTCCGTCTCGGCGCGGTCCCGGCGGCAGGCGGGATCGCGCGGCGCCTGACGAGCGGGCCGTACGACGCGATGCCGACGCTCTCACCCGACGGCCGCCGAATCGCCTTCGTCCGGCTGACGCGCTCCCTGCCGGACGCGACCGTCTCGCTCTACACCGTCGATCGGCACGGGCGCCGGGCCACGCAGCTTCTCTCCGACGGCCTCGACGTCAGCCCCGCCTGGTCGCCGGACGGGAAGACGATCGCGTTCTCGCGGCTCGCCGGCCCGTCGCTCCCGATCGAGGAAGCGGCGCTCTACCTCGCCGACGCGGACGGCGCGAACGTGCGCCCGCTCGGGAACGGCCTGGTCAAGGGCGTCTCGCCGGCGTGGTCTCCGGACGGCCGCAAGCTGGCCTTCGTCTCGTTCGCCGACCACAATGGCGCCGTCTGCCCCGCCGACAGTTGCCCGGCGAACGGGGAGATCTACGTCGTGGGCTCCGACGGCACCCGGCTCACGCGGCTGACCGCGAGCAAGGCCGACGACGAGCATCCGACCTGGTCGCCGAACGGCTCCCGGATCGGCTTCGCGAGCGGCTTCGCTCTCCGCGGCCAGGGTCATCCTTCCTGGCTCGTGACCGTGCCGACGGAGGGTGGGAGCCCGACGAGGATCGGCCGCTTCTCCGGCGTCCTGGACCCCTCCTGGAGCCCTCCCGGCGTCCGCTAGCCTGCCGTTGTGAAGCTCGAAGGCGTCCACCACGTCACCGCGATTACGGGCGACGCTCCCGGCAACGTCGACTTCTACGCGCGGGTGCTCGGTCTGCGGCTGGTCAAGAAGAGCGTCAACCAGGACGACCCGACCGTCTATCACCTCTTCTACGCCGACGAGGAGGGCGCGCCGGGGAGCGACATCACGTTCTTCGAGTACCGCAACGCCCGGCCTGGCAAGGCGGGCGCCGGGATGGTCCATACCGTCGAGTGGCGGGTGGCCTCCGGCGAGGCGCTCGATTTCTGGGAGCGGCGACTCGACGGCGAGAGGGTCGAGACCGACCGCGCGGACGGCCGCCTCACCTTCGCCGACCCGGAGGGCCTCGGGCACGGGCTCGCCGTGGCGGAGACGGACGACGAGCCGCTGATCGCCGACCATCCCGAGGTCCCGAGGGAGCTCGCGCTCCAGGGCTTCGACGGCGTCCGCGCCTTCGCCGCCGACCCCGAGCAGAGCCGCCGTTTCCTGGAGGACGGGCTCGAGTTCGACCCGCGAGGCGAGGACGCCTGGGAGGTGCGAGGAGACCGGCGCGGCGGCTTCTACGCCTACGACCGCACCGACGAGCGCGGCATCGGCGGCGCCGGCACCGTCCACCACGTCGCCTGGGCCTCGCCGATGGACGACCACGATGCCTGGCGGAAGCGCGTCGCCGAAGCCGGTGCGTCGCCCACGCCGATCATCGATCGCTACTACTTTCGCTCGATCTACTTCCGCGAGCCGAGCGGAGTCCTGTTCGAGATCGCCACGATCGGCCCCGGCTTCACCGCCGACGAGCCTCTCGAGCATCTCGGCGAGCGCCTCTCGCTGCCGCCGGCGTACGAGCAGCTTCGCGACCGGCTGGAGAGCGTCCTGACGCCGCTGCCGGACCCACGCGCAGCCCAGGTCGGCAGGTGACGATCCCGTACCGGATGCGGCCGGCGGAGGGCGACCCGGCGGGCGTCCTCGTCCTCTTCCACGGGCGCGGCACGGACGAGCACGACCTCTTTCCGCTGCTCGACCTGCTCGACCCCGAGCGGCGCCTGCTCGGCGTCACGCCGCGTGGGCCGCTCTCGCTACCGCCGGGCGGGGCCCACTGGTACGCGGTGCGCGAGATCGGCTATCCCGACCCGGCGACGTTCCTGCCGACCTTCGAGGCCGTGTCCGGGTGGCTCGACGCCCTCGGCGCCGAGACCGGTCTCGGGCCGGAGCGGACGGTTCTCGGCGGGTTCTCGCAGGGGGCGGTCATGAGCTACGCGCTGGGCCTCGCGCGCACGCGTCCCCGCTCGGCGGCGATCGTCGCGCTGAGCGGCTTCATTCCGACCGTCGACGGCTTCGAGCTCGACCTCGAGCCGCCCCTGCCGCCCGTTGCGATCGGCCACGGCGCGTACGATCCGGTGATCGAGGTCGGGTGGGGCCGCCGCGCGAAAGAGACGCTAGAGGCCGCCGGGGCGCAGGTTCTCTACCGGGAGTACCCGCTACCGCACGCGGTCGACCCGCAGTTTCTCATCGACCTCGCCCCGTGGATCTCCTCGGCGCTGGCCGCGCAGCGCTCTACGACAGTTTGACCGGCGGCCGGTAGCCCGGTCGCCTGCGGGCACGAAAGTCAGCGAGCCAGGCGAGCGCGCGCAACCCCATCCACACCGGGGTCAGGAGCACGTAGAAGAGCGGGATGGCCGCCGCCAGGCAGATCGACCAGAGGATCCAGCGCCAAAGGGGGACGGGCCCCTTCGGGGCACTCATGTCACCGGGGCGGGCTGCTTCTCCCCCGCCTCGGCGCGCCGCCGCTCGATCAGGCGGATCACGCGGGCGGCGGTCTCCTCGATCGACAGCTCCGAGATCTCGATCACCGGGCAGCCGAGGCGCCGATGGAGCGCTTCGGCCTCTTCCAGCTCGGCGTAGATCTCGAGCAGCTCCGAGTAGGCGCGCTGGTTGCCGCCGAGCCGCCGGGCCCGCTGGCGGCGGATCTCGCGCAGGCGCTCGGCGTCGATCGTGAGGCCGACGATCTTCGCCGGATCGACTTCGAAGAGCGCCGAGGGCGGCTCGATCCCCTTGACGACCGGCACGTTCGCGGTCTTGTAGCCGAGGTAGCCCAGGTACATCGAGAGCGGCGTCTTGGAGGTGCGCGAGACGCCGACGAGGACGATCTCCGCCTCGTGCAGGCCGGCGCCGACCCCGTCGTCGTACTTGACCGCGAACTCGATCGCGGCCATTCGCTTGAAGTAGCTCGAGTCGAGCGGAGCACGGGCTCCGGGCGTCATCGACGCGCCCACCCCCGCGACCCGGGCGACGGCCTCGATCGGGTGGCCGAGCACGTCGCAGTAGTGGAGCTTGTAGCGCCGGCAGATCGCACGCGCCGCCTCCCTCAGCTCGGGCTGGACGAGCGTGTAGACGATCACCGCGGGGCGGCCCTTGGCGCGGTTGAGCGCGAGCTGGAGGTCGTCCACGGTCTCCACGCGCGGGTGGCGGATCTCCTCGAACTCCTGTTCCGGGAACTGCGCCTCGAGCGCGTGCACCAGCCTGACGGCGGTCTCGCCCGTTGAGTCGGAGATCACGTGGAGCTCGACCGGCTGCCTGGCCACGGGCGGGAGCGTAGCCGCGACAACCGAGGTAGGCACATCAGGACGCGCCGCACCGGCCCGAAATCGTCACAGTTGCCTGACAGACAGGTGAGCATTTCATCAGTAGGCTCGTCGCCATGGCAGGGGGGCGGGTCGGGACCCGCAGTTACACGCGCGAGAACCTGAAGACGGACCAGCCCGACCCGGTGCCTCCCGGTCTGCGGCGCGGCTAGCGCGGGATCTGCGAGAAATCGCCCAGCCGGCCGAGGGTGTCGCGCACGTCGAGCAGCAGCCGTAGTCGATTCGCGCGCACCGCGGCATCCTCGTCCATCACGAGCACCTCGTCGAAGAACCGCTCGACCAGCGGTGCGAGTGTCGCGCCCGACTCGAGAGCCTTGTGCAGGTCGCCGTCGAGCGAGACCCCGGCGAGGCCCTCTGCCAGCGCGCGCTCGGCATCCTCGCGGAGGAGCGAGCGGTCGAGCTCGGGTGCCGCCTCCGCCGCGGCCCTGCCCGCAAGCCGGTCCGCCCGATCGTACGCGGTGTAGACGCCTTCGAACGCATCCGACTCGCGCTCCGAGTACAGGAACTCCGCAAGCGCCGCAACCGCGCCCAGGTCCGTCGCTCGAGCGGCGAGCGCCGCGCGCACGTACTCGACGGGGACCTCGAGCAGGCCCTCGAGCCGCTCCTCGACGAACTCCCGCACCTCGTCCGGGAGGAGGGCACGCGGGATGCTCAGGCCGCCCTCGACCGCGAGGCGGTTCAAGCCGATCGCCGCGCGGCGCAATCCGTACGGGTCGCGCGAGCCCGATGGCCGATGGCCGAGGGAGAACGAGACGGCAAGCGTGTCCAGCTTGTCTGCGGCCGCGAGCACCTTGCCGGCCTCGGTCTGCGGCAACGGCCCGCCGGCGCTGTCGGGCAGGTACTGCTCCTCGATTGCGGCGCAAACCGCCTCCGGATACCCGGCGAGACGGGCGTACTCGGCGCCGATGTAGCCCTCGAGGTCGGGAAACTCACGGACGAGCTCCGAAGCCTGATCGGCCTTGGCCAGCCGTGCGGCCTCGAGCGAGGCCTCTCCGCCGCCGAGCGTTCGCACGAGGTCGCCCAGCCGCCTGGCCTTGTCGGCGAAGCTACCGGCCCCTGCGAAGAAGGTGATCGCGTCGAGACGCGATGCGAGCTCGTCGATCCCCCGCGCAACGTCTCGCTCGAAGGTGAAGCTGGCATCGTCGAGACGGCCCTCGAGCACCTCTTCGTTCCCCGCACGCACGAGCTCCGGCTCGCCGCCGTTGGCGACGAACGCGAAGCGGTTGCCACCGAGCGGGAAGTAGCGCTGATGCGACTGCATCGCCGTCACCACCACGCGCTCCGGAAGCTCGAGGAAGCGCTCGTCGAAGCTCCCCTCGAGCACCTCGACGCTCTCGACGAGGTAGACGACCTCTTCCAGCACGCCGGCCGGGTCGCTCCAGCCGCCGATCGCGTCGAGGCCGGCGAGAATCTGGCGCCGCCGCTCGCCCGCGTCCGGCTCGACGCCTGCCGCGCGCAGCCGCTCGGAGTACTCGCCCGCGTGCGGGATCTCGACCGCCCCCGCGGTGAAGCGATGTCCGAACGACGTCTCCCCCACTACCGTCCGGTCGTCCAGCTTCGCGAGCCTCCACCGCACGGGCCGAGCGAACCGGAGGCCGCTCTCGTCCCAGCGCATCGACTTCGAGAACGACAGGTCGCGCACGATCGCGCCGAGCCGCTCGGGGAGCACGTCCGCCAATGGTTTGCCCGGCCGTTCGACTCCGAGAAAGCCTTCGCGCGCGACGAGGTGCTCGACGGCCACGCCCTGCTTCTTGGCGAATCCGGCCGCAGCCCGGTCCGCCAGGTGCTCGGGCGGCCCCTTGATCCACTCGTCGGGCGTGCGCTCAGGGACGTTCTTGAACACAAGCGCAAGGCGCCGCGGCCCGACGTAGACCCGGTCCGGAGCAGCTCCCAGGTGACGCTGTGCGAGTGCCGGCAGCTGCTCCTCGGCCTCCCGACACGCGCCGGCGGGGAGCTCCTCGCAGCCGACCTCAAGCAGAAGCGTCGGCATCGCTCTCCAAGTCGATGTACAGCTTTGCAACGTCGCGGGCGAGATTGCGGACGCGGCCGATGTACACGGCCCGCTCGGTCGCGGAGATCGCCCCACGCGCGTCCAGCAGGTTGAACGTATGGGAGGCCTTCAGCACTTGGTCGTACGCGGGCAGCGGGAGCCGCCGATCGAGCAGCCGGCGACATTCCTGCTCGTGCTCGTCGAACCGCTTCGTGAGGACGTCGACCGGCGCCTCCTCGAAGTTGTACGCGGACCACTGCCGCTCGCTCTCGCGGTAGATATCGCCCCAGGCGACGCCGGGGGCCCATTCGAGATCGAAGGCGCTTCGCACCCCCTGGAGGAACATCGCCAGCCGCTCGAGGCCGTAGGTCATCTCCGCCGGAACGGGGTCGACGTCGAGCCCGCCCAGCTGCTGGAAGTACGTCCACTGGGTGATCTCCATCCCGTCGCACCAGACCTCCCAGCCGAGCCCCCAGGCGCCGAGGGTCGGCTGCTCCCAGTCGTCCTCGACGAGACGGATGTCGTGACGGCGCAGATCGATCCCGACCGCCTCGAGCGAGGCGAAGTAGAGGTCGAGCACGTCCTCGGGAGCCGGCTTGAGGATGACCTGGTACTGGAAGTAGTGCTGGAAGCGGTACGGGTTCTCGCCGTAGCGTCCGTCGAGCGGGCGGATGACGGGCTCGACGTATGCGGTCTTCCACGGCCTCGCCCCGAGGCAGCGGAGGAAGGTGGCCGGGTTCATCGTCCCGGCGGCAAGCTCGGTGTGGTACGGCTGCATGAGAACGCAGCCCTCGTCAGCCCAGTAGCGCTCGAGCGCGGAGATCGTCTGCTGGAAGTTCGGAGCCGCCAAGCCGCTCAATCCTAGGGAAGAAACCTGTCCACGCCGCCGTCGTGCATGCACATGGAGAGGACAGGGTTCACAAGGCGAGAGTGGGCCGGCGTCCGGCAACGAGGCCCTTCGACGCCGAGCGCCTCGCTCGGCTGGAGCGACCGGGTCTCGCTCCGGCGTCGAGGGCGCCTCGTAAACACCTGACTCCGATCCTGGGCGCGGCGCCTCCGAGCGGGCCTCCGGGCCCGCTCGCCGCTTCAGGGGGCTAGTGGCTCAAGGCCTGCCCTTGCCAGGCGGGCCTGAGTGGTTGTGGTTCGGGTCGCCGTATCCCCAGCCGGGGCGATAAGGCGGTGGCTCGGGTGCCTTCCCGCGGACCGGCGGAGGCGGTGGCGGCGGAGGTGGCGGAGGAGGTGGCGGAGGTGGCGGTGGCGGGGGTGGGGGTGGCGGGGGTGGGGGTGGGGGTGGGGGTGGCGGTGGCGGCGGCGGGGGTGCAGGTGGCGGCGTCCCGCCGTGAGGTGGCGGCTTCGGCGTCGAGGGCCGCGCTCGCCGCAACCGATTGCCGCCCCCGGTGGAAGGATTGAGCGCCGCAGCGGCCAGTTCGGCGGCGGGCGCCGAAGCGCCCTGCGCAGGAGGCGAGGCCGACCGCCCTTGCTTCGGCGGGTGCAGCGAGACCCGGCCGGAACGCGTCTTCACCCCTTCGAGTCGAAATGACGGAAGCCGGCTCGAAGGGTTGAGCTGAGGTCGCCTGATCTCGGGCGGCTCTGCGCGCAGCTCCTGTCGGTGCACCGGCGCGAGCGCTGCGCGCCACAGATAGCCCGACACAGCCGCCGCTGCGACGAGAACGCTGATCCGAACCGTTCCGAGCGAGACGCGCACGCGCGGAGTATCCAATTAGGACCTGACGGAGCCGGCGGGCGCGCGCCTCCCGCCCCCGCCCTGACGGCGGCGGCCTAGCTCCTCACCCCGTGCAGAGGCTCCGCGGCGACGCGGTTCCTTCCATCCGCTTTCGCCCGATAGAGCGCGAGGTCACACCGCCGCAGGAGCTCGTCGCCCGATTGGCCCACCTCGAGCTGGGCCACCCCGAAGCTGGCGGTGACGGAGAGCTTCTCGCCCGTCGACAGCGTCATCGAGCGGCTACTGAGCGACCGGCGCAGACGTTCAGCTCCGGCGGTCGCTCCTTCCAGATCGGTCTCCGGCAAGAGCAGGGCGAACTCCTCCCCGCCGAGACGCCCTGCCACGTCGACGTCTCGGACGTGGTCCTCGATCAGCTGTGCGAACTTCTTCAGGACCTCGTCACCCCCCGGATGCCCGAGCCGGTCGTTGACCCGCTTGAACTTGTCCAGATCGGCGAGGACGAGGGACAGCGGACGCCCAAGCTCGAACGCGCGTGCCACCTCCGTCTCGAGCGCGTCGAAGAAACGGCGCCTGTTCACGAGGCCGGTCAGCTCGTCGGTGATCGCCTGCCGCTGGACCGCATGGTGCAGACGTGCGTTCTCAAGGGCGATCGCGGCCTGCGACGCCAGCCATTCGGCGAGCGTTCGCACCTCCGTCGGAAACCCTTCGTCGGGAGGGTAGAGAAGCAGATGCGTTCCACCGGCCTCCGCGCCGGCGAGCTCGAACGTGAGCATCCCCCGCTCGTCGTCGACGTCGCCGACCCAGGCGACCTCCGCCCCCTCGTCGATCACCCGGCCTCCTCTGGCACCCGTGGCCTCGGTGATCACGCTGAGGATTACTGGCATCAGCGCGCGTGGATTGTGTGTAGCCGCGAGTGCGTTGCCGACGAGGGCGAGAGCCTCGCGAAGGTCACGAGCCGACTGCTGCCGACGCCTGCGTTCGCGATGCTGAGGTGTCTTGCGCGTGCCGCTCGCCGTGGAGCGGACGGTCACGATCAGCAGCGCCAGGGTCACCGCAGTCGTGACGAGCGCCAGAGCGGTGAGGCCCCAGTTCACGACATGGCTGCGACTACCGGCAAGGCCGCAGCAAGCTCCGCCGGCTGGAGGTTGCTCAATGGGATGCCTGCAGCGTGCGCAGGCGGAAGCCGCCGTGGTACTCGTAGGAAGCGGTGATCACGCCGAGCATCTCGCGGGCGCCGCGGGTGGTGAGACGCGCGGCGTGCGCTTCGGCCAGCGGCCGCTGGAGCAGGCCTTCGATCCCCTCCAAGCCGTCGCGCGAGAGGGGCAATGCGCCTCCGTTCGCACAGCTCTCGCAGACCGCGCCGCCTGCGCTGGGCGAGTAGCCGGCGAGCCCGGTGTCCGCTCCGCATTCGGCGCAGCTCGTCAGATGCGGAAGGTAGCCTGAGACCCAGAGCAGCTTGAGTTGGAACGAGAGGACGAGGGGATCGGCGGAGCCAGGGGTTCCGGGTGCGAGCGGCTCGAGCTCGTCGAGGAGGTCGAGAAACCGCGTCAAGGCGTGGAACGCCCGCGAGTTAGCCTCCTGCTCGGGGAAAAGGCGAAGCATGGCCTCGGCACCGACGAGCCCGGCTCCGAGCCGATACGGCTCCTCGCGCGTGGCCCGATGCGAGCGAATCAGCTCGGCCCCGGTCACCGTCTGGAGCTCGCTTCCACCTTGATGGAGGAGCAGCTCGGCGTGGCTGAGCGGCTCGAGGCGGGCGCCGAAGCGCGATTTCGTCTTGCGGACTCCTTTGGCAACCGCCCCCACCCGCCCACGGTCGAGCGTGTACAGGTGCAGGACGCAGTCGGCCTCACCGAGCCGGAACGAGCGCAGTACGACCGCTTCGGTCTTGTAGGAACGCCAGGCCACCGAAAGCTAGTGTAGATCCCGGTCACGTCGGGAATCGACGTCGACGGGCGCGCATCTCGCCTCCCTATGGCCAGGATTCAGCTGTATACGACGCGCTGGTGCGGCTACTGCGTCCGCGCGAAGACGCTGCTCGACTCGCGCGGGCTCGAGTACGAGGAGATCTCGCTCGACGACGACCCTGCCTTCCGGCAACGCCTGCTCGAGCTGACCGGCGGCTGGACGGTGCCGCAGATCATCGTCGACGGACGGCCGATCGGAGGCTACACCGAGCTGTGGCAACTCGATCGCAGCGGCGAGCTCGAGAAACTCCCGGCATAGGGGAAGGGCGGAGAATCCTCCGCCCTTCGTAGACCCCTCGCTGGACCCCTCGGGTTCCTCGCATCGTTCTGATCCCGCGCGCTTACGGTTTTCAAACCATAGGCCGGCGGGTCTGGCAGGTCGGGCAGTACCAGGTCCCGCGGCCGCCGGCACGGATCTTCTCGATCGGGGTGCCGCAGCGCTCGCAGGGCTCGCCGTCGCGCCCGTAGACCTTGAACTCATGCTGCATTCGGCCCCGGCTGCCGTCGGGTGTCCGGTAGGTGCTGAGCGTCGCACCCTGACGGGCGATCCCCGCCTGGAGCGCCGCGCGGATGCCCCGGTGGAGGGCCTTCAGCTCAGCGTCGTCGAGTACGCCGGCCGGAGTCAGCGGATGAACTCGTGCGCGCCACAGCGCCTCGTCGGCATAGATGTTCCCGACCCCGGCCAGCCTGCGTTGGTCGAGGAGCGCGGCCTTGACCGGAGCGTTCCGGCCGGCGAGCGTCTCTTTGAGCCGTTTCGCGGTGAAGGTCCGGGCGAGCGGCTCGCTCCCGACGCGGTCGCCGAGGTACGGCTCGAGCTCGTTGGGCTCGACCAGCAGCCAGGTGCCGAAGCGACGCATGTCGCGGTAAACGACATCCGACCCGTCGTCTAATCTGACAACGGCGCGGCGATGAGGGTCGTCGGCGGACAGTGAGTCCCCGTTGCCGTGGAACAGGTTTCCCGTCATCCGGAGGTGGATCAGAAGAACTCGACCTGACTCGAACCGAACAATCAAATACTTGCCGCGGCGATCCAGCGCCGCGACCCGCTCTCCCTCGAGCTCGGCGGCCACTCCGGCGGGATCGAAGGGCCGGGTGAGACGCGGGTCGTAGATCTCGACACGCTCGAGCCTGCGACCGACGAGCCTCGGCTCGAGCCGCGTACGGACGGTCTCGACCTCCGGTAGCTCGGGCACGGGCCCAGCCTAGCCGTGGGGTAGCGGCGCGAGGCGGGCGGCGCGGCGGTCTTCGGGCCCTACGCGAGCACGTCGAGCACAACCGGCCGCCCGAGTGGCGGCTCATCGGCCAGCTCGTACGCGTCGGCGAGCTCCTTGCCCGCCTCGGCGGCAGCTTCCTCGCTCCGAGCGTGGATCTCGGCCAGCGGCTCGCCCGCCGCTACCCGGTCTCCGCGCTTGGCGAGGCACACGATGCCGACGGAGTGGTCGATCTCGTCCTCCTTGGCGCGCCGTCCCGCGCCGAGATGGAGCGCGGCCTGGCCGACGTGCACCGCGCCCAGCTCCGCGACGTACCCGCCACGCTCGGCAGCAAGCTCGCGGACGACCGGCGCCGCCGGCAGTGCGGCCTCGTCCGGGTCGCCGCCCTGCGCGCGAATCCAGCGTTCGTACGCCGCTGCGGCCGAACCGTCGGCAATCGCTTCCTCGGCGCGCCGCCGGCCTTCCGGCTCGTCCACGCTCAGGTCGGAGACCGCGAGCAGCCGCGAGCACGCGGAGAGCACGAGCTCGAGGAAGTCGGCCGGTCCCTCGCCGCGGAGCGTCGCGACGGCCTCGCGGATCTCGAGCGCGTTCCCGACGGCGCGCCCGAGCGGCTGATCCATGTCCGTGAGCAGGCAGACGACCTCGAGCCCGGCGCGCCGGCCGAGATCGAGCATTGCCTCGGCCAGCTCCCTCGCGTCCGTCAGCGACTTCATGAACGCGCCGTCGCCGACCTTCGCGTCGATAACGATCGCCTCGGCACCACCGGCGATCTTCTTCGACATGATGCTCGCCGCGATCAGCGAGTAGTTGTCAACGGTCGCGGTCACGTCGCGGAGGGCATAGAGACGCTTGTCGGCCGGGACGAGGTTCGCACTCGCGCCGATGATCGCCATGCCGGCCTGTCGCACCTGGGCCACGAACTCGTCCGTCGACAGCTCGACGCGGAAGCCGGGAATCGACTCGAGCTTGTCGAGCGTGCCGCCGGTGTGGCCGAGGCCGCGCCCGCTCATCTTCGCGAACGGCACCCCGCATGCCGACACGATCGGGCCGACGGCGATCGACGTCTTGTCCCCCACGCCGCCCGTCGAGTGCTTGTCCACGACCTTCCGTCCAAGGGCCGAGCGCAGGTCGACGGTGTCCCCCGTCTTGATCATCGCCTCGGTCAGCGCGTAGGTCTCTGCACTGGTGAGCCCGCGGAAGAAGACGGCCATGCAGAACGCCGCGAGCTGGTAGTCCGGAACCTCGTCGCGCGCATACCCGAGCATCAGGTCCTCGAGCTCAGCCGCCGTCAGCTCGCCGCCGTCGCGCTTGCGCTCGATCAGCTCGGCCGGCCTGATCATCCCGCCGCCTCGGCGATGAAGACCGCGACCGACCGAGTGGCCACGAGCGGTCCCTCGAAGCGAGGTAGCCGGTCCGCAAGATGCGACCGGGTCGGCGACGACGAGACGTAGCGTCGGGCAGCCTCCCAATCGGGGAACGTGACCTCGCCCCGCGCATCGCGACGCTCCACCTGCCGGAAGTGCCGGCCGAGGATCTCGGCGCCGTTCTCGGCATTGAAGGGGTGGACGCGACGTGACGCCTCTCCAAAAAGGCCCCAGAGCTCATGCAGGTTCCTCTCGGAGTTCGTCACGGCGACGAGCCGCGCGCCGGAACGCAAGACGCGCGCGAGCTCCGAAAGCCCACGATCGAGGTCGGAAACGTGGTAGAGCATCCATGCCGCGAGCGCGCAGTCGAACGAGTCGGTCGCGAACGGAAGCTCGAGGACGTCGGCGCGGATCGCTTCCACTCCCCGCGCCCGCGTCAGGTCGACCATGCGGTGCGACTGGTCGACGGCCACGACATCGCACCGGAGCTCGCGCCGGATTCGCTCGGCAGCCTCACCCCGGCCCGAGCCGACCTCCAGCACTCTCCTGGGCTTCACCTCGGCAACCGCCTCGAAAGCCAGCTCACGGGGATCCGGGCCGGTCGCCGCTTGCCAGGCAGCCGCCCGAACCGCGAACCTGGACTCGTCGGCGTACTCGCGCCGGACGAGCTCGGGGTCGTCCAGCCTCACGCTTCCACGATCTGCTGACCCGGCAGCCCTCTCCGAGGTGACTTCCCCCCGAGCCAGGCGTTCACGGTCGCGCCGACGTCCGCGAACTCGCCCTCGTGGATCCTCCCGGCGGCGTTGCGGCCCTCGACGTAGGCGAGCAGGAGCGCGTGCTCGCGCGAGTGGTCGGTGGAGGGTGTCGTCGGGTCGCAGCCGTGGTCGGAGGTGAGGATGAGCAGGTCCTGAGCGCGGAGCGCGGCGAGCAGGTCGGGCAGGCGCCGGTCGAAGTCCTGGAGGCAGCGATGGAAGTTGACAGGGTCGTTGCGATGGCCCCAGAGCATGTCCGTCTCGACCAGGTTCGTGAAGACGAGGCCTTCATCGAGCTCCCGCAGGAGCGTCTCGGTCTGCTGGATGCCGTCCAGGTTCGATTTCGTCGGCCGCGACTCGTCGATGTCGCACCCCGCGAAGATGTCGCTGATCTTGCCGACCCCGTGTACCTGCTTGCCGGCCTCGCGGACGAGCGTCAAGTAGTTCGGCCGGCGAGGCTCGAGCGAGAAGTCGTGCCGGTTCGGCGTCCGCTCGTAGTTGCCCGGCTCGCCCGTGAACGGCCGGGCGATGACACGGCCGACGGCGTGCTTCCCCGTCAGGATCTCCCGGGCGATCCGGCAAGCCGCGTAGAGCTCCTCGAGGGGGATCGTCTCCTCGTGCGCAGCGATCTGGAAGACCGAGTCCGCGGAGGTGTAGACGATCCATTTGCCGGTGCGCTGGTGCTCCTCGCCGAGCTCCTGGATGATCTCGGTGCCGGAAGCCGGCTTGTTCCCGAGGACGCCACGGCCGGTGCGGTGCATGAACGGGTCAATCACGTCGTGCGGAAATCCTTGCGGGTAGGTCGGAAACGGCGTCGGAGTGACGACGCCCATCAGCTCCCAGTGCCCTGCGGTCGTGTCCTTGCCCTTCGACCGTTCGATCAACCTCCCCGCGACCGCCGGCGCGCCGGGCTGCGGAGGGCAGCCCTGGAGCGGCTCCACGTTGCCCAGGCCGAGCGCCTCGAGGTTCGGAAGGTCGAGCCCCCCGACGGCCCTGGCCACGTTGCCGAGCGTGTCCGAACCTTCGTCTCCGTATGCGGCCGCGTCTGGGAGCGCTCCCGCGCCCACGGCGTCCAGCACGATCACGCAGGCGCGCGGCACCCGGCTATTCTAGGGCGGCCATGGATACCGTCCTGGGACTGCTCGGCCTGATCGTCTTCGCCGCGTGCGTGATCGTCCTCGCCGCCGCGACGACCTGGGTCGTCGTCAAGCTGAGCCCCGTGCGCCGCAGCGATCAGCAGACCTAAGGGAGGGACGCTCGGCGTCGAAGGCGAACGCCGCCCGGGACTTCCGGCACAGGATTAGACGGGGGAGAGCGGCAGCACGTCCTCGAGCGGGTAGTACTCGAGGTTGTGTGCATCCGCGACGGCTTCATAGGTGATCTTGCCGTCGAGCACGTTCACCCCGCGCGCGAGCGCCGGGTCCCTCGCCACCGCCTCGCGCAGGCCGTGATCCGCGATCGCCTCGACATACGGAAGCGTCACGTTCGTCAGCGCCTTCGTCGAGGTGATCGGCACCGCTCCGGGCATGTTGGCAACGCAGTAGTGCGTGACGCCGTCGACCACGTACACCGGCTCGCTGTGCGTCGTGGGGCGCGAGGTCTCCGCGCAGCCGCCCTGGTCGATGGCGACGTCGCAGAGAACCGCACCGTCCTTCATGGCGGCGACCATCGCGCGGGTCACGAGCTTCGGCGCGACCGCACCGGGGATCAGCACGGCGCCGATCACGACGTCCGCCTGCACGATCGACTCCTCGATCTGGAGGCTCGACGACATCACAAGGCTGACCCGGCCCGAGAGGATCTCGTCCAGATGACGCATCCGGTCGATCGAGCGCTCGAGGATCGTTACGTTCGCGCCCAGGCCGAGCGCGATCACGGCGGCGTTGTAGCCGACGATCCCGCCGCCGATCACGAGCACGCTCCCGGGAGCGACGCCGGGGACACCCCCGAGCAGCAGGCCGCGGCCGCCGAGCGGCCTCTCGAGGAAGTACGCGCCGGCCTGAGCCGCGAGCCGGCCCGCAATCTCGCTCATCGGGGCGAGCAGCGGAAGCGCATGGTTCTCGGTCTCCACCGTCTCGTAGGCGACGCACGTCGCACCGCTCTCCGCGAGGGCGCGTGTCAGCTCCTCGCTCGCGGCCAGATGAAGGTAGGTGAAGAGGACGAGGCTCTCCCGCAGGAGCGGATACTCTGAAGGAAGCGGCTCCTTGACCTTGAGCAGGAGCTCAGCGTCGCTCCAGACTTCCTCCGCGGAAGAGAGCGTCGCGCCGACGGCGCGGTAGGCGTCGTCCAGGAAGGCGCTCCCCTCGCCGGCTCCGCTCTCGACGAGCACGTCGTGGCCGCGCAGGACGAGCTCGCGGGCACCGGCCGGCGTGAGCGCGACGCGGTACTCGTCGGCCTTGATCTCCTTGACGACGCCGACCTTCATCGGGGCGAGAAACCCTAGCTTCTCCGCGGTTTTCGCGCGCGTCGCCGAGCTCTGGATGGTCCGGCCGGACGGCGGGTCGATCACTCGGAACGTGACACATTCGGCACGCTTCTGTCACCCACCCGCGCGTCTATCCGAAATATGATCGCCTCGGGGAGGAGGCTGGGCGAACCGAATTACAAGACCGCACGTAGAAAGAGCGGCGCGGCTCCGGGCAGGCGGGCTCGGCGCGAGCTCGGCGTCACCGGCGAACATGTTCCACGTCCCACGACGGGGCCCAGCCGCCGCTGCTCCATCAGCCGACGAGCGAGCGGGCAACGCGGCCCGCGGCGAACGCGGCCGCGAAGAACCACGAGTCCTCGGCCGGCCCGCGACCCATATGGGAAAGGGGCAACCCGACGCAGGCCTCCTCCCATCCATCCACCTCGACCTCGACGCGATGCTCGGGCGCCGGCGCCGAGAGACCGGCCGGCCACGCGACGGCGACCTCGCCGAGGCAGAGCGACAGCACTGCGCGGGTGTGGTGCGACAGGCCGCGATGCCGCTCGCGCTCGTCCGCCGCGGAGACGCGCGGCGCCAGCACGGGCGACCCGTCGAGCGCCGAGCCCGCGTTGGCCGCCTCCGCCGCCGCGAGCCCGCCGTGGCCGAGGAAGGAGCCCGTCCCGACGATGCCCGGGCCGATCGCGCAGACGGCGGCGTCGTGGCCGGCGGAGGCCGCCCACCCCAGGGCCGACGCGGCGTTCACGCATTCCACGTCCCCTCCGAAGCAGGGCCCCGCGGAGACCGTGCTCGCGACCAGGGCCCGCTCCCTCAGGGCGCGGACCGCATCCGAGAGCGGAAGCGGCAGTGCGCCACCCCCGAGCTGCACGTACGCCACGCGAAGGCCCTCGCCGAGGCCGGCGCAGGCCGGTGCGAGCTGGCTGTGCAGCGAACAGCACACGACGGGCATCCCGCCCAGCGTCTCGGGGAGCTCGTCCGCTTCCTCGCCGTGCCGCGCCGCGGCCTGCAGCGGCGTGTACGGGAGCTTCATCACGTGCGCGCCTTCCTCCGCGTGCAACCCCAGCCCGCGCGTCAGGTTCGCATAGAGGACGTCGAAGCCGCCCGAGCCCAGGGCCAGCTCGCGCGCCTGGACGTTGACGAGCACCTCGTCGTCGAGAGCGACAGGCCCGGTCAGGTCCGGATAGGCGACGCACGGCGTCCCGTCCACCTCGAGCCGCACCAGACCCTCGTGCCGCTCGACGATCGCGGTCACGCGGCCCCGCGCGAGGCTAAGCACGCCGGGCGGCCTCGTTCACGAGCGCGAGTGTCACGTCGACCATCGCGTCGAGGTCCGCGACGGCGATCCGCTCGTCCGGCGTGTGGATGTCGGTCATCCCGTTGGCGAGGTTCACACACTCGAGCCCGCGCTCGTTGAAGACGTTCGCGTCGGCGCCGCCGCCCGAGAGGACGAAGCTCGGCTCGCGGCCGACCCGGCCCAGAGCCGTCGCGGCGAGCTCGACCGCCTGGGCGTCCCGCCGGAACCGGTAGCCGCGCGAGGTAGGGCCGACCTGGGTCTCCACCTCGCACTCCGCGAGGCTCGCAGCGAACGTGATCGTGTCCAGCATCTCCTGCACCACGTCGGCGAGCTTGCCCTCGTCGTGGCTCCGCGCCTCGGCCTCCAGCCGGCAGTGCTCCGGAATCACGTTTCGCGCCGTGCCGCCCTCGATCCGCCCCACGTTCGCCGACGTCTTCTCGTCCAGTCGCCCTAGCCGGAGATCTGCGATCGCGCGCGCCGCCGCCGCGATCGCAGAGCGTCCTTCCTCGGGGTACATCCCCGCGTGCGCCGCCCGGCCGCGGAAGTGGACGTCCAGCTTCTGCTGGTAGGGCGCGCCGAGGATCACCTCGCCGACCGGGCCCGCGTGGTCGTAGACGTAGCCGAGCCTCGCGGCGAGCCGGGTCTGATCGAAGGCGGCGGCCCCAACGAGCCCGACCTCCTCCTTCGGAGTGAAGAGGAGCTCGACGCCTGCGTGGGGGCGGCCGTCCTCCACCAGGCGCGCCGTCGCCTCGAGCATCGCCGCGACGGCCGACTTGTCGTCCGCCCCAAGGATCGTTCCGGCTCCGTTCCGGACGATCCCGTCCTCGCCGATGACCGGCTCGATCGACCCCTCTGGCGGCACAGTATCTAGGTGGGCACAGAAGAAGATCGGGGCGCCGCCTCCGTCCCCATGCGGCTCCAGGCGGCAGAGGAGGTTTCCCATCGTCGAGCCGATGCGAGCCCCCGCATCGTCCTCGTCAGCCTCCAGCCCGAGCGCCCGCAGGTAGTCGAGCACGCGGTCGGCGACGGCGCGCTCCTGGCCGGAGGGGCTGGGGAGCGCCGCGAGCTCCACGAACAGCGAGAGTACGTCCGGGGCCCAGCCGGGTCGTGGCACTAGGCGATCTTAGTCGCGCGCGTTAGATTTGTTGGGTGAGCGTCTCCGAGCCTCTCGTTCAGAGCGTCCTCCTCGGGGATGCCGTCGAGCACGCGCCGGTTGCGATCCTCGTCGCGGACGACGAGATGCGGTACGTCGCGGTGAATCAGTATGCGTGCGAGCTGCTCGGGTACACCCGCGAGGAGCTGCTCGACAAGCGGATCACCGACATCGCCCGGTACACCGAAGCGCCCGCGGAGTTCAAGCAGATGGTGGCGAGCGGCGAGCTGAGCGGCGTCACCACCGTCGTCCGTGCGGACGGCACCGAGCTCAAGATGCGCTTCCGGGCGAGCGAGACCACGATGGCCGGTCTCCTCTACTACGTCTCGGTCAGTTGGCCCGAAGACTGAGTCTCAGGTTGACGCTGTAACGGCGGCGCCGGCCCGCTCGCGGGCGCGAGCGAAGGCGGCGCCGACAAAATCGCGGAAGAGCGGCGCCGGGCGGGTGGGGCGTGACTTGAACTCGGGGTGGAACTGGCTGGCCACGAACCACGGGTGGTCGGCCAGCTCCACGATCTCGACCAGGCGCCCCTCCTGGTAGGTGCCCGACACGACGAGACCGTGCTCGACGAGCAGCGGCCGGAAGTGGTTGTTCACCTCGTAGCGGTGACGGTGGCGCTCGTGGACGACGAGCTCGTTGTAGGCGGCGAGCGCCTGCGTGCCCTCTGCGAGCTCGACCGCCTGGGCGCCGAGGCGCATCGTGCCGCCGAGGTCCTCGATCTCCTTCTGCTCCGGAAGCAGGTCGATCACCGGGTGGGGCGTCTCCGGGTCCATCTCCGTCGAGTTCGCGCCCTCGAGCCCGACGACGTGGCGGGCGAACTCCGAGACGGCGACGTGCATACCCAGGCAGATGCCGAGGTACGGGATCTCGCGCTCCCGCGCGACCCGGCAGGCGAGGATCTTCCCCTCCCACCCGCGTGAGCCGAACCCGCCCGGCACGAGCACGCCGTCGACCTGGTCGAGCTCCGCCTGGGCCTCCTCAAGCGACATCCCCTGCGCGTCGAACCAGCGGACCCGCACCGAGCAGCCGTGGTGGACGCCGGCGTGCTTGAGCGCCTCGTGCACCGAGAGGTACGCGTCGTGGAGCTTCACGTACTTGCCGACGAGCGCGATCTCGACGTCGCCGGCGCGCGGCGCGCGGATGCGCTCGGTCAGCTCGAGCCATTCACCGAGCTGCGCCTCCCCGTCCGGGAGCCCGAGCTTCTCGCAGACGAGTGCGTCGAAGCCCTCCGCCTGGAGCGCCGACGGGACGAGGTAGAGATCGGAGACGTCGTGGTTGGCGATCACCGCGCGCGGCTCGAGGTCGGCGAAGAGCGCGATCTTCTCGCGGATGTCGGTCGAGATCCGGTCGCGCGAGCGCGCCACGACGATGTCGGGATGGACGCCGATCCGCCGCAACTCGTTGACCGAGTGCTGCGTGGGCTTCGTCTTCAGCTCACCCGCCGTGTCGATGAACGGCACGAGGGTGACGTGGACGTAGCAGACGTTCTCGGGGCCGGCCTCGCGCCGGAACTGCCGGATCGCCTCGAGGAAGGGATGCGACTCGATGTCGCCGACCGTGCCGCCGATCTCGGTCACGACGACGTCGCAGTCGCTCGCCTCGGTGGCGCTGCGGATCCGCTCCTTGATCTCGTTCGTGATGTGCGGGATCACCTGTACGGTCGAGCCGAGGTACTCGCCTTTGCGCTCCTTCCGGATCACGCGGTCCCAGATCGCGCCCGCGGTGTGGTTCGCGGTCCGGGAGAGGTTCTCGTCGATGAAGCGCTCGTAGTGCCCGATGTCGAGATCGGTCTCAGCGCCATCCTCGGTGACGAAGACCTCGCCGTGCTGGAAGGGGCTCATCGTGCCGGGGTCGACGTTGATGTACGGGTCGAACTTCTGCACCTGCACCTTGAGGCCACGCGCCTTCAGCAGGCGGCCGAGCGAGGCGGCCGTGATCCCCTTGCCAAGCGACGAGACGACGCCTCCGGTGACGAAGACGTACTTCGGTGGCCGGCGGGCCATTAGTCGGGCCGCCCCAGCCGGTCGAGGTACGAGAGGCCCGGCGTTCGCTCGATCAGCTCTCCGAGGGAGCGCGTCTCGCCGAGGAAGGTGAGGCCCGCAAGCGCTGCGATCGCAAGCCGGCGACCCCTAGCCGTGAACGTTGCCACGGACCCGTAACCTAGCACGGCTCCAAGCGCATTCGACCCGGCGTCACCGAGCATCGTCATCTCGCGGAGATCGTACGGCGCGAGCAGGACGGCAATCGGCGCGTAGGCCCGGGCCGGGCCACGCAGGAGCGCCGCGCCTGTGAGGAACGCCTTGAGCGCCCGGCCGGGGCGGGTGTCGAGCAGGTTCAGGCCGTTCGCAGAGAGCGAGACGAGGAGCGCGCCGGAGACGGAGCGCGTCCCTGCGAGGGCGAGGACGGGGATGCCTCCCGCCTTCAGCGCTCCGGTCGTCCGGCCGGCTCGCAGGTGGGCGCGGAAGCCGCGCTCGGGGCCGCTCCAGAGGTCGTCGGCGAGACCGAGGAGCGCGATTCCGGCAATGGTCAGCCGGACGCGACGGGGTGCACGCGTCCCCCCGAGCGCGACCAGCGCCCCCACGAGCGGGAGCCGCAGGCCGCGATGGTTTTGCGCGGTCGGCCCGCAGGCGAGCACCGCGTCGACCAGCTGGCGCCCACGGTGGAGGAAGCCGCGCGGGTCGCGGCCGGTGGCCCGGTGCCGGAGGGGGAGCTCGAGCTCGCGGACGCGCAGGCCGGCGCGGGCCGCGTCGATCGTCATCCGGACCTCGCAGCCGAAGCCGGGCGCGAGCGGGAAGCACGTCTCGCGTGCGATCTGGGAGAGGGCGCGCTGGCCCGACAGCGGCTCCCCCGCCTCGAAGCCGGAGCGGGCCCTGATCAGCATGCGGGCGGCGCTCTTCGCGATCCCGAAGCCGCCCCCCTGGCGCTTCTCGAACGCCGCGACGGCGAGGTCGGCGTCCCCGTCCAGGAGCGGCCCCAGCTCTCCTTCGAGGTCGGCGTCGGCGAGGAGGAGCGCCCCGGCGGTCGCCTCGCGCTCGGCCAGCGAGAGCGCCTGTCCCTTCCCGAGCCGGGGCAGGCGGACGACGCCTGCGCCGGCGGCCTTGGCGGTTGAGGCGGTGGCGTCGCGCGAGCCGTCGTCGGCGACCAGCACCTCCGCGTGCGGGAACGCCCGCCTCAGGGCCGCCACCGTCTCGCCGATCCGCGCCTCCTCGTCGCGAGCGGCGACGAGGATCGTCAGCGGCTCAGCCACCCGCGCCGGCGGTCTTCCGGATCGGCGGCAGCGCGCCTTGGTGCGCGGAGGTCTTCAGGCCGTACTGGCCCGAGGGCGCCCCGGCGAGGAGCAGGACGAGGGCGAGTCGGCCGGTTGGCGTGTCCACGTCGTCGACGCTCGAGAGGCCGGCCTTCCGGTAGACGGCCACGGCCGACTGCTCGGTATCGCTCGTCTCCACGCCCACGGCCGGGACACCGACGCTCGAGAGGCCCTCGTAGAGCCCGAGCAGGAAGCGGCTCGTGCCGTCCCGCTGGGGGGCGGCGGTCCTCACCACCACCACGCCGTCGGCAGCCGGTTTGCTCGCACCTGCGCGCTCCTCGACCAGCGCGTCGGTGAGCGTGTTCCAGAGTGGGGTGTCGCCCCCGGCCACCAGCTCCTGACCCAGGGCGCGTCCCAGCGAATCGAGGTTCGTCCTGCCGGCGTAGCTCTCGGTGTCCGGTGTCGAGAGGAGCGCCGGGTTGAGCTGCCTCGGCTCGATCGGCACCTTGAGCGCGCGCAGACGAAGCTGCTGGGCACCCGCGTCGGTCAGGGCGCGGTCGACCGCGGACCGCACGCCGCCGTCCGCCGAGCCGACGAAGAGGACCGCGATCCGGTCCCCGCGGAGCCGGTTGCGGACGAGCACCGGGTAGGTCTCGTTGACGAACGTCTTCGCGGCCGCCCGTTCGCGAGCGAACTCGTCGGAGCGCTGAGTCGCCTCGTCCAGCCGGGACTGAAGGTTGGCGAGACGCCGCTCTTCGAGGCTCTTCTTCGCCTTGTCGACGAGGCCGCGGTCGGAGATCCCGACACCGACGAGGATGCCGATGATCAACGCCAGGAAGACGGCCGCCAGCGAGGCGACGTGGTAGCGGAAGTCGAACATCTCAGAGCTCAGCGGCAGTCTGGCACAGCGCGTACAGACGGTTCAGAGCCGTGCGGGGGAGCGCTCGGCGGAGGCCGATGAAGAACGGGCCGCTGATGGTCAGCTCTGCGGTCGTCCTGGTCTCGCCGGAGGCCGTCAGGCGGAGCTCGACGTCCAGCCGCTCGCCGGTCATGTGCCACACGATGCGCTCGTACGGATCGACCTCCAGGACGAGGAGCGTGCCGGTCATGTCCGGCTTGCGGATCAACGTCGGCCGAGACCCGCCGTGAACGCTCCAACGCGCGCCGGGCGCGAGCCCGCGGCGGTCTGGCTGGACACCCGCGATGCCCGGCCACCAGTCCGGTAGATGGTGCGGCTCGGCGAGAAAGGCCCAGACGTCCCGGCGCGAGGCCAGGAGCTCCCGGGAGGCGACGACGCGCGGCATCGTACGGAAAGTGTTGCGGTTGCGGCCAAGCGCGGCGAGGGCGGCGCCGCCGGCTCGAGTCAGCCGATGCCGAGCAGATCGCGGATCCGCTGGCTGAGCAGGCCGATGAAGTGCCTCAGCCCGGGCGAGGCGAGAACGGCGACCACGACGGCGCCGAGGCCGGCGAGCGCGAACGCGATCAACGGCCACAGGCCGACCTGACGGCTGACGAGCCGCGAGACCCCCTTCGCGTCGATCAGGATCTCGCCGACCTTCAGCCGGGTCACGAAGGTCGACGACATGCCGGCCCGGTCGCGCTCGAGGAACTCGATCAGGTTGAAGTGCGTTCCGACGGCGACGATCAGCTCCGCGCCCTTCTCGTATGCGAGCAACAGGGCGACGTCCTCGCTGATCCCGGGCGCCGAGACGGCGGCGAACGGCAGGCCGAGCGCTTCGAGCCTTGCCGCCCCGGGCGCCGCACCGTCGCGATAGGCGTGAACGACCAGCTCCGCGCCGCACCGCAGCGCTCTGTCGGAGACCGAGTCCATGTCTCCGACGATCACCTCCGGCTTCATCCCCGCGGCGAGCAGCGCGTCCGCTCCCCCGTCGACACCGACGATCACCGGCTTGAAGTCGCGCACGTACGGCCGCACGATTCCGAGGTCGCGCTTGTACCCGGGGCCGCGCGCCACCACGAGCGCATGACGCTCGCGGAACCGGGTTTGCAGCGGGGGGAAGTCCAGGCCCTCGGCGAGCAGGCGGCCCTCCTCACGCAGGTACCGGAGGGTGTTCTCGGCGAAGATCTCGAGCGCCTCGGTCACCCGGCCCCGTTGCTCGGAGAGCGCCTTCGACAGCTCCTCGGCCTCGAGCGTCCGGCCTTGCGCCACGCAGGTGCCGTTACGGAAGACGCTTGCGCCGCGGACTGTGACGGCCTCCCCGTCGCTCACCTCCTCGAACAGCGGGGCGCCAGGCACGTCGATCAGCCGCACGCCGCCGCGGACGAGGAGGAGGGGCCCGGGGTTGGGGAAGCGTCCGCTCTGCGAGCGCGACACGTTCACCACTACGCGCACGCCGGACTCGAGCAGCTCTTCCGCGGAGACCCGGTCGAGATCCTGGTGATCGATGATCGCGACGTCATCCGGGCCGAGCCGGTGGACGAGATGCTTCGTGCGCCGGTCGAGCCGAGCCGTGCCGGTGAACTCGATGAAGCTCATCGCTCCTGCTGGACGGCCGCGATGAACTCCTCGCCGCCGAGCATGCGGCGGATCTCCTCACGCCGCTCGCCTTCGGCGAGGGTCTCGATCTGTGTGTGCGTCGGATCGCCGGTGACCTTCTCGACTCGGAAATGGCGATCGGCGAGGCTCGCGATCTGCGGCAGGTGGGTGATCGTGACGACCTGCGCGCGGGAAGCGAGCCGCCGGAGCGTCTCGCCGACGGAGTGCGCGGTCTCTCCTCCGATCCCTGCGTCGATCTCGTCGAACACCAGCGTCTCCCCGCCCCCGACGGCCGCGATTGCCAGCGCGATCCGGGAGAGCTCTCCACCGGATGCGGTCTCCGCCACCGGGGCAAAAGGCAGGCCGGCATTGGGCCGGATCAGGAAGACCGCCTCGTCGGAGCCGGCGGCACCGAGCTCGCGGTCGCGAAGCTCGACGCGGAACTCGCCCTCCCCGAGCCCGATTCCCCGGAGCTCCTCCGCAACCGCCGCCGCGAACGGCTCGGCCGCCTTCCGGCGAGCCGAGCGCAGGCCCGCCGCGAGCGTCGCCACCCGCTTCTCCGCGGCCGCCAGCGCCTTCGCTGCCGCAGCGACGGGCTCTTCGCCGCCCTCGACGGCGGCAAGCTCTTCCCGTGCCTCGGCTGCCCGGGCGAGCAGCTCCTCGTAGCTCGTGCAACGGAAACGCCGTTTCGCCTCGGCTATCAGGTCGAGCTCGGACTCGATCTGCTCGAGCCGGTCGGGCTGGGCCTCGAGCGAGGCGAGGAATGCCCGCAGCTCGGAAGCGGTCTCCCGCAGTCGAAGCTCCACGTCGCGAAGCTCGTCGCCAGCGCGCTCGAGCTCGGGCGCGAGCCGCTCCAGCGGGGCGACGGACCGCTCGGCCAGGGCGACCTGACCCGCGGCGCCTTCGCCCTCCTCCGGCGAGATCGCCTCGCCCGCGGCGGCGACCCCCTGCGCCAGCTCGGTCACGTGGCGCAGTCGCTCGCGCTCCGCCCGCAACGATTCTTCGCCGTCCGGTTCCAGGCTCGCCGTGTCCTCGACCAGCGCCCGCAGCTCGGCGAGCCGGGTCTCTGCCGTCGCCGCCCCCTCTGTCAGCTCGGCGTGCCGCCGTCTCGCCGCCGCGAGCTCGCGCCAGGAGAGCCGGAGCGCCGAGCGGCGGGACTGCTGATCCTCGCCGGCGAACGCGTCGAGCAGGTCGAGCTGATAGGAGGGCCGCGCGAGCCGGCGTTGCTCGAACTGGCCGGACATCGCGATGAGGCGCTCGCCGGCCGCGGCCAGATCTTCGCGCGCGGCGCTCCTCCCCCAGGCATATGCGCGTGTACGGCCGTCGCCGAACACGCGGCGCGCCAGCACGAGCCCCTCCTCGTCCTGCGGCCGCAGCTCCGCGAGCGCCGCCAGCTCCTCGTCCTCGAAGAACCCCGCCGGCGGCTCAAGCTCCGCCTCGACGTAGGCCTCTGCGCCCTCGGGGCCGACGAATGCCGCATCGCCCCGGGAGCCGAGCAGGAGGCCGACCGCCTGCGCGAGGATGGTCTTGCCCGCGCCCGTCTCGCCGGTGATCGCGTTCAGGCCGGGCGCGAAGGCGAGCTCGGCTTCGCGGATGAGGACGAGGTTCTCGATGCGCAGGCGGCGAAGCACGGGCTGGATGCTACGTCGGCTCGAGCCGCGCGGCGACCCGCCAAAACGGAGGGCTCGCCGCACGCACTACTTGTTCACGCGCGCGCCC
The DNA here is from genome assembly GCA_036506915.1 of Gaiellaceae bacterium. Classification (GTDB taxonomy): domain Bacteria; phylum Actinomycetota; class Thermoleophilia; order Gaiellales; family Gaiellaceae; genus AC-32. The sequence continues at coordinate 12,158 of DASXQY010000215.1, read as the reverse complement.
CCAGGGTGGGTGGGGGATTGGGACGGTACCGGTTCCTCGCGGCCGCATCTGTGCCGATTTTGTGCCAATTCGTCCGCGGCAGCGATCGAGGTGGCTCATCGCCGCCGCCGCTCCTAGGAGCTGAAGGTGCGCCGGTAGCGGCTGAAGAAGGTGCTCTCCGGCAGGGTCGCAAGCAGGCTGTGCTGCTCGGAAAGGCCGGCGACGACTCCCTCGCCCGGCGCCAGCTCCCGCACTGCGTGCCCGTCGACGAGCACCGTTGCCGAGAGATCCGCGCTCCGGTTCGCCACGGCGAGGTCGAGCCCGCTCGGGACGACGAGCGGCCGGGCGTCCAGCGAGTGCGGGGCGACGAAGGTGATCGCCATCGCGTCGAGACCCCAGACGAGCACGGGCCCTCCGTTGGAGAGGTTGTAGGCGGTCGAGCCGGAAGGCGTCGAGCAAATCAGCCCATCACAAGGCAGGGAGCCGAGGTCCTCGCCGCCGATGACCCAACCGAGCTCGACCATGCGCCCGAGCGTGGAGCTGGTGACGACGACGTCGTTCACGGCCGCCCAGCGCTCGCCGCCCGCCTCGGCCTCGAGTGCCGGAAGCTCCACCACGCGGTAGTCGCCCGCAAGCGCCCTCCCGAGCCCCTCGTCGAGGGACTCCGCCTCCATCGAGGCGAGGAAGCCGACGCGCCCGAAGTTGACTCCGATCACGGGCACGGCGGTGCCGAGGAAGCGCCGAAGCGCCCGCAGCATCGTCCCGTCGCCTCCGAGCACGACCGCCAGGTCGGCCTCCGCCAGATCGCCGTGGTCGCTCCCGAGCCCGTGCTTCTCGACCTCTTCGTCCGGGAAGAGCAGCTCCACGCCGCGGTCGGCCGCGAGCGCCTGCAGCCGCTCGAGCGCAGCCCCGATCGTCTCGGGCTTACCGTGCGTGATCACGGCCGCGCGCTTGACGGCCTTAGCGGTGGCGCTCATGCGGTTGCGTCGTCGATCCAGCGTTCGAGCTCATCCGGGACCTCCGGCTTCTCGCGGTGGAAGAGGTGGAGGAAGAACTCGCGGTTCCCCTTCGGGCCGGGCAGACCGGAGTCTACGACGCCGGCAGCCTGCGCCGACCACGCGCCCGCCGCCTCGGCGACCTCGCGCAGGACGCGTCTGTGAACCTCCGGATCGCGCACGACGCCGCGCCGGCTCTCCGCCCGCCCCGCCTCGAACTGCGGCTTGACGAGGGCTAGCGCCTCCCACCCGGGCGCCGCGAGCCGGAGCGCCGGCGGGAGAGCCTTGCGAACGCTCACGAACGCGACATCGCAGACGACGAGCTCGGGCGCGAAGTCCAGCTCGCGCAGCTCACGCACGTTCACGCGCTCGAGAACGGTCACGCGCGGGTCCTCGCGGATTCGCGGATGCAGCTGCCCGTAGCCGACGTCGAGCGCGATCACCCTCGCCGCCCCCCGCTGGAGCAGGACATCCGTGAACCCACCCGTCGAGGCGCCGACGTCGAGGCAGTCGCGCCCGGCCGGATCGACGCCGAGCACGTCGAGCGCGTGCGCGAGCTTCTCACCTCCCCGCGAGACGAATCGCGGCGGCGCAGTCACCGTCACCTCGGCCGACTCGTCGACCTGCGCGCCGGCCTTGTCGTATCCCGGCACGTGGCCGGCGAGCACGAGGGCCTGTGCCTGGGCACGGCTCTCCGCGAGCCCGCGCTCGACGAGCAACACGTCCAACCGCTTCTTCACGCCGGGGCCCTAGGAGGTGCGCGCCGCGAGCCCCGAGACGATCCCGGCGAGGACGGAGGTGTCCGCCGGCAGCTCGAGCAGGTAGGCCTGGGCCCGGTCGGCGGCCTGGTCGGCGAGCGCGCGGGCACCCTCGGGCCCGTGCTCGAGCAGGTAGCCGTCCTCGTCGAGGATGTCGTCGACTATCTGGAAGAGAAGCCCCACCTCGTCCGCGAACGCGCGCCACGGGGCCTGGTCGCGCTCCGGCACCTCCGCGACCCAGAGCGCGCAGGCGACCGACGCGGAGAAGAGACAGCCGGTCTTGAGCCGGTGCAGCGCGGCGAGGTCGGTCTCGGCGGCGGTGACGTCCAGGTACTGGCCGCCGATCATCCCGAGCGTCGCCTGCACCAGCTCCCTGGCGACGGCCGGCGTCGGATACGAGAGGGCGAGCCGCAACGCCTCCGCGAGGAGCGCGTCTCCGGCGAGAATCGCGACCGCCTCGCCGTACTGCGCCCAGGTGCTCGCCCGGCCCCGGCGCACCTCGTCGTCGTCGAGCGCGGGCAGGTCGTCGTGGACGAGAGAGAAGTTGTGGACGAGCTCGAGCGCAGCCGCCGCCGGCAGGGCTGCCTCGGGATCGGCGCCCGCCGCCTCCGCGGTGGCGAGGCAGAGCACCGGCCGAACGCGCTTTCCTCCGCCGGCGAGGGCGTGCCGCATCGACTCCTCCAGGCCGCCCAGCTCGGGCGTCAGGGCGAGCTCCTGGAGGTAGGACTCGACCAGCTCGCGCAGCTCGTCCGGTGCGCTCATGTCTCCGCCTCCCGCTTCGCCTGCTGGAGCTGCGACTCTACCGCCTTGGCGATCTCGGCCAGCTCGGAGAGGATCTCGATCGCCTCGTCCGGGTCCTTCGTCTCCTCGAGGCGGCCACGCGTCCGCTCGAGCCGGTCGAGCAGCTCCTCGGCGTTCCTGAGCCGGTCCTCCGCGCTCAAACTGCTGACTCCTTCACGATCCGTCCGAGTATGCCGTTCACGAGCCGGCCCGCGTCCTCGGACGAGTAGCGCTTGGCGAGCGCGACGGCCTCGTTGATCGCGACCTCGACCGGCACCTCGTCGCGGTCGAGCTCGTGGATCGCGATCCGCAGGATGTTGCGCTCGAGCGCCCCGAGCCGGTCGGCGGTCCAGTCGTCGGCGGCCTCGGTGATGCGGCGGTCGAGCTCCTCGTGCGCCTCGATCACGGCCTCCGCCGTCTCGCGTGCGTAGGGATCGATCTCGCCCTCGAAGAGCGATGCGAGCTCCTGCCCGGTCACGTCCCACTGGTAGAGGAGGACGAGCGCGGTGCGGCGGGCCGCTCTGCGGCCGGTCGTCACGCGATCTCCTCGATCGTCAGGTCGACCCGCTCGATCTCGACGCCGCAGGCGGTCCCGACCGCCCGCGCCACCCGCTCCTGGACCGCGTGCGCGAGCTCCGGGACGATCGCGCCGTGCGAGACGGCAACCTCGAGCGAGACCGAGACCCGTCCGCCCGCGTGAGCGACCTCGACGGAGCGGCGCGGCCGGCGGACGCGGGCCCCGTCGACGCACTGAGCGGCGCGGACGACGAGGCGCGTCAGCGCAGCCGGGGCGACGGTGATCGAGCCCTCCGGGCCCGGCAGGACGAGCGGCTCTGTCACGAGCCTGCCAGCGCCGGCAGGCGCGCACCGGCCTCCGCGAGAAAGCCGGTCGAGTACCGGCCGCTCCCGAACTCCTCGCTCCGGAGGATGTCCATTGCCAGCTCGCGGGTGGTCGGGACGCCTTCGAGCTGGAGCTCGCCGAGCGCGCGCAGCGCGCGGTCGATCGCCTCTCGCCGCGTCTCGTCCCACACGATCAGCTTGCCGAGCAGGGAGTCGTAGTGCGGCGGGACGACCGCTCCCTCCTCGACCCACGTGTCGAGGCGCACGCCCGGCCCGAGGGGCGGGCGGAACCGGTCGATGCGGCCCGGGGAGGGCGCGAAGTCGCGCGCGGGATCCTCCGCGTTCAGGCGAACCTCGAGCGCGTGCCCCCGCCGCTCGGCCCGGCCCGTCCGCGCGAGGGACTCGCCCGAGGCGATCCGGAGCTGCTCGCGGACGATGTCGATGCCCGTCACCAGCTCGCTCACCGGATGCTCGACCTGGAGGCGGGCGTTCAACTCAATGAAGTAGAAGGCCCGGTCCGGGCCGAGCAGGAACTCGAAGGTGCCCGCGTTGCGGTAGTCGATCGCGTGACAGGCACGCTCGGCTGCCGCCTCCATCTCCTCCCGCGTCTCCGGCGTCAGCGCAGGCGAGGGCGACTCCTCGATCAGCTTCTGGTGGCGCCGCTGGATTGAGCACTCGCGCTCGCCGAGGGTAAGGACTCCGCCCTGGCCGTCGGCGAGGACCTGGATCTCGACATGGCGCGCGGGCGAGATCGCCTTCTCGAGGTAGAGGCTGCCGTCGCCGAAGGCCGCTTCGGCCTCCAGCGCGGCGGTGCCGAAGGCGGAGTCGAGCTCGTCGGGGCTCTGCACGAGGCGCATCCCCTTGCCGCCGCCGCCGGCAGCGGCCTTCAGCAGGACGGGGTAGCCGACCTCGTCGGCAGCCGCACGGGCCTCGTCGAGATCGATCGGCTCCTCGGTGCCGGGCACGAGCGGCACGTCGGCCGCCCGCAGCTCCGCCTTGGCCTGCACCTTGTCGCCCATGCGCGCCATCGTCTCGGCGCTCGGGCCGATGAAGACGAGGTCGTTGTCGGCGCACGCCTCGACGAACGCCGGGCTCTCGGCGAGGAAGCCCCACCCGGGATGCACCGCCTCGCAGCCGGTCGTCGTGGCGGCGGCCACGAGCGCCGGGATGCGCAGGTAGCTCTCGGTCGCCTGCGGCGGGCCGATGCAGACGGCTCGGTCGGCGAGGCGCACGTGCATCGCGTCGCGGTCGGCGGTCGAGTAGACGGCGACCGCCTCGACGTCGCTCTCGTGCAGCGCCCGGATCACGCGCACCGCCACCTCGCCGCGGTTTGCGACCAGCACCCGCCTGAACATCACTCGACTGCGTCGAGCGGCGGGGCGACCGAGACGGGCTCGAGCTCGAACAGAAGCTGGCCGAACTCGACCGGCTCGGCGTTGCCGACGTGGATCCGCCGAACGACTCCGGCCGTGTCTGCCTTGATCTCGTTCATCAGCTTCATCGCCTCGAGGACGCAGAGCGTCTGACCGGATGCCACCGTGTCGCCCTCCTCGACGAAGGGCGGCGCCCCCGGCTGGGGGGCGCGGTAGAAGACGCCGACCATCGGCGCCTCGACACGGACGTAGCCGTCCGCCTCGGGAACGGGTGCCGGCGTGACCGCGGTCCCTGCTTCTTCCTCGGGGACGGCGGCGGAGAGCTGCGGTTCGAGCGGTTCGGGGGTTCTGCGGACCGAGACCCGCATCCCGCTCTCCTCGATCGTCACCTCCCCCACCCCGGACTCCTGGACGATCCGGACGATCTCACGGATGCGCTCCGCGCGGGCCTGGTCGACGCCTCCGGCCGCGAGGCTCTCGTCGCGGCGCGCCCTGCCCCTGATCGACTCGAGCAGCGGCTCGGCCTCCTCCCCGAAGAGCGCGAGCAGGAGCAGCTCCTCCTCGCTCGAGGCGAGCCCCTCCGCCTCGTCGCGGATCTCGTCCAGGTCCGGCGGCCGCCCCTCCGAGATGGTGCCGTCCGAGAGCAGCTCCACGGCCCGCCGGACGGCCGGGTCGATCGGCCCGGGCGGGCTGCCGTACCGGCCCTCGATCAGCCCGCGGAGCTCGTCCACCACGGTCTGGTAGCGGGCTGCCGAGAGCACATGCAGGAGCGCCTGCGAAGCGAGGATCTGGCCGATCGGCGCGGCGAGCGGCGGCCAGCCGACCTCCTCGCGGACCTGCGCGAGCTCGGCCAGCACCTCGTCGAGGCGATCGCCCGACGCGTTTGCACGCAGGTGCAGGTCGAGGGCGGCGACGAGGCCGGGCGGAACTCGGTGCTCGGCAGCCCGAACGGCGACCCGGGGTGCGACGGGAGCGACCGGCTCGTCGCCGATGTGCTCGTCGACGAGCTCGGAGGCGCGCCAGAGCGCGTCGACGTCCACGCCGGTGTCGAGGCCGAGCCCGGCGAGCGCGGTTGCCATCGCCTCCCCCGAGACGCGGTGCACCGTCAGCGCGACGGGGTAGACCGCGCAGGCGATCAGGTCCGCGCCGGCCCGGACGGCCTCGAGCCCCGCCGCCATCGCGTTGCCGGCCGCGCCCTGGCAGTAGAGGCCGACGGGGAGGCCGCTCTTCTCCGCGAGGGTAGCGGCGAGCTCCTGCGCCCGATGAGGCTCGAGCGAGCTCGACGGGTCGTGCACCAGAACGCGAGCCGCCCCGAGGTCCGGAAGCTTTCGCGCCTGCTCGACGAGGGCGTCGATCTCGCCCGTGTAGCCCGAGCCGTAGACGAGGCCGGCGTCGAACTCCTTGCCCGCCGCGTTGATCGCCTCACCGGCCTCGCGCAGGTTCTCTACGTCGTTCAGCGGGTCGTGGAGGCGGAAGACCTCGATCCCGCTCTCGGCGGCCGAGGCGACGAAGCGGCGCACGAAGTCGCCTCCGACCGGGTGCGAGCCGACGAGAAAGCGCCCGCGGAGAGCCATCGCGAGCGGAGTCTTCGTGCGGTTGTTGAGCGAGCGGATCCGCTCCCACGGGCTCTCGACGCCGCGGCGCACCGCGGTGTCGAAGACGCCGCCGCCGGAGACCTCGAGGTAGGCGAAGCCTGCCCCGTCGAGGATCTCGGCGAGTCGCAGCAGCTCGGCCGTCGGCATCCGGCCGGCGAGCGGCTCCTGGCCGAGCAGCCGGATCGTAGTGTCGACGAGGACAGGCACGGCCGGAGCCTAGCGCGGTTTTTTTGTCGGAGATCGAGCGGCTACGGAGTCAGCGTGCAGGACTCGGCCGAAGGCCGAGTGCTCTGCGCGGGTTTCGTTCATGCGCGGGAGATGTAGCGGCCCCCGCGCGGGTCGACCTTGATCCGGTCGCCCGTGTTCACGAACAGCGGGACCTGCACCACCGCGCCGGTTGCCAGCGTCGCCGGCTTCGTCACGTTGGAGACCGTGTCACCGCGAACGCCGGGCTCGGTCTGGGCGACCGCGAGCTCCACCGACCCGGGTAGCTGCACCCCTGCCGGCCGGCCGTCCACCCAGAGCATCTGCACCGAGCTGGAGGGCTCGAGGTACGGCATCGCGTCCGAGACCGAGTCGCGCCGCAGCGTGAACTGATCGTAGGTCTCGGTGTCCATGAAGACGACGTCGTCGCCCGAGTCGTAGAGGTACTGCACCTCCTTCACCTCGGTATGGACGCGCGGGAACTTCTCGCCGGCCCGGAAAGTCTTGTCAACGACCGCGCCGGAGTCGAGGTTGCGCAGGCGGGAACGGACGAACGCGCCGCCCTTGCCGGGCTTGACGTGCTGGAACTCGAGGATGCGCCAGACCGAGCCCTCGAGCTGGATGTGCATCCCGTTCCGGAACTGGTTTGTGGAGACGGTTTCGGCCACCGGCGCCCGAGTCTAGTCGACCGTCACGAGCTCTTTCGTGAACGCCGTGAGCACCTCCGGCTCGCCGTCGCGGATGATCGCGAGGTCCTCGATCCGGATCCCGCCGAGCCCCTCGAGGTAGATCCCGGGCTCGATTGTGACGACGCTCCCCGCCGCGAGTGTCTCGCCGGACTCGCGAGAGAGGCGCGGCGCCTCGTGGACGTCCAGCCCGACCCCGTGGCCGAGCCCGTGGCCGAACGCCTCGCCGAGCCCGGCGTCCTCGACCCGGGCGCGCGCCGCGGCGTCGGCGTCGATCCCGGTCACGCCGGCGCGAACCGCTTCGACCCCGGCGAGCTGCGCGTCCAGGCAGGTCGCGTAGGCCGCGGCGAGCCGGTCCGGGAGCGGGCCGGTCGCGAAGGTGCGCGTGCAGTCCGAGCAGTAGCCGTCCACGCGCGCGCCGGCATCGATCACGACCGTCTGCCCGGGCTCGATCACCCGCTCGCCCGGGTCGGCGTGCGGCCGCGCGGCGTTCGGGCCGGCGGCAACGATCGTCGGAAAGGCCGGCTCGTCGGCGCCGAGCTCGTGGAAGAGCTCGTCCATCCGCCAGGCGAGATCCTGCTCCGTGCGCCCGACGAACCGTTCCGCGGCGAGGCGCTCGTACGCCTGGTTCGTGACCTCGCTTGCCCGCCTGATCGCCTCCTGCTCCTCGGCGTCCTTGACGAGCCGCAGACCCTCGACGAGCCCATAGCGGGGGACGAGCTCCGCCTCTCCGGCGGCGAGCGTTGCGTAGCGCGCGTAGGTGAGGTCGTCGGCCTCGAAGCCGACCCGCCCCGAGAGCCGCTCGGCCAGGTCGGCGAAGAGCGATCGCTTCGTCTCGACGAACTCGACCCCCTCGACCGCCCGGCCGGCCTCGGCGTACCGGAAGTCGCTGAAGAGGCGCAGGCGCTCGGGCTCCACGAGCAGCGCGGTGTTCGAGCTCTCGAAGCCGACGAGATAGCGGACGTTGACGCCGCTCGAGACGAGCAGCGGCTCCTCGAGCGGGGCGCGGAGGCGTTCAATCCGATCGGTCATGCGTTCCTTTCGCCAGGACTTCGAGCGCCTCCCGATAGCCGTCGGGGCCCTTCCCGATGATGCGCGTGGCCACCACGTCCGCGATCACGGAGTGGCGTCGCCATTCCTCGCGGTTCTCGATGTCGGAGAGGTGCACTTCGATCACGGGGACCTCGAACAGCTCGAGCGCGTCCCGGATCGCGTAACTGTAGTGCGACCAGGCGCCCGGGTTGACGACGACCCCGCCCGCCCAGTCGAGCGCGTCGTGGCACCAGGCGACGAAAAGCCCCTCCATGTTGGTGTGGCGGCAGTCAGCGATCAGCTCCAACTCGCGGGCCCATTCGTAGATGCGGCTCTCGAGCAGGTTCAGAGTCAGGCCGCCGTAGAGGTCCGGGTCGCGCCGGTGGAGGACATCGAGATTCACCCCGTTGAGGACGGCCACGCGCACGCCCGGGACTCTATTCGGCTATCAGCTTGTCGAGTGCGGCGCGAACCCGCGCTTCGGGCAGCTCGACCCCCGTTACCGGCTTTCCCAGCCCTTCCAGCAGGACGAGGCGGGGCCGGCCCCCCTGCGCCTTCTTGTCGCGCGCGAGAGCAGCCCAAGCCGCCTCCCGGTCCACCCTTACAGGCTTCGGCTCCAGCACCTCTTCCACCAGCGTCGTCTCGAGCCCCGACAGCCGCAGCGCCGCGAGCAGTCCGAGGGCGACCGCCTCACCGTGGCTCACGCGCTCGTAGTCGGCCGCGGCCTCCAGCGCGTGCGCAAACGTGTGGCCGAGGTTGAGCACGGCCCGCTCGCCCCGCTCGTCCGGGTCGCGCAGGCACACGGCCGTCTTGTACGCCGCGCACCGGCGCACGATCTCGGCGTCCGGCAGCTCCCACAGCGGCTCCCCGACGAGCAGGCCCGTCTTGACGACCTCGGCCATCCCGGACCGCCGCTCGCGCTCGGGCAGCGTTCGCAGCACGTGTGGGTCGATCAACGTCCGGACCGGCCAGTGGAAGGCCCCGACGAGATTCTTGCCCTCCGGCAGATTGAGCGCCGTTTTGCCGCCGATTGCAGCGTCGACCTGCCCGACGAGCGTCGTCGGGACCGCGACCCATGCGATCCCGCGCAGGTACGTCGCTGCCGCGAACCCCGCGGCATCCGTCGTGCACCCTCCGCCGACGGCGACGATCGTGCCGCTCCGGTCGAGCCGCAGCTCGGACCAGAGCCGCTCGACCGCGCCGCCGCTCTTCGCGTCCTCCCCGGGCGGAAGCGCGTGCACCGGCGCCTCGAGCGGTACCGGGTGCAGATCGAGCACCGTTGCATCCGCCACCACCTCGAGCGCTCCGTCGGGCACGAGCGCTCCCAGCCGTGCGAGCGCTCCCTCCGCGACCTCGACCCTTCCGGCCGCGAGCACGATGCCGTCCGCGTCATCCGCCCTCGCGTCGGCAACCTCCTCGTAGAGCGGCCGCCGACGCTCGAAGCGCCGCCTGAACTCACCTTCGTCCTGGGCGAGCGGGCGCCGGCTCTTCCGGACGCGCTCCCAGGCCGTGTCGACGTCGACGTCGAGGAAGACGATGAATGCGTCGAGCTCCTCCAGCAAACGGCGTGTCTCGACGGCGCCGCCGCCGACGGCGATCACGCTTGGCTCTCGCCGGCCGCAGACCTCCTCCACGAAGCGGGCCTCGATCGCGCGGAACGCCGCCTCGCCCTCCAATGCGAACAGCTCCCAGATGGGCCCGTGCGCGTTCTCGATCTCGCGGTCGACGTCGTGGAACGGCCGCCCCAGCCGGCGAGCGACCTCGGCCCCGAGCCTCGTCTTGCCCGCGCCCATGAACCCGACGAGGGCGACGTGCCGGTCTAGCGCGGGGCCCACGGGATGCGCTCCGCGTACGCGCGATGGGCGGCGACAAAATCGGCGAGCGAGTCGCCGCCGAACTTCTCGCGCGCGGCGCGGGCGAGCTCGAACGCGACCGCGGCCTCGGCCACGACGGCGAGCGCCTCGACCGCGGCGACGTCGCTGCGCTCGACCAGGGCCTCGCCGGGCTCGCCGGTCTCGAGGTCGACCGAACGGAGCGGGCGCATCAGCGTCGGCAGCGGCTTCATCGCCGCCCGCACGACCACCACCTCGCCGTTCGAGACTCCTCCTTCGATGCCCCCGGCGAAGTTGGTCTCGCGGTAGAGCGCGCCCTGCTCGCCGGCGAGGATCTCGTCGTGCGCCTGCGAGCCACGTCGCTCGGCCAGCTCGAAGCCGGCGCCGATCTCGACGCCCTTGACCGCCTGGACCCCCATCAGCGCGCCGGCCAGCCGCGCGTCGAGCCGCTCCTCCTTCGTCGCGTAGGAGCCGAGCCCGGGCGGGACGCCCCGCGCCCGTACTTCGACGACCCCGCCGACCGTGTCGCGCTCGGCCCGGGCCTCGTCGATCCGCCGCTCGAGCTCCTCCGAGACGACCCGGGCCTCGATCGCGACACTAACGTGACCGAGGAGCGCCTTCGCGACCGCTCCGGCCGCGACCGCCACCGCCGTCTGCCGCGCGCTCGCCCGCTCGAGTGCGTCGCGCGCATCGGCGAGGCCGAACTTGAGCGCGCCGGGCAGGTCGGCGTGACCCGGGCGCGGCAGTGTCACCGGCTTCGTCCCCTTCCCCTCCGGCTCGCCTTCCGGCGGCCACGGGCTCATCCCCCACGCCCAGTTGCGGTGGTCGCGGTTGCGGACGACCAGCGCCAGTGGCGTCCCCAGCGTCCGCCCGTGCCGGAGCCCCGCGAGCACCTCGACCTCGTCCTGCTCGAGCTTCTGCCGCGGGCTGCGTCCGTAGCCCTGCTGGCGCCGCGCGAGGTTCTCGTCGATCGCGGCGCGGTCGAGCACGAGCCCCGCCGGCAGGCCGGTCACGATCGCGACCAGGGCCGGCCCGTGCGACTCCCCGGCGGTCGTCAGCGTCAGCGTCACGCCGGTAAGCCTAGGCTGGCCCGCATCGCCTCGACGGGGGCCTCGACGCCCGTCCAAAGCACGAACGAGGCCGCCCCCTGGCGGACGAGCGCCTCGAGCCCGTCGACGACGAGCCGGCAGCCTGCCTCCCGCGCGGCCGCGACCAGGGCGGTCGTGCGCCCGTCGGCGTGGTAGGCAAGGTCGACCACCGCCTGCTCGGGCCGCGGCTCGACGAGCAGCTCGTCACGCACCGGGGTCGCGTTCACGACCAGGTCGCAACCGGACGCGTCTGGAGGCCAGTCGCCGCTCCGCGAGAACACCCGTACCTCGCCCGGCAGCGCGCGCAGGAGCGCCTTCGACGCCCCGCCGGCCCCGATCAGGCAGACACGCTCGGCATCGATCCCCGCGATGGTCTCCCGGTCGGTGTTGAACCCGAGCACGCGGCCGGCGCGGATCACGAGTGTGTTGACCGAGTCGCCCTCCGCCTCGTCGCAGAGCGCGGCGGCAGCCTCCTTGTGCGGGATCGTCACGTTCGCCCCGGCGAACCCGAGGGCGACCAGGCCGCGCACCGCGTTCTCCAGCCGCGCCGGCTCGACCTCGAGCGGGACGTAGGCCCAGTCGAGCGCCCGCGCCGCGAAGGCCGCGTTCTGCATCCGCGGCGAGAGAGACCCCGAGACCGGCTGCCCGAGCAGGCCGACGAGCCGCGTTCCGCCGCCGATCACGGGTAGCCGTGCTCGGCCTTGTAGCGCTCGAAGGCCGCGAAGCTCGCGGTAAAGAAGTGGTGCATCTTGTCGGGCTTCCGGACGAAGTAGAGGTAGTCCACGCGCGCGGGATGTGCCGCCGCCTGGATCGACGCGAGGCCGGGGCTCGCGATCGGCGTCGGCGGCAGCCCGGGCCGCTTGCGCGTGTTGTACGCATTCGTGCTCTCGAGCTGCGACTGCCGGATCGACTCCGTCGGCGGGATGTCGAGCCCGTAGCGCAGCGTCGCGTCGATCCCGAGCGGCATCCGCCTGTGCAGCCGGTTGTAGATCACCG
>DASXQY010000214.1:0-12058 GCA_036506915.1 Gaiellaceae bacterium | reverse complement strand
CCTTCAGGTCGCCGCGCCAGGCCGCCACCGACCCGAAGTCGCGCTCGATCAGCTGGCGGATGACTCCGCCCGGTTCGCCGCCGTTCCCGCCCAGGTGCTCGAAGTAGATCTCGTGGTTCTTGATCCCGCCGATTGCGAAGGTGAGGTCGAGCTTCAGCGAGCGCAGCTCCGAGTAGACCTGGTTCGCGGCGGACAGATCGACGCCGTCGAGTGAGGCCAGGATCTCGTTCCGCTTGCTCACGTAGCCCTGGTACAGCTTGTAATGGGCCTCGACGGACGCGCGGGAGATGCCGTCGAGCTCGAGCAGCGCGGGCTTCAGCGCCCGGGCGGTGATCTCCTCGTGGTTGAAGGCGAGCGTGGCCAACGCGACTCCTTTCGGCGGGCGGACGACGGGTGAGCATATCGCCGGACACTCGAACCGGTTAGCCTCAGCTCTAGCGAGCAAAGGAGTCCAGATGGCTTTCGAAGTGCCCCCGCTTCCGTACGACTACGGCGCGCTCGAGCCGACGATCGACGAGCAGACGATGCACCTGCACCACGACAAGCACCACCAGGCCTACGTCGACAACGCGAACAAGGCGCTCGAGGGGACAGGGCTGGCCGACAAGCCGGTCGAGCACGTGCTGACGAACCTCGACACTCTTCCCGATGACCGGCAGGCTGCCGCCCGGAACAACGTCGGCGGGCATGCCAACCACTCGCTGTTCTGGGAGATCATGAGCCCCAACGGCGGCGGCGAGCCCTCGGGGGCGCTTGCCGAGGCGATCGAAAGCACCTTCGACGGCGTCGACGAGCTCAAGCAGCTCCTCAACGACACGGGCGTGAAACGGTTCGGCTCAGGCTGGACCTGGCTCGTCCACGACGGCACCGGCCTCGCCGTGTACTCCACCCCGAACCAGGACTCCCCGATGATGACCGACGACGTCCCCCTGCTCGGGATCGACGTCTGGGAGCACGCCTACTACCTCACGTACCAGAACCGGCGGCCCGAGTACCTCGAGGCCTGGTGGAACATCGTCAACTGGGACGCCGTCGCCGCCAACTACGAACGGGCTCAAGGACGCTGAGCGGACCGCCGGGGAGGTCTTCGCTCCCCGGCGGCCCTCCTCGGTTACGCGCGGACGATGTTGCTGATCGCGCTGACGTAGCAGGGCGTCGCCTGGGCCGTGGAGAAGACCAGGCGGAGGCGCACCCTGAGCGCAACCTTCGCCTTGAACGCGGCGGAGGTCACCATCGTCGGCTTCGGCGTTCCCGCCGTGGCCGTGGTCAGCGTGACCTTCTTGACCCCCAGCCAGCGCTTCTTCAGCTTCGAGTAGCGCTGAAGGAGGACGATCTTGTTCGTCAAGGCCGTCCCCGCCGTCACCTTCGCGGTGAAGGAGCCGCGGGCGACCCGGGCCAGTTGAACCACAGGCTTGACCTTGACTGCGGCCGCGCTGCTCACCGTGGCCTTCAGCTTGGCCTGATAGTTCGCGTTGCCCGTGGGAGTCACCGTGGCCGTGTACGCGCCGGCTGACGTCGTCTTCACCGTCGCCACCTTCGCGTAGTTGGGCTTGCCGCATTCCTGCACCTGGACGTTGACGTTTTGGTTGGCCTTGGCGGGCGTCAGCGTGCCCGAGATGACCGTGGTCTTGCCGTAGACGACGAGCGACGGGTTGGCGGTGATCGAGAGCGTGTCCTGCGTCGCGGCCCCGGCCGTCGTGGCCAGGATCCCTACGGCCGTGACGATGATCGCGATCGGTGTTCGCATGGAGAACCCCCCGTTGACTTGGCTGCCGAAGAAGACGCCGCCTGAGAAGGAAAGTTGCGGCGTGCTATCACTGCCCTGATGCGGGCTCTCGTAACCGGTGGAACGGGCCGAATCGGCTCTGCGACCGCGGCCCGCCTCGAGCGTGACGGGTGGGCGGTGCTCGCGGCCGGCCGCCCGGACGGAGACGTGGCGAAGGTCGATCAGGCGCGGCGCCTCGTTCAGCGGGCCGTGGACGAGCTGGACGGGCTCGACCTGCTGGTGAACGCGGCGGGGGAAGGGTTCGAGTCGACGCCGTTCGAGGAGGTGGACGAGGCGGGCTGGGACGCGGCCTTCGGCGCCACGGCCAAGGGCAGCTTCTTCGTCACGCAGGCGGCGGCACCCCACCTCCGTTCCTCCCGCGGCTGCGTGGTGATGATCGAGGACGTCGCCGCCTACCAGCCGTGGCCCTCGTTCGCGGCCCACTGCGCCGCGAAGGCCGCCCAGGCGATGCTCACGCGTGTGCTCGCCCGGGCGCTCGCGCCCGAGGTACGCGTCTGCGGTGTCGCACCCGGGCCGGTCGCGGTCGACGCGGGCCAGGAGGACCGGCGCGCGGCGGAGACGCTGCTCGGCCGCGTCGGCACTCCCGAGGACGTGGCCGCGGCCGTCGCCTACCTCGCGGCGGCAGGCTTCGTCACCGGGTCGACGCTCATCGTCGACGGCGGCCGGTTGTTGCAAACCGAGCGAAGCGCAAAAACGTAGAAACCAGGGTGGAGATCGCCCTCGAAGCCGTATCGCGCTTGCCCGGCACGCGCGAACCCGCGACGATCCCGGCGGTGTCGGCGAACAACAGCAGCGACGGCGAGTTGATCCAGCGGACCGCGGACGGCGACCGCGGCGCGTTCGAGATCCTCTACCGGCGCTACGCGCGGCCGGTCTTCGGCCTCGCTCTGCGCCGGCTCGGCGATCGCGGCCGCGCAGAGGACGCCGTGCAGGAGACCTTCGCCTCGGTCTGGCGCGCGGCCCGCAGCTACCGGCCCGAGCGCGGGCCGGGCGCCCCCTGGCTCTACGCGGTCGCGCGAAACGCGATCATCGACCGCAGCCGCGTCCGCAACGAGCCGCCGGCCGAGCTGCCCGACGAGCCTTCCGGCGAGGCCGGCCCGGCTGAGCGCGCGGAGGCGAGCTGGACCGCCTGGCGGGTGCACAGGGCCATGGAGGAACTGGGCGAGAGCGAGCGCACCGTGCTCGAGCTTGCGTACTGGAGCGGGCTTTCGCAGTCGGAGATCGCCGAGTACCTCGGGATCCCGCTGGGCACGGTCAAGACCCGCACGCGCTCGGCGCTCGCCCGGCTCGCCGACCTCCTCGAGGAGGAGCCGGAGTGAGCGAGCCCAAGCCTCCGGACTTCCGCGAGCTCGTCGGCGACCTCCCCGAGGAGGAGCGCGCCCGGCTCGAGCGGGTGCACGACCTGCTCGTCGCCGCGGGCCCGCCGCCCGAGCTGCCGCCGTCGCTCGCCGAGCCCACTAGCGAGGGCCCTGGCGCCGTCGTTCCCTTCTTGCCGCGCCGGCGGATCGGCGCGGCGATCGGCCTCGCGGCCGCGGTGGGGCTCGTGGCCTTCGTCGGCGGCTTCATCGCGGGCCGCACCGGAGACCAGTTCACAAAGACCTTCGATGTTCCGATGCGCGGGACGGCGCTCGCACCGAGCGCATCGGCGACGATCCAGGTCGGCAAGCTCGACGACAGCGGCAACTGGCCGTTGAAGGTCATGGTCAGGCGGCTAAAGCCGCTTCCGAAGGGCTCGTTCTACGAGATGTACCTGAGCCGGAAGGGCCGAGCCGCCGCGACCTGCGGCACCTTCACGATCGCCCGCCCCACCGCAACTGTGCGCCTGAACGCGCCGTACAACCTGCGCACCTACGACGGCTGGATCGTCACCCGCCAGACCGAGGCCGGGGGCGGCTCGCACCCGATCGTGCTGAGAACAAAAAAGATTTAAGAACTCGTTTCGGAATGACGCTTCGCCGCCGGGGTGCGATGGGTGGTGCGTGGCAAGGACGCAGCGAGCGCTCGTATCCGGAGGATACGGGTG
Organism: Gaiellaceae bacterium; assembly: GCA_036506915.1. Classification (GTDB taxonomy): domain Bacteria; phylum Actinomycetota; class Thermoleophilia; order Gaiellales; family Gaiellaceae; genus AC-32. Next base: position 8,249 of record DASXQY010000214.1, on the reverse strand, counting down.
CGACCGAGGACGCAGTCCACGCGCCGCACAGCGCGGCCCGGTGGCTCAAGTTTCATTCTGAGACGAGTTCTAAGGCGCGACGCGGCCGCTCGCGACGAAGGCGGCGTACGTGACCGGCATCCGCTGCTCGAGGAACCGCTCGCAGGCCTCCGCATAGCGCCTGATCTCGCGCTGCGCGGTCTCGGCGTTGCGGAGCGAGAGGAAGTTCATCAGCGAACGCGCGTTCACCGTCCAGTAGAACTCGGTGTACGCCCCGACCGGGAGCGCGCAACGGGCAAGCTCGCGGGCGACGCCGAGCTCGACGAGCTCCTGATAGGTCTCGTAGGCCTGCTCGTAGACCGCCTGGAGCTTCTCGCGCGTCGCCTCGGCGACCTCGTCCGACACCGGCTCGAAGGAGTACGCGCCCGGCTTCCCGACCTGGCTGCGGACGTCCTCGGCCTCGGGCACGTAGAAATCGTCCGTAGCCTTTGCATAGCGAAGGCTGAACTCGTTGAACGACGAGACCCGGTGCCGCATCCACTCGCGGACGACGAAGATCGGCGCCCGGATGTGGAACCGGAACGAGTTGTGCTCGAAGGGTGTGTTACCACACCAGACCGCGTATCCGTTCCGGCGCACGTACAGAGTGCTGTTAGGAACCTCAACACAGTGGATCGCGCCGTCGTATTGCTCGACTCCCATGTGCGACTCAGCCTGTTCTCGCGTTCGGCAGAGTGCTGGGCGGCTGTTGCGACCCGAGTAAATCGTTACGCGCCAGCGTGGCTTCTTCCCATAGTGACCATCGCCCGGGCTGGAGCGATGCGGACGCACACTGGCACTTCTGCCAATCTTCAGCGCGACCTCTTGGACTCCGTCAGCTAACCGGCGACTCGTGGTCGAGTAGCTGTGCCGATCCTCGCCACTCTCCCGGCTGAATATTGTGCCGTCGGAGTTCAGGAGACCTGCGTAAAGCGCCTCCAGACACGCGGAGTCGAGACGTAGAAGAGCCGGCGGGATGACCTTCTCATGGTCCACGTAGCAGTCAGCAAAGAGGGCACGGAGACCTTCGCTCAGAGGTACGGCGAGCGTCTTTAGGCGTCCCCATTCGCGTAACTCCAGGCCGGCTTCGTTGACTGCACGTCTCAAGAACTCGATCTCACGCGCCTTCCGAAGATTGAAGACGATGTGATTCGAGGCGGAGAGATTGCCGTCACCGATGAAAAGTCCTATTAGACGCAACAGCGGATAAGCGGGGAATCGGATGCCATCAAAATGGAGAAAAGCTTTCGTCTCTCCCTTCCACCGGGCAGTGCTGGTGTGGCGGTGGGAACGCCACAAAAGAGCATGCGCTGGCAAGAGCCTGAAACTGGGCTTCAGGCGTTCGGGCCTTGTTGTTTGAGGGGATGCCAGAATTCGGTGGTCCGGTGTTACGAGCAAATCGAGGCTCATGCCTTCAAAGCCGATCATGTGTCCGCGGTACTCCTTGCGAACAAGTCGCAACGCCGGCTGATATTCGAGTAAGCCGTCGCGCGACCTAGTGGCGAAAAGCTCCTCTCCAGTGACGTCCGGCCAGGACTTCCAGCCGGCCCCCGTCAAGACCTCGGTCTTGTCGTCGTAACAGCCATGCCTGTCACGCATTAGGAAACGGATTAGTCCTTCGTCCGAATCGTCCATCTCCTCCTTGCGGCGGGCGAAGCTGACGCGCGCCCCGTTCACGACCGAGAGGTCGTCCGCCATCGCGTCGTCGAGCCGGACGAAGCCGTGGTCGAGGACGCGAACGGTGTTGTCAGGTATCACTTCGGTGGTGACCGCCACGCCGGCGAGTGTACCGGGGCTGTATGTCGGCACCTCCGGCTTCTCCTACCCCACCTGGCGTGGCGGGTTCTACCCGGAGAAGTCGAAACCGAGCGAGTTCCTGGAGCGCTACTCGGAGCGGCTCCCCTCGGTCGAGCTGAACACCACCTTCTACGACCTGCCCTCGGAGGAGCAGTTTCGGATCTGGGCGGAAGCGACCCCGCCGGACTTCCGCTTCTCGGTGAAGATGACCCGCCGGATCACCCACTTCGGGCGTCTCGAGCTCGTCGGCACGTTCTGCGAGCGCGTCCGGGCCCTCGGCAAGAAGCTCGGCCCGGTGCTGATCCAGTTCCCGCCGACCCGGCCTCGCGACGACGGAGTGCTGCGGCTCCTGCTCGACTCGCTCGACCCCGAGCTCGAGTACGCGTTCGAGTTCCGCCACGAATCGTGGCGCGACGCCGAGGTGCCGCTGCGCATCGACTCACTGGACCAAGACGCGCCCTTCCGCTACCTGCGCCTGCGCGAGCCGCCCTACGGGGACGACGAGCTCGCCGCCTGGGCCGCGAGGCTGCAACCGCTACTGGCGGACGGGGTACGCGTCTACTGCTACTTCAAGCACGAGGACGAGCCGACCGGCCCCGCGTACGCGGACCGGCTGCTCGGCCTTCTCGCTACTTCGTGACCTCGTCGATCACCTCGTACACGCCGTCGGCGCCGACTGACTCGATGTGCGGCGCCATCGCCTCGTTGCGCTCCTGCTGCTCCTGGCCGATCTCGGCGCGGAGCTCGTCGATCGAGCGGTCGGTCATCCCGAAGGCGATGATCTCGTCCGGGTCGCTCAGGTTGCGCAGGATGTAGGCGTGGACGCCCTCGGGCCAGTTCTCGGGGTCGCCCTCCCACGCCTTCCGCCACTCGTCGTAGCTCCCGGGCTTGAGCTTCCGCACGGTGAGGGCCACGTACTTCGCCACGTCTACCTCCTCAGATCGGGGTCCGGGCGATCCTAACGCCCGCGATCTCGGCGATCTGCTCGACCGCGAAGCGGAGCTCGTCGTCGGTGTTGAAGAAGTGCGGCCCGAAGCGAATGCCGACGTCGGGACGGTAGTCGCAGAGGATGCCTCGGGCGATCAGGTTCTCGCCAATGGTCTCGAAGTCCGGCGGTCGCACGACCACCGTGCCGCCCCGCCGGGCCGGGTCGCGCGGGCTCCCGACCTCGAAGCCGGCCTCGTCCAGCAGCTCGACCAGCAGCGCCGTCTGTTCGACCGAGCGCGCCCGGATCCGCTCGACGCCGACCTCCTCGACCACGTCGTAGCCGGCGGTCGCCGCGTACAGGGCAGGGACGTTCGGGGTGCCGGTCAGGAAGCGGGCCGCGCCCGCCGCGTAGTCCTGCTCCGGCTCGAACGCGAAGGGCCGCGCGTGGGCCTGCCACCCCGTGAGGGCGGGCTCGAGCCGCTCGGCGAGGTCGGGCCGGACGTAGAGCCACGCAGCGCCCGGCCCGCCGCACAGCCACTTGACCGAGCCGCCGACGGCGAAGTCGACCCCGAGGGCGGTCACGTCCAGCGGAACCGTGCCGACCGACTGGTAGGCGTCGAGCACCACCAGGGCGCCGTGCTCTTGCCCGCGCGCCAAGATCGCCTCCACGTCCTGGATCTCGCCCGTCTTGAAGAGCACGTGCGTGACCGGGACGAGCAGCGTCCGCTCGTCGATCGACTCGACGACTCCCTCGTCGTCGGGAGCGACCACGATCTCCGCGCCATGTGCCTTCTGGGCCTGGTACAGGTAGCGCACCGACGGGAAGTTCCCCTCCTCGTAGACGATCCGGCGCCTTTCGCCGTCGAAGCTGAAGCACGAGATGACGACCGCCTCGGCCAGCGTGACGTTCTGGTGCATCGAGACGCTGCCGGAAGGGGCGCCGATCAGGCGCGCGATCTGGTCGCCGACCGTCAGCGACATCTCCCACCAGCCCTCTTCCCAAGCGCGGACGCCCCGGGTCTTCCAGGCGCGGGCGTACTCGAGCAGCCGCTCCTCGGCGGCGTCCGGCATCGCGCCCAGCGAGTGGTTGATCAGGTAGGTCGTCTCCGCGAGGATCGGAAAGCGCTCGCGGTAGTCCAGCAGGGCGGTCACGACGGCTTCCGGGCGAGCACGACGAGGCGGGTCTCGTGCGAGAGCGGCTCACGGTCGAGGCCGCCGAAACATTCGACCTCGACGAACCCTGCCCCCTCGACGAGCCGCGCGAGCTCGGTCGCCGTGTACAGGCGCAGGCGATAGGTGAAGGACTCCCGCCTGCCGTCGGCGTCGATCAGCGTGTGCGTCGTCTCGATCTCCCCTGCCGTGTGGTCGAAGCCGCGCTCCTCGACCAGTATGCCGCCATCCGGCAGCGGGTCCCAGCCGCGTGGTTGAAAGATGCTCATCAGCCGATCGCGGTGCATCGTCTCGACGACGAGTCTGCCGCCGGGGCGCAGCACGCGGAGGAACTGCGCGAGCGTCTGCTGGTCGCCCTCCTCGCCGCGATAGCCGAGCGATGAGAACAGGTTGAGCACCTCGTCGAAGCTCGCCTCCTCGAACGGCAGGTCGCGGTGGTCGGCCTGTACCCACCTCGGCCACTCGCTCTCACCCGCCGCTCGGCGCGCTTCGTCGAGCAGCTTCTCGGAGCGATCCGCGCCGACGATCCGGTGGCCGGCACGGCCGGCGGGATCGAGTGGCGGCCGTAGCCGCAGGGAGCATCGAGGACGTCAGCGCCCGGCTCGCAGCCGGCGAGCCGCACCGCTCCGAGAGCCTGCTCCTCGGCATCCCCGCCGCGCTGGAGCGCTCCGTACGAACGAAGGGAGATCTCGTCGAGGAACGGGTCCCAGTCGTCGCGTTCCATCAGCTGAAACGCTTGAGGACAGCGAGTGCCCGCTGGTCCCACGGTACCCGGTGCGTGCGCCCAGCTTTTCCGATCCGGCCGCGGTTGGTCAGATACCAGTCGTAGGTCTCGCAGAGGGCCTGCTCGTTCGAGAGCCGCGGTGCGAAGCCGAGGAGCCTCTGCGCCTTGGAAACGTCCACGTAGGAGTCGCGGTGTGCCGTGCGGTAGTGCCATTCTGCGAGCGGCGAGAGGCGCGCGAGCTCGAGCGCCCGGAGGGCGAGCTCCGCGGGCCGGGCCGGCACCGGCCGGAGCCGGCTGCCAGAGCCCGCGTGCCGGATCAACGCCTCCAGGTCGGAGCGAACGGTCCCGAATGCCGTGGCGCCGACGTTGAAGGTCTCACCCGCGACGTCCTCCTCGGCCGCGGCCACTGTCGCCTCGACGAGGTCCTCGACGGCCAGGAGCTGGTAGCGGTTGGTCCCATCGCCGAGGATCGGCACCCGGCGGCCCTCGCGGACCCAGTCGAAGAGGATCTCGAACACACCGAGCCGCTCCGGGCCGATGAACGTCTTCGGACGCAGGACGACGACCTCGAGCCCACGCCGCCCGGCCCGGCGCGCCACCCGCTCGGCCTCGATCTTCGACTCCCCGTAGTGGCCGACGCCGACCAGCGGGGCGTCCTCGCGCAGCGGGTGGTGCTTGGGGATCCCGTACACCGCGGTCGAGGAGATCAGGATCGCCCGCCGAAGGCCCGCCTCGAGCGCCGCCGCGAAGGTGACCGCGGTGCCGTCCACGTTCGCCGAGCGGATCGCCTCGCGCGAGGCCTGGATCGGCAGCGCCGCGGCGGCGTGGACGAAGACGTCGGCGCCGTCCGAGATGCGGGCCGCCGCGCGTGGGTCGCGGACGTCGCCGCGCATCTCCTCGACCGAGCGCTCGAGCTCCGGGTCCTCGAGCGGCGCGAGGTCGAGCGTCCGCACGTCGTGCCCGTCCCGGAGGAGCCGCCGCGTGAGGTGGAGCCCGAGAAAGCCGGCGCCGCCGGAGATCGCCCAACGCATCGTCGGCGAGGGTAGCTGGAGGAGTCCGGCCGCGACGCGCGAAGCGGGTCCGCTCGTGAACCGTAGAGCCGCTGTTCTCTGCGCGGCCTCGCTCGTGGCGCTCACGCCGGCCGGGGCCGCGCACGCCGGCAACCCCCAGATCGCGGGGCTCCAGGTCGCCCTGCGCGCGTACGGTCTCTACCGCGGGCCGATCGACGCGATCGCGGGGCCCGGAACGGTGAGGGCGACCAAGGCCTTCCAGCGCCGCAAGGGGCTCGTCGCGGATGGGCGCGCCGGGCCGGTGACGCGGAGGGCGCTCGGTCCGCTCGGGCTGCCGCTCTTCGGCCGGCGGACGCTGCGGCGCGGAATGCTGGGCTGGGACGTCTCGGTCCTCCAGTTCATGCTCGCGCGCCGCGGCGCGCTCGTTCCGGTGTACGGCTACTTCGACCTCGCGACCGAGCGTGCCCTACGCCGGTACCAGCGCTCCCGGCGACTCGCCGCGGACGGCGTCGCCGGCCCGATCACGCTTGCGGCGATCGGGCGAGGCCGGCCGTCGCTCCGGCCCCGGTCGCAGCCGGTCAGGGCAGTCCCGATCGGCGTTCGCGCCCTGCTGGAGCGCTGGGCGCGCACCTACCGCGTCAGCCCGAGCCTCGTTCGAGCGCTGGCGTGGATGGAGTCCGGGTACAACCCGCACCTCGTCTCGAGGGCCGGCGCGCGCGGGGTGCTCCAGGTGCTGCCGGTCACGCACAGCTACGTCGAGACGGTGCTCCTCCGCCGGCGGGTCCAGCCGACGGTCGCCGGGGAAATCCAGGTCGGGGTCGCCTACCTACGCCAGCTGCTGCGGGAGTTCCGCGGCAGCGAGCCCCGGGCGCTCGCGGCCTGGTACCAGGGGCCCGCATCCCTCAGGCGCCACGGCGCGGCCCGGGCGACCCGGGCGTTCGTGGCGGACGTGCTCGCCCTCCGGCGGCGCGGCGTCTAGTACTAGCGCTGGACCGCCGCCGGCGGCGTCGCCGCGGGCTGCGGAGGAGGCTTCGAGTCGACGAGCACCGCGGCCGCGAGCAGGATCGCGATCCCGACCGCGCTCTCGCCGGCGAGGCTTCGAGGGAGTCGCGCGAACAGCGGCGCGCCCCGCTCCAGCGCCGGCCGCACGAGGAAATGGTGCGCGGCGCCCCAGAGCAGCGCGAGCGACACGAGTCCGAGCTTGACCAGCAGCACCTGCCCGTAGCCCGCGGTCCACAGATCCGACAGGCGCGGCAGGCGGAGCACGCTCAGGTACAACCCGGCCGAGAGGATCAGCACGATCAGGCCGGTCGCCAGGCGCGAGAAGCGCAGGAAGGAGCTGCGACGCAGGTCCGGCGCGAGCGGCCACACGACGAAGGCGAGCATGACGAGCCCGCCGACCCAGAGGGACGCCGCCGCGAGATGCGTCCAGTCGGCGAGCTGCGAGAGCCATGACGACCCACGATCGGCCGCGTCGTGGCCCGAGAGCGAGAGGCCGGAGGCGAACCCGAGCGCGAGTACGAAGGCCGGCCAGAGCAGGATCGTCCGGTCGGTAAGCCACGCGAGGAAAAGGATCGCGCTCACGAGCGCGAACCCGAGCGTCATGGCGACGAAGGCGGTCCCGAACCGCGTCCCGCCTGCAATCGGCGAGAGATCGCCGTAGAGGAACTTACCGAACGGAAGCTGAAGCGCGTCCTCGGCACGAAGGAGGAAAGCCAGGATCCCGACCTCGATCGCCCCGACCGCGCCGAGCCCGACGAGGCGGTAGAACCGCCGCTCCGCGGCAGCCGGCAGCGGGCCGCGCAACACCAGCAGCCGGAAGCCGAGCCCGCCTACGAGCAGGGCGAGCGCCAGGAAGTACAGCCAGCGGACGACGTGCTCGCCCGCAGTCGGCCCGGACGAGCCGTAGGCCTCGGTCGCGGGTGGCGCTTGGTGGCGGACGCCGAAGGTGAAGACCCCGGAGACGACGTGCCCGTCCGACGAGATCGCGCTCCACCGAACCGTGTACGCGCCTCTGCCCAGCCGTCGCACGGGCGTCCGGACCACGCGGTAGCCGTCTCCGGACCGCGCTGTCCCGGAGACGACCTTTCCCTTCGAGGTGAAGACCCTGACCGCGTTCGGCAGGATCTTGACGCTCTGGTCGAACTGGAGTCGCACCGCGCGCGGCGAGCTCGCCAGCCGCTCGCCGAAGGCCGGGCTCTCTCGCACAAGCGTCGCGTGGGCGCCTGCCGTGGCCGGGAACGCCAGCAAAGCGAATAGAACTACGACCAGAGCAGCCTTGATGCGCCCTCGCGTTCCTGGGGCGGCGCTGGCAAAGGAGGCCGTGCCCGCGGCGCGCAGGACAGTACCCAGCAGTACGGACAAGCGGCGCGGGTGCGGCATCCTGCCGTCCAGCGGCGTCAGGCCTTCGCGGAGCCCGGTTTTGCCGGGCGGGAGCGAAGGCCGGCCAGGGACGCGAGGGCTCATCGGTGCTGCTCTCCTGCGAGGGGAGACAGGTGGCCGAAGATCGGCGCGACGTCGCGATCCGAGTAGAGCATCACCGCGACCACCACGAGCACGAGCGCCAACCCCGAGCTCCAGACCGGCGAGCGCGGCCGGAAGAC
>DASXQY010000213.1:0-4179 GCA_036506915.1 Gaiellaceae bacterium | reverse complement strand
GGCGGAGTGGCTTCCGGCGGAGATCGCGTCGCTCGCGGGCGACCACCAGGCGGCTGTCGAATACTTGCGCCCGTTTTGCGACCTCCTCGAGGATCTCGATCAGCGGTTCTACCTATCCTCGATCGCGCCAATGCTCGGTCGTGAGCTCTGCGCGCTCGGACGCCACGCCGAGGCCGAGCGGTACGCACGGCTCACGCGTGAGCTCGAAGTCCGCCAGAACGTGCTCGGAGAGGCAACGTGGCGCCAGGTGCAGGCGGTCGTTCAGGCGCATCGCGGCGAGCACGCTGAAGCCGAGGCGCTCGCCCGCGAGGCGGTCGGGATCGCCGAGCGCACGGACGGACTGAACTACCAGGGCGACGCTTTCTGCGACCTCGCCGAGGTGCTCGCCGCCGCCGGCCGCACGCACGAGGCCGCCGAGGCTCTCGAGCAGGCGCTGGAGCGCTACGAGCGCAAGAAGAACCTCGCCATGGCCGCGCAGATGCGCCCGCGGCTCGAGACGCTGCGCGGAGCCGCACCGGCCTGACTCGCAGTAGCCTTCGAAGCCCCTTCGGATCCAGACCAGCGTCGTCGAGGATGCGCTCGAGCGTGCACTTCTATGTGCCGGTGCGGCGGCCCGGGCGCGCTAGCGCGTTCGCGGAGCGGCCCTCGAAAAGGAGCTCATGACCGCTCTTGGTTCGTGCGGTCGGACACAAGATCGACCGACGAAACTGCCAGCTTGCAGCAGTTTTGTGCGAAACGTTGGGCCACGGAATTGGGCCACACAGGCACCTCTGTCGTCTAGCAGACAACAACACATTCGTATTTGCAGGCACTTCGAAAGACGGGAGCGACGGGACTCGAACCCGCGACCTCCGGCGTGACAGGCCGGAGTTCGCTAACCGCTACAAACTAGTTAAGTGCAGCGCCGGCACCTCGAGCTGATCTTCTCGCCGTCCGACCTGAACGCATTCCTTTCTTGCCCCCACCTGACGACGCTCGAGCTGGCCGTCGCACGCGGCGAGCTCCAGAAGCCCTTCCGCGTCAACCTCCACGCCGAGCTCATCCGCCGCAAGGGCGAGGAGCACGAGCGGCGCTACCTCGACGGGCTCCGGGCCGAGGGCAAGACGGTCGCAGAGCCGCAAACGGCCGCCGACACCGAAAAGGCAATCCGCGCGGCCGAAGCGGACGTCATCTACCAGGCCCAGTTCGAGCACGACGGCTGGCGCGGGATCGCCGACTTCCTCGAGCGCCTCCCTGACGGCTCCTACGCGGTCGTCGACACGAAGCTCGCGCGTCACGCACGGCCCGAGCACGTCCTCCAGCTCTGCTTCTACACCGAGCAGCTCGCGCGCATCCAGGGCCACCAGCCCGAACTCATGCACGTGGTCACCGGCCTCGGGGAGCGCGAGACCTTCCGGCCAGAGGACTACGGCGCCTACTGCCGCCGCCTTCGCCGGCGCTTCAGCGAAGCGATCGAGAACCAAGCGCCCACGTACCCGTATCCCGTCGAGCACTGCGGCCTCTGCGACTTCCTCGAGCTCTGCGAAGCCCAATGGGAACGCGACGACCACCTGACGCTCGTCGCCGGCGTCTCGCGCCTTCAGGTCGAGCGACTCACCAAGAAGGGCATCCACACGCTCGCCGCCCTCGCCGAGGCCGATCCCGAGACGAAGGTGCCGAGCATGCGCGCGAGCACGTTCGCCGGCCTCCGCCACCAGGCCTCCCTCCAGCAGCACTACCGGCAGACGGACGAGCACAAGATCGACCCGCTCCCGCTAGAGGACGAGCGCGGCTTCAACCTCATGCCCGAGCCGTCGGCGGGCGACATCTGGCTCGACTTCGAGGGCGACCCCTGGTACGAGCCGGGCCGCGGGCTCGAGTTCCTCTTCGGCTGGGTCGAGCTCGCGGAGAACGGCGAGGAGCTCTACCGCACGCTCTGGGCCCGCGACCGCGACGAGGAGCGGCGCGCCTTCGAGGAGCTCGTCGACTACCTCGTCGAACGCCGCCGGCGCTTCCCCGGCATGCACGTCTACCACTACGCGCAGTACGAGCGCACCGCGCTCACGCGCCTCGCGGGCGAGCACGGGACGCGCGAGGAGGAGGTGGACGACCTCCTGCGCGCCGAGGTGCTCGTCGACCTCTTCCGTGTGACGAAGCAGGCCCTCCGCGCCTCGGTGCCCGGCTACTCGATCAAGCGGGTGGAGGAGCTCTACGGCTTCGTCCGCGAGGCGGAGATCGGCGGGGGGAGCCAGGCCGTCTTCGACTTCGAGACCTGGCTCGAGACCGGGGAGGACTCGCTTCTCGAACGCATCGCCGCCTACAACCGCGAGGACTGCCTCTCCACGCTCGGGCTCCACCGCTGGCTCCTCGGCTTGCGCCCGGACATCCCGTGGCGGAAGCCGCCCGACGAGCGCGAGCGCTCGGAGGAGGCCGAGAAGCGGGACGAGGAGCGCGACCACGTCCGGGACGAGCTCCTCGCCGGCGCCGAGGAGGGCGAGCCGCGCTGGCTCCTCGCGCAGCTCCTCGACTATCACCGCCGCGAGGGCCGGCCTCAGTGGTGGGCCTACTTCCACAACCTCACGCTCGATCCGGAGGAGCTTGAGGACTCGAGCGAGACGATCGGCGGGCTTGAGCCAACGGGCGAGCCGGTGCAGATCAAGCAGTCCTACGAGTACACGCTCGAGTTCCCCGCGCAGGAGCACAAGATCGGCGGGCCGGCGATCGATCCGGCGACGGAGAAGCGCTACACCGTGCGCGTCGACGACGAGCAGGGGACAGTCACCTTCCGGCGCGCGGTTGCGCTCGCGGCCGAGCCGGTGCCGAAGGCTCTGATCCCCCCGGAGCCGTTCCCGACCTGGACGCAGCGCGACGCGGTGTTGCGCTTTGCCAAGTCGTTGGAGCGCTATCCCGCGCTCGTCGAGATCCTCGAACGGCGGCCGCCGCGGGCGCGTTTCGACGGGACCCTCGAGGAGGCCGCGCTCTCACTCAACGGCAGCTACCTCCCGGTGCAGGGCCCGCCCGGCTCTGGAAAGACGTGGAACGGCGCGCGCATGGCCATCGTGCTCATGCGGGCGCGCCGGCGGGTGGGCGTGACGGCGCTCAGCCACAAGGCGATCCACAAGTTCCTCGAGGAGGTCGAGGACGCGGCGCTCGAGGTGGGCTTCGAGTTCCGCGGCCTGAAGAAGTGCGGGGAGGATCCGGGGACTCAGTACGAGGGCAAGGGGCTCATCGAGAACGAGCCTGACAACGACGCGATGCTCGATGAGGAGGCGCAGCTCCTCGCCGGCACGTCCTACCTCTTCGCGCGCGAGGAGCTCGATCAGCATGTGGACACGCTCTTCGTCGACGAGGGCGGGCAGTTTTCCTTGGCGGACGCTCTGGCGGTGGGGACCGCCGCGCGCAACCTCGTCTTGCTCGGCGACCCGAACCAGCTGCCGCAGGTCTCGCAGGGCTCACATCCGCCAGGGGCGGACGCGTCGGTGCTGGGCCACCTGCTCGGCGAGGACGAGACCCTACGGGAGGGGATGGGCGTTTTCCTGGAGCAGACGTGGCGGTTGCGTCCGGAGGTGAATGCCTACGTATCGGAGACGTTCTACGAGGGTCGGCTCGAGCCGGCGGAGATGACTTCCACCCGCTCGATCGCGGACGGGAACGGCGTGCGCTTCCTACCGGTTGTCCATTCCGGCCACCGGACGGCTGCGCCCGAAGAGGCTAAGGAGGTGGCCTCGGAGATCGAGCGTCTGGTGGGAAGCCCGTACGTCGAGGATGGCATGGAACGTCCGCTCGACTACAGCGACTTCATCGTCGTTGCGCCCTACAACTCTCACGTCCGCTGCCTGCGCGAGGCCCTGCCGCCGGAGGTGCGGGTGGGCACCGTGGACAAGTTCCAGGGGCAGGAGGCGACGGTGTCTTTCTTCTCGATGGCCAGCTCGAGCGGGGAGGACGTCCCGCGCGGGCTCGGCTTCCTCTTCTCGCGCAACCGGCTGAACGTGGCGGTCTCGCGGGCGCGCTGCCTGGCCTACGTCGTCGCGAGCCCTCGGCTCCTCGATACGGAGTGCCGAACGGTGGAGCAGATGAAGCTCGTCAACGCGTTGTGTCGCTTCGTTGAGCTCGCCGATGCGTGAACGTAGCTTGCGATCGGGATCCTTACTGGCCCCAATAGGTCAGATCGGTCTCCAGGTGTGCGGTCGTAACTGCTAG
>DASXQY010000212.1:0-4436 GCA_036506915.1 Gaiellaceae bacterium | reverse complement strand
GCGCTGGAGCTCCTGCTCCGACGCGGCGAGGCGGACCTGGCCACGACGACGCTCGACGGGATGGCGGCCGGCGGGATGTACGACCTGGTCGGCGGCGGCTTCCACCGCTACTCGGTCGACGAGCGCTGGCTCCTGCCCCACTTCGAGAAGATGCTCTACGACAACGCGCTCCTGGTCCCGGTCTACCTGCATGGGTGGCTCGTGACCGGGACCGAGCGCTATCGCGAGGTGGCCGAGCGAACCCTCGACTACATGGTGCGTGAGCTGCGGCTCGACGAGGGTGGCTTCGCGTCCTCGCAGGACGCGGACACCGACGGCGTCGAGGGGCTGACCTACACCTGGGCCCCGGGCGAGGGGGCGCCGGAGGATTTGTTCGAGCCGTTCGAGGACGGCCGCTTCGTCCTGCGCGGCGAGCTGGACGACGAGACGCGCGCCCGACTGCTGGAGATTCGGGCGCGCCGGCCGCAGCCCGACCTCGACGACAAGGCGATCGCCTCCTGGAACGGGCTCGCGCTCGCGGCGCTGGCGGAGGCGGGGCGGCGCCTCGGTCGCGGCGATTTCGTGGACGAGGCGAGAGCGCTCGCAGGGTTCCTGCTCGGTCCGCTCTCGGACGGCGAGGGTCGCCTGCACCGGAGCCGGCGCGCCGGTCGCTCGAGTGGAACCGGCTTCCTGGACGACCACGCGAACGTCGCGCACGGCCTCTACGAGCTTCACGTGGCGACCGGAGAGCTCCGCTGGCTGGAGGAGTCGCGCCGGCTCGTCATGCTCGCGGTCGAGCTCTTCGCCGACGACGAGCGCGGCGGCTTCTTCCTCGCGCCTGCGGACGGCGAGCGGCTCGTCGCGCGCAAGAAAGACCTCTTCGACCACCCGGTCCCGTCCGGGAACTCGATGCTCGCGTTCGTGCTCCTCCGGCTGGCCCGGATCTACGGCGACGACGAGCTCGAGCAGCGTGCCGCCGGGGTGCTGCGGCTGCTCGGCCCGAACCTCGGCCAGGCGCCGACCGAGCTTGCGTTCGCTCTGTGCGCGCTCGACCTCTACCTGGCGACGCCGAGGGAGATCGCCATCATCGGCCCGCCGGAGAGCGACGTCGCCCGGGCCGCCCTCGAGCCGTTCGACCCCAACGCGGTGGTCGCTTTCGGCCCGGCCGAAGGCGTGCCGCTGCTCGAGGGCAAGGACTACGTTGACGGCAAGCCGGCCGTGTACGTCTGCGAGCGCTTCGCCTGCCGCGCCCCGGCTACCGAGGCGGCAGCCCTGACCGTGACCTAGACCGGGCGGTCGGGCGCGCCGTAGAGTCTCGCGCCGTGGCGCTGCTCTCCGTGGAACACGTGACTCGGCGGTTCGGCGGCATCGTCGCGCTCGACGGGGTCTCGCTCGACGTCGGCGAGGGGGAGATCGTCGGCCTGATCGGGCCGAACGGCGCGGGCAAGACAACCGTCTTCAACCTGATCTCGCGTCTGGACAGGCCCGACGACGGTGGAATCGCGTTCGAGGGCCGAAGCCTCCTGCGGACGCCGGCGCACAGCGTCGTCAGGCGCGGGATCGCCCGCACCTTTCAGAACGTCGAGCTGTTCAGCTCTATGACGGTGCTCGAGCATGTCCTCCTGGGCCGTCACGCCCGGCGCGGCCGGAGCGCGCGCGAGCTCGTCGAGTTCGTCGGCCTCGCCGGCCTCGCGCACCGGCAGGCACGGGAGCTCCCGTACGGAATGCAGAAGCGTGTCGAGCTCGCCCGCGCGCTCGCCTCCGGGCCCCGGCTCCTGCTCCTGGACGAGCCGGCGGGCGGCCTGAATCACGAGGAGGTCGCCGCGCTCGCCGCCTTGATCCGCCGCCTCCGGGACGACTTCGAGCTGACGGTCCTGCTCGTGGAGCACCACATGGGCCTCGTGATGGGCGTCGCCGACCGAGTCCACGTCCTCGACTTCGGGCGGCGGATCGCGAGCGGTACGCCGAAAGAGGTGCAGGGCGATCGGGCGGTGATCGAGGCCTACCTCGGAACAGAGCGTGGCTGACGCCCTGCTCGAGCTCGAGGACGTCGAGGCCCGCTACGGGCCGGTCAAGGCGCTGAACGGCGTCACCCTGAGCGTGGGCGAGGGCGAGGTCGTCGCCGTCCTGGGAGCCAACGGCGCGGGCAAGACGACGACCCTGCGCGCCGTCTCCGGGACCGTCAGGCGCGCCGGCCGGATCGCCTTTGCCGGCGGGTCGATCTCGCGCAAGTCGCCCGAGGCCGTCGCCCGGCTCGGGATCGCGCACGTCCCCGAGGGCCGCGGCACCCTCACGGAGCTGTCCGTCCGCGAGAACCTCCGCCTGGGCGCCTACGTTCGCCGCGACCGGAAAGGGATCCGCGAGGACGAGCGGCGCGTCTTCGGGCACTTCCCGTGGCTCGAACGGCGCGGAGACCAGCGCGCCGGCACCCTGAGCGGCGGCGAGCAGCAGATGCTCGCGCTCGCCCGGGCGCTGATGCTGAGGCCGAAGCTCGTCCTCCTCGACGAGCCCTCGCTCGGCCTCGCGCCGCTGGTGGTCGCGGAGATCTTCCGGATCGTCCGCGAGCTGAACGAGCAGAACGGCCTGGCGGTGCTCGTCGTCGAGCAGAACGCGACCCTCGCGCTCGAGGCGTCGACCCGCGCCTACGTGCTCGAGGTCGGCCGGGTCGCGGTCGCCGGCGAGAGCGAGGAGCTCCGCCGGCACGAGTCAGTCAGACGCTCGTACCTGGGCTATTGATGCCGCTCGCCTTCGACTGGACGCAGCTCGCCCAGCAGACGGTGATCGGCCTGGCCTCTGGCGGGATCTGGGCGACCCTCGCGATCGCGCTTGTCTTGATCTACCGCTCGACCGGCGTCGTCAACTTCGCCCAGGGCGAGATGGCGATGTTCTCGACCTTCATCGCCTGGTCGCTCGTCCACCACGGCCTCTCCTACTGGGCCGCGTTCTTCCTCACGATCGCGATCTCGTTCGCGGCCGGCGTGGCCGTCGAGCGGACCGTGATCCGCCCCGTGGAGCGGGCGCCGGTGCTGACGGTGGTGATCGTCACGCTCGGGCTGTTCTTCCTCGTCAACGGCGCAGCCCGGTGGATCTGGTCGCCCGAGACCCGCACCCTGCCGAACGCGTTCTCGACGCGGCCGATCGACGTCGCGGGCGTTGCCTTCTCGATCGAGGACCTCGGCAACATCGGCGTCTCACTGGCCGCGGTCGGACTGCTCTGGCTCTTCTTCCAGTTCACGAAGGTCGGTCTCGCTGCGCGGGCGGCGGCGGTCAATCCCGAGGCGAGCCGGCTCGTCGGCGTGCGCGTGAGCTGGATGCTCGCGCTGGGCTGGGGGCTCGCCGCGGCGATGGGCGCGGTCTCGGGGATGCTGACCGCGCCGGCGCTCGCCAGCTTCGACCAGAACCTGATGCAGCCGGTGCTCCTCTACGCGTTTGCCGGGGCCGTCCTGGGCGGAATCGAGAGCCCTCTCGGCGCAGTCGTCGGCTCGCTCCTCCTCGGGGTCTTCGTCAACCTGATCGGGACCTACGTCGACTGGATCGGCAATGCGCTGCGCCTGCCGGTCGCGCTTGCCGTGATCCTCGGCGTGCTGCTCGTGCGGCCCGGCGGGCTGTTCGGACGCGCCGCTGGGAGGAGGGTCTGATGCGCCGGGCGCTCGGGATCGGCCTCTGGCTGCTGGTCGTGGCGATCGGGCTGGCGGTCTACGCCTTCTTGCCGCATTTCGTCAGCGACTTCCACTCGCGCGAGCTCGCCAACGCGGGCGTCTTCTTCATCGCGATCGTCGGCCTCAACCTGCTCACGGGCTACACGGGGCAGATCTCGCTGGGGCACGGCGCTCTGATGGCGATCGGCGCCTATACGACCGCGGCGCTGGTCGTCCACGAGCACTGGCGCGACGTGTGGACGATCCCGCTCGCCGGCCTGGCCGCCGGCCTGGTCGGCTTCCTGATCGGCCTCCCGGCCCTGCGGCTCTCCGGGCTCTACCTCGCCCTCGCCACGTTCGCGTTCGCGGTGGCGATGCCGTCGCTGCTGAAGAAGTTCGACCACCTCACGGGCGGCAGCGAGGGCCTGCGCCTGCTCGAATCGGCGCCCCTTCAGGTGACCGGGCTGAGCGGCACAGTCACGATCTTCGGCCACTCGATGACGCAGAACCACTTCCTCTATTACCTGACCTGGGCGATCGGGCTCGTCGGCTTGGCGCTCGCCTGGCTGATCGTGCGCGGGCGCCTCGGCCGCACCTTTCGCGCCGTCCGGGACAGCGAGGTCGCGGCCGTCTCCGCCGGGGTCAACCTCGCCGCCACCAAGACGCTTGCCTTCGCGTTGAGCGGCGTCTACGCGGGCGTCGCCGGCTCGCTGCTTGCGATCCAGAAGGAGCTCGTCAGCCCGCTCACCTTCACGTTCCTGCTCTCGATCACGCTGCTCGTGGGGGCGGTCGTCGGCGGGCTCGGCGCGCTCCCGGGAA
>DASXQY010000211.1:0-1859 GCA_036506915.1 Gaiellaceae bacterium | reverse complement strand
CCGAGAACGAGCCTTCGCCCGACGAGCTCGCTGCGGCGGAGAAGCAGGCCCGAGAAGAGCACGCCCCAGAGCGACTCTGTCGCGACGAGCGGCGCGACCACGGTCACTCGGCCACGGTAGTACGCCTCGAAGAGCGCCGAGTAGGACACGCCGAAGAGGAGCCCCGACGGAAGGAAGACACGCACCGCCCGGCCGTAGCCTCCCGCCCACTCGCCCCGACGCGAGATCAGCAGGTAGACGGCAATCGTCCCTGCGCCGGCAAGCAGCGAGACCGGAGCCGTCACGAGCGCGCGTGCGTCGGTTCCTTCGGCGAGCCACCGCAGGAGGTTGTCGCGGACTGAGAAGAGCACCGTCGCGGCAAGAGCAAAGACGACGCCGAGGCGCCTGAAATCCGCCGGTCGCACGCGCTCCCCAGCGAGAGCGATGCCGCCGGCGACGATCAGCGCCGCACCTCCGAGCAACGGGGCGCGCACGGGCTCACCGAGCACGGCGAGCGCGATTGCCACCGAGGCGAGCGGCGCCGCCCCCATCAGCACGGCGGTGCGGGCCGCTCCGGCCTCACGCACCGCACGCATGAACAGGATCTGCGAGCTCCCGGGCGCGATCGCTCCGGCAAGCAGGAAGGGCCAGAGCTCGCCGGGGTGGAAACCACCCGGAGCAGAGATCAGGCCGATCATGCCGGTCACCGCCAAGGCGATGCTCGACGTGGCGAGCGCGCCGAGCTCCGGATCGTCCGTTCGCCGCAGGGCGAACCGGATGGCGACCGCCATCGCGCCGAACAGCGCCGCGGAGACGCACGCGAGCAGGACGGCCGCCACCGCGCGGAGGTTAGGGTAGGGCGGTGCAGCGCGTCTGCGTCGTCGGCGCCGGAGTGATCGGCAGCCTCTACGCGGCGCACCTCGCGCGGGTGGCCGAGGTGTCGGTCCTGACCCGCCGTGAGGAGCAGGCGCACGCCCTCGACGAGCAGGGGCTGCGGGTCTCCGGGAAGAGCGACTTCGTCGCCCACGTTACCGCGACCGCCGACGTCGGCGCCCTGCCGGAGTTCGAGCTCGGCATCATCGCGACCAAGGCGACCGAGCTGGAGGCGGCGGCGGCACGGCTCGAGGGCCGCTTCCCGGCGGCGACGCTGATGACCGTCCAGAACGGGCTCGGCGCCGAGGAGATCGTCCGGCGCTTCGGCGACTGGAGTCTCCTCTCCGCCGTCACCTTCATGAGCGGCACACGCCACGGCGACGCGCACGTGGAGTACGTCCTCGACACCGAGACGTGGCTCGGGCCCTACGAGACGACCCCGCTCGAGACGGCCGAGGCCGTGGCCGGCCTGCTCGTCCGCTCCGGGCTGAAGGCGCTCGCCTTGCCCGACGTCCGGCCGGCGCAGTGGTCGAAGCTGATCTTCAACGCGACCGTGAACGGAGTCGCGGCGCTGACCGGGCTTCCGCACGACGCCCACTTCGCGGAGCGAGCGGAGCCCTGGCAGCTCGGCCACCTCGTCCACGAGCTGGTCGAGGAGGGTCGGCGCGTTGCCGGCGCCGCGAAGGTCACGCTCCGCGACGATCCGTGGGAGATGAACGTCCTCGCCACCCGTCGCGGCAGCGCGCACTACCCCTCGATGCTCGAGGACGTCGAGGCCCACCGGCCGACCGAGCTCGAGCTGATCAACGGCTCCCTCGTCCGCGAGGCGCGGCGGGCCGGGATCGAGGCGCCCCTGCACGAGGCGGTCTACGCACTCGTCCAGGCGAAGCAGTCGTCCTACCTGCCGGTGGCGGTCGAGGCGTGAAGGTCTGCATCGTCGGCTGCGGGGCGGTCGGGTCGCTGTTCGCGGCGCACCTGGCCCAGCTCGACGACGTCGAGGTCTGGGC
>DASXQY010000210.1:0-23608 GCA_036506915.1 Gaiellaceae bacterium | reverse complement strand
CGATCTGGGGCGCGCTCGCAGGCGGCGTCGTCGGGACGATCGTCTTGACGAGCAGCCTTCGGATCGCGCAGGAGATCGGGTGGACGCGCATGGACATCCCGCTCCTCCTCGGAACGGCCTTCAGCGCGAACCGCAGCCGGGCCAGCGTCATCGGCTACGCCTTTCATTTCGCGAACGGCCTGCTCTTCTCGCTCGCCTATTACGCGATCTTCAGCGCGGTCGACCGCGCGGGGTGGCTCTTCGGCGCGGCGCTCGGCGTTGTCCACGCCGCGTTCGCCGGCGGGGTGCTCGTGAACGCCCTCCTGCCCACCGTCCACCCGCGGATGGGGACGTCCTGGTCCGACGCCGAGGAGACGCCGCTGCTGGAGCCGCCGGGGTTCATGTTGATGAACTATGGGCGGCGGACGGTGCTCGCGACCCTCGTCGCGCACGTCCCCTACGGCGCGATCGTCGGCGGCTTCACCGCGCGGGTCTGGTAGCGGGCTACCGGTTCTCGATCTCGAGAGCGAAGCGTGGGAGCCGTTTAGCGACGGCCCTGTTGAACTCAGTCTCGTAGGCGTCGGAGTCGGTCTCGTCGAGCGTGAGAGCGAAGTTGTCGCGCAGGTCGGCGAGGATCTCGGTCCCGGTCTCGACGAGATCCTGGTAGTCGCCGTAGTGCTCCTCGGCGTCGTCCCGCTCGGCCCGGTCGTACGCGGCCTCCGCCTCTTCGCACTCCCGGATCAGCTCGCCGTTCTCCTGCACGAACAGGTCGAGCTGCCGGGAGATGAGATCGTTGAAACGACGCCGGCGGAACACGGCCTACTTAGACTAGTGCGGCCGTTGGCGTTGCTCGTCCGCACCTGGAACATCTTCCACGGCAACGCCAAGCCGCCCGAGCGGCGCACCTTCCTCGAGGACATGCTGCGGCTCGCGAGCTCCGACGGGCCGGACGTGCTCCTGCTCCAGGAGGTTCCCGTGTGGGCGCTGCGGCGGCTCGGCCGCTGGAGCGGGATGCAGGCGCTCGGCGCGGTCGCCTCCCGTCCGAAGCTCGGGAGCGCGGAGCTCGGCGGCGCGATGACGGCGCTCCACCGCGGGCTGCTTCGGTCGGCGTTCACGGGACAGGCAAACGCGATCCTGCTCGGCCCGCGCGCGCAGGTACTCGCACGCGACTCGATCTGCCTCAACCCGCTCCGTTTCCGGCGGGAGTGGGGGCGCCGGTTCGGGCTCGACCTGCAGGCCCGGTTGCGGTGGGCGCGCGAGCGGCGGGTCTGCCAGGCTGTGCGAGCGGCCGTGGACGGGCGGTCGCTGGTGGTGGCGAACCTGCACATCTCGAGCGTCCCCGACCCACGTGTTCGCGATGCGGAGCTGGAGCGCGCCGCCGCCTTCGTCGACCGCTTCGCCGGGCCGGGCGAGCCGATCGTGCTCGGCGGCGACCTGAACGTGCGCCTGGGCCAATCGAAGACGCTTGATGAGCTGGGCGGGCCGGAGTGGGGGTTCTCTGCGCCGATCCCGGGGCTCGACCAGCTGCTCGTCCGGGGCGCTTCCGCGAGTCGACCGGAGCCTTGGCCAGAGGGGCGCCGTCGGGTCCGCGGGCGTCTGCTTTCCGATCATGCGCCGGTGGAGGTGCGGATCGAGTGACCCTCGACGAGGCCAGGGCCCAGTTTCCCGTCCTCGAGCGCTTCGCGTACCTGAACGCGGGCACGAACGGCCCGCTCGCGCGCGCGACGGTCGAGGCGATGGCGGCCCAGGAGCGCGCCGATCTCGAGGGCGGCCGCGGCGGGCCCGAGTACTTCGAGCGGGCGGGCGACCTACGCGGGCGGGCGCGGGCGCGGCTGGCGGAGCTCGTCGGCCTACCGCGGGAGAATCTCGCGCTCGCCACGTCCACCACGAACGGGTGCAACATCGTCGTCGCCGGACTGGGCCTGGAGGCGGGCGACGAGATCGTGACGACGGACGGCGAGCACTTCGGCCTCCTCGGTGCGCTCGCCGCCTCTCAGGCCACGGTGAGGGTGGCGCCGGTGCGCGAGCTCCCGCCGGACGAGGCGCTCGAGCGTCTCCTCGCAGCCGTGTCGCCGCGAACACGCTTGCTTGCGCTCTCGCACGTTTGCTGGATGAGCGGCAACCGATTTCCGGTCGAGGAGCTGAAGGAGGCGACGGGCCTGCCGATGCTCATCGACGGAGCGCAGTCGGTCGGCACGATCCCGGTGGACGCTACGCGGTTCGACTTCTACGCCTTCTCATGTCAGAAGTGGCTCTGCGGCCCGGACGGGCTGGGCGGACTCGCGATCGCCGACCCGGAGAGCCTCGGAATCGCCGCACCGAGCTATATGTCGCAGGAGCGTTATGAGCCCACGGGTGACTTCTCGCCGCGCCCGGGCGCCGTGCGTTTCGACCCCGGCTGGACGCCGCCGCCTGCGCTCGCGGGGCTCCACGCAGCGCTGGACTTGGTCCCGGAGTGGCGATTCGAGCGGTCCGCCGAGTCGGCCGCCCGCTGCCGCGGGCTGCTGGCGGAGCGGTTCGACGTGGTGACCGCGCCCGGCCAAGCGACGCTCGTGTCGTTCCGCGTCGAGGGCGACTCCGCCGACCTGGTGCGGCGGCTCTACGACGCGGGCGTCATCGTGCGAGACGTCCCGGGCGCAGGCTGGATTCGCGTCTCCTGCGGCTGGTGGACAAGCGACGACGACCTGGACCGCCTGGTGGCCGCGCTTCCTTAGGGAGCCGCGGTTCGCAGGCCCAGCTCTGGCGCGATCGGGCGCATCGCCTCGACGACGAACGCGATGTGCTCGTCGAGCTCGACCCCGAGCTGCTCGGCCCCGTCGTAGACGTCGTCGCGGCTCACCCCCGAGGCGAACGACGGCTGCTTCAGCTTCTTGCGCACCGACCTCGGCTCCAGCGTCGCGATCCCGTCGGGCCGGACGAGCCCACACGCGTGGACGAACCCGGCGAGCTCGTCGCACGCGAAGAGCGTCTTCTTCAGCGGCGTGTCCCGCGGCAGCCCCAGGTGCGACGCGTGCGACAGCACCGCCTCGATCAGCTCCTCGGGGTAGCCCTCGTCCCGCAGGATCGGCGCGCCGTCCTGCGGATGGCGGTCGAGCGTCGGATGGATCTCGTAGTCGAAGTCGTGCAAGAGCGCGGTCGCACGCCAGAGCTGCTCATCCTCGCCGAACCGGCGCCCGTAGGCCCCCACCGCGGCCTCGACGGCGAGGGCGTGACGCAGCAATGCCTCGCTCTTCGTGTACCGCGTCAGGGTCTCCCAGGCGCGCTCTCGGGTCGGCTCCACGGCGCCGCTAGGATAGCCCTCTCCTCATGGCCCAATCCGCCGTCACGCAAACGCTCGCCGAGTCGTTCGTGATCGAGGGCGCCCAGCCCCTCAACGGGCGGGTCCGCGTCGCCGGAAACAAGAACGGCGCGCTTCCGATCCTCGCCGCGTGCCTCCTAACCGACGAGCCGGTCGTGCTCTCCAATGTGCCCAGGATCCGGGACGTCGAGACCATGCTCGAGCTGCTCGCCGATGTGGGCGTGGAGGTCGACTGGCAGGGACCGAACGACCTGCGTGTCCGTGCCGCCGACGTCCGGAAGGTCGAGCTCGACGAAGAGCTCTGCAGCCGGATCCGCGCGTCGATCCTGCTCGCCGGCCCGCTGCTGGCCCGCTGCGGCCGCGCCGTCGTGCCGCCGCCCGGCGGCGACGTGATCGGCCGGCGCCGGGTCGACGTCCACATCGACGCCCTCCGCGACCTGGGGGCGGAGATCCAGCCGGGTCGCCGCTACGCGATGCGCACCGACGGTCTCGCCGGCACCCACGTCTTCCTCGACGAGGCCAGCGTCACCGGCACGGAGAACACGATCATGGCGGCGGTGACCGCCCGCGGCGAGACGGTGATCGGTAACGCGGCGTGCGAGCCGCACATCCAGGACCTCTGCCGCTTCCTCGCCGGCCTCGGCGCGCGGATCCAGGGGATCGGCTCGAACGTTCTCCGGATCGAGGGCGTCGAGCGGCTCGGCGCCGGCGAGTTCCGCATCGGCCCCGATCACATCGAGGTCGCAAGCTTCATCGGCCTGGGCGCGATCACACCCGGCGAGATCGTGGTCGAGGACGTGCGCCCCGAGGACCTCGTCGCGATGCGCCCGATGCTCGACCGCCTCGGGATGGAGACCGTGGTCGAGGGGACGACCGTGCGCGTGCCGGATAACCAGGAGCTCCTGGTCCAGGACGACCTCGGCGGGGCGATCCCGACGATCGACGACGGGCCCTGGCCGCAGTTTCCCGCCGACCTGACCTCGATCGCCCTCGCGGTCGCGACGCAGGCGAACGGGACCGTCCTGATCTTCGAGAAGATGTTCGAGAACCGGCTGTTCTTCGTGGACAAGCTCGTCTCGATGGGCGCACGGATCATCCTCTGCGACCCGCACCGCGCCGTCGTGACCGGGCCCGCGCGGCTCTACGGGCAGCGGATGGCGAGCCCGGACATCCGCGCCGGGATGGCGATGCTGATAGCGAGCCTCTGCGCCGAGGGCACCTCCACGATCGGGAACGTCGGCGAGATCGACCGGGGCTACGAGCGGATCGACGAGCGCCTGCGTCAGCTCGGGGCGCAGATCGAGCGCGTCGAGGGGTAGATGGCTCGAACGGGTCAGGCGGACGAGGCTGGCAGGCTTCACGCCCGTGTGAACGTCGGGGGATCCGGCAAGGCAAGCGTCGTCACCGGCGTGCCGGTGCTCGACCACCTGCTCGTCCTCCTCGCCGAGCACGCGTCGTTCGACCTCGAGCTCGAGATCGCGCCGGGTGAGGCGGAGGCCGAGGTCGCCGCAGCGGGCCGAGCGCTCGGCCAAGCGCTCGCCGACGCTCCTCGGGCCGAGGGCAGCCGGGGGCACGGCTCGGCTGTCGTGCCGGCCGACGAGGCGCTCGCGCACGTCGTGGTCGAGGCCTCCGGACGCCCGCTGGTCGTCTCGAACGTCGACCTCAGCGACGCGCGGGTGGCGGGTCTCGCGAGCGACATCGTCGCGACCTTCCTGCGCGAGCTTGCCGAGGGAGCCGGCCTGACGCTGCACGTCCGCCTGATCGAGGGTGCCGATCCCGAGCACGTGCTGGAGGCGATCTTCAAGGCGCTCGGCGTCGCGCTCGCCCAAAGCTGCCGGCCGCGCCGGCGGAAGGAGGAGTAGATGGAGGGCAAGACCATCGTCCGCACTGAGGAGGCGCCGGCCCCGTTCCAGGGCGCGCCGTACTCGCAGGCGATCCGCTCGGGCGGGCTCGTGTTCGTGTCCGGGCAGCTTGCGCTGCGGCCGGGCGCGGACGAGATCTCGGGGGAGACGATCCAGGAGCAGACCGAGCAGGTGTTCGCCAACCTGAGGGCGATTCTCGAGGAGGCCGGCACCGGGCTCGACCGGCTCGTCAAGACGACGGTCTACCTCGCGGACTTGGGCGACTTCGGGGGGATGAACGAGGTGTACGCCCGGCACGTCGGCGGTGCGCCGCCCGCTCGCGCGACCATCGAGGTGTCCGGGCTGCCCTCGGGCGCGCTGGTCGAGATCGAAGCGGTCGCGAGCGTCGGTTAGCCCCAGGGGAGCCCGACCAAACGGTCCGGCCGCTCGGGCTGCCAGTGTGGGAACGGCGCGTAGGCCTCGGACGGTGACCTCGTCTCGGCCTCGACGCCGGCGCCGTGACGGCGCGCAAGGTCGGAGGCCGGATAGACGATGTGCTTCTCGGGCGTTCTCCCGCCGGCCATGAAGATGACGCACGGGCCGTCTCCGGTCCCGATGAAGGCGTGCGCGGTGCCCGGTGGGCAATGCACGAAGTCCCACGCCCGGAGCGGCCGTTCCTCGCCCTCGACGAGCAGCAGGCACTCGCCGGCGAGGACGAGAAAGTCCTCTTGGTCGGACTCCGCGTGGTACATCCCGCTCGGCTGTCCGGGGGCGACCACCGCCAGGGTGATGCCGAGGTCGGCGAAACGCTGCACGTCTAGATCGGGACGCCTGCGAAGAACGGGCCTGTCGGCCTCGAAGACGCACCGGGCCCCGAACGCCTGGTTGGTGAGCCAGGCGGCATCCCGGACGTTCACGACGAACCAGCCGTCGGTTTGGGGCGCGAGACCCGAGTCTGCCTCGACGAGCCGCGCTTCCTCGATCACATCGCTCCTCCCTGAGTCCACCGCTTCCCTTAGTACGGTTCGCCCATCCTCCTCCCCAAGGCGATCGTAACCGGGAAATCCGCGCGTGTCTCGCGCGGAAACGTGCCGAAAGTGCGCCAAACTCGGCCCAAACCGACGCCGAGGCAGAATTAGGGCGGGATGCGCCCCGAGACCGTCATCGCGACCCACGGCAACACGGACTTCGACGCCTTCGCGGCCATGCTCGCGGCGCGGCGGCTGTATCCGGAGGCGGTCGCCTGCGTGGCCGGCTCCCTCAACCGCAACGTGCGCGAGTTCTACCGCCTGCACGCGGACGAGCTCGGGGTCGTCGAGGCCTCACGGCTCGAGCTCGACGCCATCCGCCGCCTGATCGTCGTCGAGACCGCTCACGCCGCAAGGCTGGGCGAGCTCGAGCCTGTCGCGCTCGACCCGGCCGTCGAGACGATCGTCTTCGACCACCACGCCGGCGAGACGCCGGACTGGGCCGCTCCGGAACATACGGTCATCTCCGAGGACGGCGCCCTCACGACCACCCTCGTCGGCGTGCTCGCCGAGCGCGAGCTGGCGGTGACGCCGCTGGAGGCGACCGCCTACGCGCTCGGGATCCACGAGGACACGGGCTCGCTCACCTACCCGACGGCGACCCAGCGCGACGCGGAGGCCCTCGCCTGGTGCCTGCGCCACGGCGCGCGCCAGGAGCTGCTCGCCGAGTTCCTCCACACGCCGCTGACCGAGGAGGAACGGGAGCTGCTCTCCGCGCTGCTCGGGGTGCTCGAGGCTCGAGAGGTCGCCGGCGTCGAGGTGCTCGTCGCCGCGGTCGCCTGGCCTCGCTATGTCGACGGCGTCTCGAACCTCGCCCACAAGGTGGTCGACCTGACGGACTGCAAGGCGCTTGCGCTCCTCGTCGAGATGGACGAGCGGGTCTTCACCGTCGCCCGGAGCAGGACGCCCGCGGTCGACGCGGCGGCGATCGCCGGCCTGCTCGGAGGCGGCGGCCACGCCCAGGCGGCGTCGGCGATCTTCAAGGGCTCCCTCGACGAGGCACGCTCGCTCCTCGTCGAAGGGCTCCCCGGCGCCACGCGCAAGCCCGTCACCGCCGGCCAGATCATGTCCAGCCCGGCGCGGACCGTGGCACCCGACGAGACGGTCGCACGCGCGCTCGTCGCCTGCCAGCGCCACGGCCAGAGCGGCATCCTCGTCGCGGAGGAGGGTCGGCTCGTCGGCGCGGTCGGCCGCGAGGACCTCGACCGCGCCGTCGCGCACGGCCTCTCGCACGCGCCGGTCAAGGGGATCATGAGCTCCCGGGTCGCCGTCTGCGTCGAGGAGACTCCGTTCGCCGAGCTCCAGCGACTGGTGGCCGCGGGGGAAGACCGGATCGCGGTCCTGCGCGAGGATCGCATCGTCGGCGTCGTCACCCGGAGCGATCTGCTGCGGGCGCTCGGCGAGCAGGCCGCAGCACCCGAGCGCCGGGGGGTCCTGCTCACCGGCGAGCTCGCGCGGCTCGAGCGCCTCCAGCGCGTCTTCGAGGCGGTCGCGGCCGTCTCGGAGCCCTTCGAGGGCGTCTACCTCGTCGGCGGCACGGTGCGTGACATCCTGCTGGACGAGCGCAGCTTCGACGTCGACATCGCCGTTGAGGGCGACGCGATCGCGCTCGCCCAGGCCCTCGCGGACGCGCTCGGCGGCCGGGTCCGGGCGCACCGGAAGTTCGGCACCGCGGTCGTCATCTACGGGGACGACGAGCGCGTGGACGTCGTCACCGCGCGCACCGAGTTCTACGACGCGCCCGCCGCGCTCCCGACCGTCGAGCACGCCTCGATCCGTGAGGATCTCTTCCGCCGCGACTTCACGATCAACGCGATGGCCGTCTCGCTGAAGGGCGCCGACCTCGGCCGCCTCGTCGACCCCTTCGGCGGCCGCCGCGACCTCGACGCGAAGACGATCCGCGTGCTCCACAACCTCTCGTTCATCGACGACCCCACCCGCATCTTTCGCGCGATCCGCTACGAGAACCGTTACGGCTTCCGGATGGACGAGCACACGCTCCGCCTGGCCCGCGGGTGCATCGAGATGGGTCTTGTCGGTGACCTCTCCTCGTCGCGGCTGCGCGACGAGCTGGAGGCCCTGCTCGAGGAGGACGAGCTCGGGCACACGATCCCGCGCCTGGCAGAGCTCGGAGCGGACAAGGCGATCCACCCGCACCTGGCCGCGGACGACGAGGCCGTCTTGCTCCTTCGCCGGCTGACCGAGCTCCGCGACCGGTACGAGCTCGACCTCCCGAGCTGGCGCCTGGGCCTCGCCGTGCTGGCCCGCCGGCTTCCGCCCGACGAGGTCTACGACTGGCTCCAGCGGCTGAAGGTGCGGCGCCGGGACGCCGAGCGGATCGCCGCCGCGGTGACCGTCGGGCCTCGCCTCGTCGAGCGGCTCGAGAAGGGCCCCGCGCCCGCCGAGGTGGTCGCGCTCGCGGAGCCGTACGCCCCCGACGCGCCGCTGTTCGCGCTCGGCCACGCCGATCTCGATCCGCTGCACGCTTACTTCGAGCGCCTGCGGGACGTGCGCCTCGAGGTGAACGGCGCCGATCTGGCCGAGCTCGGGCTGGCCGAGTCGCCGCGGGTGGGGGAGATCCTCGCCGAGCTGCGCCGGCGGAAGCTGAACGGCGAGCTCGACGGGCGCGACTCGGAGCTGGCCGCCGCCAGGGAGCTGATCGCGCAGTGATCCGCTGGACTGGCCCCGGCCCGTACGTGGTCGGGTTCACGACGCGTGCCTGCGGGGTCAGCACGGGCGCCTACGAATCGCTCAACCTCGGCATCCTGACCGACGACGACCCCGCGAACGTGGTCGAGAACCGACGCCGCGCGTGCCGTGAGGCTGGTGCCGACGCGGGGACGGCGACGATGGCGTGGCAGCACCACGGCGCGGAGGTGCGCCGCGCCGAGCCGCGCGGGATCGTCACGCCCGGGACGCTCTACGACCGCTGCGACGGCCTCTGGAGCGACGATCCGGGGCAGGCGATGATGCTGCTCACCGCCGACTGCCTCCCGGTCGCGCTTGCGCGCGACAACGGCGACCCAGCGCTGGCGGTCCTGCACGTCGGGTGGCGCGGCCTCCTTGCCGGGATCGTCGCCGCAGGAGCCGGGTCCCTCGGCGGCGGCACCCTCGCCGCGGCGATCGGCCCGGGGATCGGCCCCTGCTGCTACGAAGTCGGCGAGGAGCTGGCGGAGCCGTTCCGCCGACGGTTCGGCCCCGAGGTCGTCCCGGACGGGAGGCTCGACCTCTGGAGCGCGACCGAGCACGCGCTTCGCGAGGCCGGCTGCGTCGGCGTCGAGCGAACCGACCTCTGCACCTTCTGCCATCCCGAGCTCTTCTTCTCGCACCGGCGCGACAGGGGCCTCACGGGCCGTCAGGGAGTCATTGCCTTTATCCGCTGACACGGTCCGGCGCAACCACGAGCGGATCCGCGCCGAGGTCGGGCCCGAGGTGACGATCGTCGCGGCCACCAAATACGTCCCCGTCGAGGACCTGGGCGCCCTCGCCGAGGCGGGGATCGAGGTCGTCGGCGAGAACCGGGCGCAGGACCTCGAGGCCAAGCACGGGAGCCACGGCGACCGCTTCCGCTGGCACTTCATCGGCCATCTCCAGAGCCGCAAGGCGAAGACCGTCAACGAGCTGTGCGAGCTCTGCCACTCCCTCGCCAGCGAATCCGCGGCCAAACGGCTGGAGATTCCCGCTCTGGTCGAGGTCAACCTCTCCGGAGAGGAGACGAAGTCGGGGATCCCCGAGAGCGACCTCGAGCGCTTCCTCGAGCTCTACGGAGACGTGCGCGGCCTGATGACAATGCCGCCCGAAACCGGCGAGCCCGAGGCCTCGCGACCATACTTCCGGCGGCTCCGAGAGCTCGCGCAGCGCTACGACCTGCGAGAGCTTTCGATGGGCACGAGCCAGGACTACCGGGTCGGCGTCGAAGAAGGTGCGACGCTCATCCGAGTGGGCGCCGTTCTCTACAAGGGTTAGCATTCGGCAGTCATGGGCTTCGGGGACGTCTGGAACCGCACGCTCGTCTACTTCGGGATCGCCGAAGAGGACGAGGAGTGGGACGAGGACGGCTACCTGACCGAGGAGGATCTCGAGCGCACCTACCAGGAGCGGCCCAATGTTCGCCGGCTGACCCCGCGCGGGCGACAGCAGGACTTCGACGACTGGACCGATCCGGAACCGGAGCCCGCCGCGGCTCGAACCGCCGTTCTGCGACCGCGCGGCCGTCGGGGCGAGCCGGTGCCGATGCCGATGCGGGCCGTCCCGTCCGTGCAGGTGCACCTCGTCGTTCCGCGTAGCTTCAACGACGCCCAGCAGATCGCCGACAAGTTCAAGGACGCGAACCCGGTGATCCTCAACCTCCAGGGCGCCGACCCGGAGCTCTCGAAGCGCCTGATCGACTTCACGAGCGGCCTCACCTACGCTCTCGACGGCGGCATGCAGCGCGTCGCCGACAAGGTCTTCCTGCTCACGCCGCGAAACGTGGAGGTCTCGGCAGAGGAGCGGGCCCGCCTCGTCGAGCGCGGCTTCTTCAATCAGGCCTGAGAGGCTGTCGGGCCAGGAGTTCGGCTCCGTGAGCCGAATTCGCGTCTGATGGCCACGCTTGCAGTGCTCGCCGACGCCGCCTCCGCCGCGAAGCAGTTCGTCGACATCTTCATCGAGGTCTACGTCCTGCTGATCTTCGTGTACGTGCTGACCTCGTGGGTGCGGCTGCCCTACTCCGTCTGGGTGCGGCGCATCGCGGACTTCCTCCGGGACGTCTGCGAGCCGTACCTGAGGCTCTTCCGGCGGATCCTGCCACCGCTCGGGCCGCTCGATCTCTCGCCGGTCGTGGCCATCTTCTCGCTACTGGCGGTGAAGACGTGGGTCGTCGATCCACTTTTCGACCGCTTCTCCTGAGAGGAGGCCACATGACCATCACCCCTGTCGAGCTTCATCACATCGAGTTCCGGCGCGGCCTGCTCGGCTACCGCCGCCAAGTCGTCGACCGGCTGCTGGACGAGATCGCCGAGTCCTTCGAGGAGGTCTGGCGCGAGCGCGCCGAGTACGCGGACCGGATCGAGCACCTCCAGTCGGAGCTCGCGCGTCACCGCGACCTCGAGACGCTCCTGCGCACCACCCTCGTCACCGCGGAGAAGAGCGCGCACGAGCTTCGCGACCAGGCCCAGCGCGAGGCGCACCTGGTGGTGGAGGAAGCACACGCCGAGGCTCGCTCCGTGGCGCGTGCCGCAGCGGCCGAGCGGGAGCGCCTGCAGGCCGAGGCCCGGCGGGTCCGTGCGCTGCTCGAGGCCGCCCTCGAGGCGGTGGCGCAAGCCGGTGAAGGCGACGGAAACGGGACGGAAACTGAGCGCGAGGCCGCCTGACGGCTGAACCTATACTTGGCTCATGCCAGAGCCTTCGACGCGCCTGCGGCTCCGGGTATCGCCGGGAGCCCGCAAGACCGAGCTCGTCGGCCGGCACGGCGACGCGTGGAAAGTGCGCGTAAGCGCCCCGCCGGAGAACGGCCGCGCGAACGATGCCGTGCTGAAGCTCCTGGCCGAGCGGGTCGGCCTTCCGCGCCGGGCCGTCTCGCTCGTCTCCGGCCACTCGGGACGGGAGAAGGTGGTCCAGGTGGACGGGCTCGACCGCGCCGAGAGCGAACGACGGCTGGAGTCCGAGCTCGGATGAGTGCGGTCGACACCGAGCAATTCCGCACGCGCCTGCTCGAGGAGCGCCGCCGCGTCCAGGAGGCGATCCTTTTCCTACACGAGGAGAACCCCGGTTCGATCCAGGACGAGACGCAGGAGATCCCCAGCGACAACCACCTGGGCGAGGCGGCCTCCGTCACGCTCGACCGTGAGATCGACTACACGCTCGAGGAGAACGAAGAGCGCGTGCTGGCCGCCATTGACGCAGCGCTGAAGCGAATCGACGAGGGGACGTTCGGAACCTGTCGCACCTGCGGGAGCCCGATCGGGCGGGACCGGCTGGAGGCGCTGCCGTACACGACCCAGTGCATCGACTGCAAGCGCAGAGAGGAGCGGGGTTGAGCGAGCCCGCATCGCGGACGCTCGACGTCCGCGTCGGCTCCAGCACCGATGCGCTGACGCCGGTCTCGGCGGCCGAGCGCTCGCTCGCCGCCCGCGCACCGCAGTGGATCGGGTTGACGGCGGTCGTCCTGGCGGCGATCGCGGCCGACCAGCTGACGAAGCTGATCGTCGCCTCCCAACTCGACCTCGACGAGTCGCTCCACGTTGTCGGGCCTTTCTCGATCCACCACGTCCAGAACTCCGGAATCGCGTTCGGCCTCTTCGCCAGCGCGACGCCGCTCGTCACCCTGCTGACGGCGCTCGCGGTCGGCTGGATGCTCGTCTTCTTCGCCCGGTCGGGAGCCCGTCATCCGGTGCTGCCGGTCGCCCTCGGCCTGCTGATCGGCGGCTCGACCTCGAACCTGATCGACCGCATCCGGCTCGGGCACGTGACCGACTTCCTCGACCTCGGCTGGTGGCCCGCGTTCAACCTCGCCGACAGCTTCATCGTGATCGGGGTCGCGATCTTGTTCGCGGCGCTGGTGCTTGGCGATCCACGGCCTCGTCGAACCTGAAGCAGGTCGTTCCGAAGGAGGCCGCCGGCCAGCGGCTCGACCGCTTCCTCGCCTCGCTGCCCGAGGTCGGCTCGCGTGCGGCGGCGGAGCGGCTGCTCGAAGAAGGCGCCGCGCTCGTCGACGGAGCCGCGCGGCCGAAGAGCCACCGGCTCGCGGGCGGGGAAGAGCTCTCGCTCGATCTCACGGGCATCAGCCCCGGTGTCACAGGGCTCGACCCGGAGGAGCTTCCGCTCCGGATCGCCTGGGCGGACGAGCACCTGCTCGTCGTCGACAAGCCGGCCGGCATCGTCGTCCACCCGGCCCCCGGCCACGCGACGGGGACGCTCGTGCACGGCCTGGTCGGCCGCGCTGCCGGCGGAGACGAGCCCGAACGGCCCGGGATCGTCCACAGGCTCGACCGCGACACCTCGGGCCTGCTCGTCGTCGCCCGGAGCGAGGAGGCGTACACGAGGCTCCAGGAAATGGTGCGCCGCCGCGAGCTCGAGCGGCGCTACAAGGCGCTCGTCCGAGGCCGCCCCCGGTCGTGGCGCGGCCGGATCGACGCGCCCATCGGCCGTGACCGCCGCGACCCGACCCGCCGGTCGCTCGACACCGACAGCCCGCGCGAGGCCGTCACGCACTTCGAGGTCGAGCGGCTGCTCGAGCGGCACGCGCTCCTGGACGTCCGGCTGGAGACGGGTCGCACACACCAGATTCGCGTCCACCTGGCGGCGATCGACCTCCCGGTCGTGGGCGACCCGGTGTACGGCGTGCCCGACCCGCTGCTCAAGCGCCAGTTTCTCCACGCCTGGCGGCTCGCCTTTCCGCACCCGGTCGGCGGAGAGCCGGTCGAAGCCGAATCGCCGTTGCCGGACGATCTTCAGTCGGCGTTGAGCGGCTTCGCTTCGTAGAGCCGGCGGTCCGCGAGGCGGAAGAGACCGTCCACGTCGGAGGCCTCGTCCGGGAAGCGCGCGAGCCCGGCGCTGAAGCTGCAGGCGGGCGAGAGGTGCCCCGCAGCGATCAGCTCGTCGAGCCGGTTCTGGAGTCGGCCAAGCAGCCGGGGGCCGCTTTCCTCGTCCGCCTCGACGAGGTAGAGCGCGAACTCGTCGCCACCCATGCGGCCGGCGAGATCCGAGCTGCGCAGGCTCTCGCGGAGGGTCACAGCCACTCGCTCGAGCACCCGGTCGCCCTCGGGATGCCCGAGCGTGTCGTTGATCTCCTTGAACCGATCGAGGTCGAGGAAGACGAGCGTGACGCCGTGTCCGTACCGTGCCGCCCGCTCGAGCTCCAACTCGAGCTCCCGGACGAAGGCGTGGTGATGGAGGAGGCCGGTGAGCTGGTCGTGCCGGGCCTCGTGGGCAAGCTCGGAGGTGGCCCGGTCGAAGTAGCCGACCACGCACTCGGCGACGAGGCGGTCGATCGTGTCGTTCAGCCGGCGCTCGACCAGCAGCACCTGCTCCGCATCGAGCTCGGGTGCCCGCTCGGAGACGAAGCGCCACAACACCCGCCGGAGGAGCAGGAACTCCGTCACGATCTCGCGCGGAGCGAATCCGAGGGCCTCGCGCTGGCGCGCGTGCTCCCGGGCCTGGGCGGCGAGGGGGCTGCCCCGGCGGAGCCGCTCCGGCTGGGGGTCGGCGAGCTCCCGCGCTAGCTCGACGATGAAGCTCGGGACGTCACCCAGCTGCCCGGCTCGGGCCAGCCGCTGGAGCGAGGGGATCTGATCGTCGACGAGCCCCTCCTCGACTGCGGCGAGAGCCAGCTCCCAGGCCTCGGCCTCGATCTCCGAGGCGAGCTCGTCGAGCGCGGCTGCGGTGTCGTATGTGCTCACCACCCTCGTGATCGGCGGATCAACGCCCGAACGTGAGCCCTCGGCTAAGCTTTCGCGGCTTTGACCCCGACCCGGCGGACCGGGCGGGTGGCGGTGCCGGCAAGGACGGAACGCCGGTTCCACCCGAACCCCCGCCGGCGGCAGCGCCACGAACCGACAGAAAGGATCAGCCCGTGTCCGTCGTGAGCATGCGAGAGCTTTTGGAGGCCGGAGTCCACTTCGGCCATCAGACCCGCCGCTGGAACCCGAAGATGAAGCGTTTCATCTTCACCGAGCGCGGCGGCATCTACATCATCGACCTCCAGCAGACGCTCGAGCTCATCGAGCAGGCCCACGCGTTCGCCCGCAACATCGCCGAGCGCGGCGGCACCATCCTCTTCGTCGGCACCAAGAAGCAGGCGCAGGACGCGATCGAGGAGCACGCGAAGCGTGTCGGGATGCCGTACGTGAACCATCGCTGGCTGGGCGGCCTGCTGACGAACTGGCGCACGATCTCCGAGCGGATCGAGCGGCTGCACGAGCTGCGCCGCCTGCGCGACGAGGGCCAGCTCGACCTGCTGCCGCCGAAGGAGCGGATCGCCATGCGAGGCGAGCTCGAGAAGCTCGAGGCGAACCTCGGCGGCGTCGCCGACATGCGCAAGCAGCCGGATGCGGCCCTCGTGATCGACTTGCGCAAGGAGCAGCTCGCGGTGCGCGAGGCGCGGCGGCTCGGGATGCCGATCATCGCGCTCGTGGACACCAACTGCGATCCGGACGAGGCCGACTACGTGATCCCGGGCAACGACGACGCGATCCGTTCGTGCAGCCTGATCGTCCGGGCGATCGCCGACGGGATCGCCGCCGGCAAGGCCCACGCCACCCCGGCCGACTTCGCGGAACCCGCGGCTGAGGAGGCGGAAGGCGAGGCCGAGCCGCAGGTCGAAGAGGCAGCCGAGGCCCCGGAGTACGACCAGGTGAGCCCGGCCGAGACCACCGAGGAGCCCGAGCCGGAGGCTGCCCCGGTGACCGAGGCAGTCCAGGGGGAGGTGTAATGAGCCAGGTCCAGATCTCCGCGAGCCTGGTCAAGGAGCTCCGCGACCGGACGGGCGCCGGGATGATGGCGGCCAAGCGGGCGCTTGAAGAGACCGGCGGAGACGTCGAAGCGGCACAGCGGCTCCTGCGCGAGCAGGGAATTGCGGCGGCGGGCAAGAAGGCGGGGCGGCAGACGACCGAGGGCGAGGTCCTGGCAACCGTCTCGGGCACGGTCGGCGCGATCGTCGCGATCGGGTGCGAGACCGAGCCTGTCTCGAAGAACGAGGAGTTCCTCGGCTTCGCCGAGCGCGTGCTGGAGGCGGTCGAGTCCGGCGGTCCGGAAGTGGCCGCAGGGCTCGAGGGGCAGCGGGTCGAGCTGGTGGCCAGGCTCGGCGAAAACGTCGAGGTTCGCGGTGCCGCAAGGCTCGAGTCAGCGGACGGCGAGCTCCTGGCCGAGTACGTCCATCCGCCAGCGAACAAGATCGGCGTCCTCGTGAAGGTGCGCGGCGGCGGCCCGGCCACCGCCCGCCGGCTCGCCATGCACATCTCCTTCGCCGCACCGCGGTTCCGCACCGTCGAGGAGGTCCCCGACGAGGAGATCGCCTCGGAGCGCGCGATCTACGAGCAGCAGCCGGACGTGCTCTCGAAACCGGAGGAGGTCCGCGGCAAGATCGTCGAGGGCCGCCTGCGCAAGGAGTTCCTCTCCGGCGTCGCGCTCGGCGAGCAGGCCTGGATCCACGACACCTCCAAGACCGTGGCGAAGGCGCTCGAGGAGGAAGGCGTCGAGGTCCTCGAGTTCGTCCGCTACGCGCTAGCGGAGTGACCGTCGCTCGCCTCCGGCTCGCTCCCGTGGGGGAAACCATGTTTCCCCCACGTGCCCCCTTCTTACAGTCCAACGTGGGGGAACCTCCCGGTTCCCTCACACCCCTTCCCCCGGCTCATGGGCCAAAGGACGGCCCATGACCGAGGCGATCAGCTCGGAGGAGACCGCGTCCTCGCCCGAGGAGGCGCCGCCGATCTTCCACCGCGTCCTGCTGAAGCTCTCGGGCGAGGCGCTGATGGGCGATCGCGAGTACGGCCTCGACCCGAGACGCATGGCAGCGATCGCGGACGAGATCGTGGACGTGCACCGGAGCGGGCTGGAGCTCGCGATCGTCGTGGGGGCCGGAAACATCTACCGCGGGATGGAGGCCGCGGCCGAGGGGATGGACCGGGCGACCGCCGACTACGCCGGCATGCTCGCCACCCTTCTGAACGCGCTCGCCCTTCAGGACGCGCTCGAGCGCCGCGGGGCCCACACGCGCGTCCTTTCCGCGCTGGCGGCCGCCGAGGTGGCCGAACCGTACATCCGCCGCCGCGCGATCCGGCACCTCGAGAAGGCGCGGATCGTGATCTTCGCCGCCGGCACCGGCAATCCGTACTTCACGACCGACACCGCCGCCGCTCTGCGGGCCCTCGAGATCGGCGCGGAGGCCATCCTGATGGCGAAGCACGCGGTCGCAGGCGTCCTCGACGGCGACCCGCGGCTCGATCCCGACGCGGAGTTGCTCCCCGAGATCACCCACCTCCAGGCGATCGAGCGCGGCCTGAAGGTGATGGACACGACCGCGCTCTCGCTCTGCATGGACAACAAGCTGCCGATCTACGTCTTCGCGCTCGTGGACGGGAACATCCGTAAGGTTGTCCAGGGCGAACGGGTCGGCACCATCGTTTCGACCCCCTGACGGACGGAGGCACGATGGCGATCGATGACCTGATCCAGGACGCGACCCGGCGGATGGACAAGTCCGTCGAGGCCGCCCAGGCGGAGTTCACGACCCTGCGGACGGGGCGCGCTTCGCCGGCCCTGCTCGACCGCGTGCAGATCGACTACTACGGCCAGAAGACCCCGCTCAAGCAGCTTGCGACGGTCAACGCGCCCGAGCCGCGCATGCTCACGATCCAGCCGTTCGATCCGAACTCGGTCTCGGCGATCGAGCGCGCGATCCAGGAGTCCGACCTCGGCCTCACCCCGTCGAACGACGGCAAGCTGATCCGCCTGCCGATCCCGCAGCTCACCGAGGAGCGGCGCAAGGAGCTCGTCAAGGTCGTGCGCGGGATGGCCGAGGACGGGCGCGTCGCCGTCCGCAACGTCCGCCGCGACGTCATGCACCACCTCAAAGAGCTCGTTGACAAGGGCGAGGTCGGCAGCGACGAGGAGCACCGGGCCGAGGAGCGCGTCCAGAAGCTGACCGACGAGCACACGCAAAAGATCGACGAGCTGCTGAAGCGGAAAGAGGCCGAGATTCTCGAAGTCTGAGGGGCCATGAACCTGCTGACCCGGATTCGCGGCCTTCGCGGCGTCCGCCTCGCCGCCGACCCGGAGCTGCCCGAGGCCGCGCGGGCGATCGCGATCATCATGGACGGAAACGGCCGCTGGGCCCGTCGGCGCGGTCTTCCCGTCGCGGCGGGACACCGCGCCGGCACGCGGGCGCTGCGGCGGACGGTCGAGGGCGCGATCGACCTCGGCGTGGAGACGCTCGTCGTCTACGCCTTCTCGACGGAGAACTGGTCGCGCCCGGCCGGGGAGGTCGACTCGCTGATGGACATCTTCGGCGAGACGATCGAGCGGGAGCTGCCGGACCTCGCGCGCCAGGGCGTGCGCACCCGCTTCATCGGCCGCCGTGACCGGGCGCCGGCCGAGCTCCAGGAGCAGATGGCGCGCCTCGAGGACGAGACGGCGGGCAACGAGCGGCTCAACCTCTGGATCGCGTTCGACTACGGCGGGCGCGCGGAGCTCGTCGAGGCGGCGCGCCGGCTGGTCGAGGCGGGAGTCGAGCCGGCCGAGATCGACGAGAACCTCCTGCGGTCGAACCTCTACGCGCCGGAGCTGCCCGACCCGGACCTGCTGATCCGCACCTCCGGGGAGCTCCGGATCTCGAACTTCTTGCTCTGGCAGCTCGCCTACTCGGAGCTCGTCTTCGTCGAGACGCTTTGGCCGGACTTCGGCCGGCGGGAGCTCGAGCACGCCCTCGCCGCCTACGCCCGCCGACGCCGCCGCTTCGGCGGCAGATGAGCCCTTTCGTCTCGCGAATCCTCGTCGCAGTCGTCGGGCTGCCGGTCGTCCTCTACCTCGTGTGGCTCGGCGGCGGCTGGCTCTTCGCCCTGGCGGCCCTGGCGGCGGTGGCCGCGCTCCACGAGCTCTTCACGATCGCTCGCCCGCTGCGCCCGCTCGTGCTCGCCGGCTACGCGGGCGCGGTGCTCGCTCTTCTCGGGGCGTGGCTCGGCGGGACGGAGTGGATGGCCGCCGGCTTCCTGAGCACCCTTGCCCTCGCGTTCCTGCTCAAGGGCGTCTCGCAGACTCAGCAGTCCCTCACGGTCGCGGTGGCGACGACGGTACTGGGTGCGGCCTGGATCGGTCTTGGGCTCGCGCACGTGATCCTGCTGCGTGCGATCCGGCCGACGGACGACGGCCGGCTCGCCGTCTTCGCGGTCCTCCTGGCGGTCTTCGCGGCGGACACGATCGCGTACTTCGTGGGCCGGCTGATCGGGCGGCACAGGCTCGCGCCCGTGATCTCGCCGGGGAAGACGTGGGAGGGGCTGATCGCCGGGACGGTGACGGCGGTGCTCGTGCCCTTCTTCACGCTCTACCAGTCCGACTTCCTGGACGTGTGGCGCTCGCTCGTGCTCGGCGGGGTGATCGCGGTGACCGCGCCGCTCGGCGACCTGTTCGAGTCGGCGGTGAAGCGGGACCTGAACGTGAAGGACTCCGGCCGCCTCCTCCTCGGCCACGGCGGCATGCTCGACCGGCTCGACGCGCCCCTGTTCGCCGCCGTCGCCTCCTACTACACGATCCTCGCCTTGACGTGATCCGACCCGAATCGGCGACCGTACACTTCGACGACATGAAGCGCATCGCCCTGCTCGGGGCCACCGGCTCGATCGGCCGTCAGGCGATCGAGATCATCGAGAGCCGCCCCGGGCTGGAGCTCGCCGCCGCGGCGTCCGGATCGCAGCCGATCGACGGGCTCGCGCCGCTGACGCAGGTCGGAGGAGACCTGACCGAGCTGCTCGAACGGGCGCAACCGGACGTCGTCCTCAACGCCGTCGTCGGCTTCGCCGGCCTACCCGCGACGCTCTGGGCGCTCGAGCACGGCGTCACGCTCGCGCTCGCGAACAAGGAGAGCTTGGTCGCGGCGGGCGAGCTCGCGCTCGCGGCGCGGGAGCGCGGCGGAGGGTTGCTCCTTCCCGTCGACAGCGAACACAGCGCCGCCTTTCAGTGCCTCGAAAGCCGCCCAGGCGAGACGGTCGACTCGCTCGTGCTGACCGGGTCGGGAGGGCCCTTCCGCGGGCGGACGAGAGACGAGCTCGAGGGCGTGACGCCGGAGGAGGCGCTCGCGCATCCGACCTGGCGGATGGGGCCGAAGATCACCGTCGACTCCGCGACCCTCGCCAACAAGGGCCTCGAGCTGATCGAGGCACATTTTCTCTTCGGCCTGGAGTACGGGCGGATCGAGGTCGTGCTCCAGCCGACCTCTGTCGTGCACGCGCTCGTGCGTTTCAGGGACGGTGCCGCGCTCGCGCACCTCGGTAACCCGGACATGCGGGTGCCGATCTCCTTCGCCCTCACATACCCCGAACGCGCGGCGACGCCGGTTCCGGCCCTCGACCTCTCGCAAGGGCTCGTGCTCGAGTTCCAGCCGCCGGACGTGGAGACGTTCCCGCTGCTCGCGCTCGCCCGCCGCGCAGGCGAGCAAGGCGGCACGTTCCCGTGCGCGTTCAACGCAGCGAACGAGGTCGCGGTGGCCGCGTTCCTGGACGGGCGGCTCCCGTTCCTCGGAATCGCGGCGACGGTCGAGGAGACGCTCGCGGAGATCGACGGCTCGCCGGCCCGTGATCTGGCAGACCTCGTCGAGGCCGATCGTGCCGCACGAGGGCTTGCGGAGAGAGGACTCCCTGTCGGATGAGTGTGTTCGTCTCCATCGCCGGGCTCGCCTTCCTGATCTTGATCCACGAGGCCGGCCACTTCTTCGCGGCCCGCGCGGTCGGGATGAGCCCACGCAAGTTCTACGTCGGCTTCCCGCCGGCGCTCTTGAAGACGACCCGCAAGGGAATCGAGTACGGCCTGGGGGCGGTCCCGCTCGGCGGCTACGTCAAGATCCCGGGGATGCACCGGCCGGCGCCGTCCGACCTGGACGTGCACTTCGGGCCGGCGCTGTACGAGTCGCCGCGCCTGCTGGCCCCGGTCGAGCGGGTCAAGCGCCTCGTGGCGCAGGGCGACTTCGATCAGGCCCGCGGCGCCCTGCCGGAGCTGGAGCGGGTGGTCGACGAGGCAGACCTCTCGGCAAACGCGCGCCGGTCGGCCCAGCGCGGGCTGAACGAGCTCGTCGACGCCCTCGGCTCCGACGCCTACTGGCGCCAGCGAACCTGGAAACGCCTCGTGGTGATCGCCGCGGGGCCCGGGACGAACCTCGTCTTCGCGATTGCGCTCCTCGCCACGGTCTACATGATCGGCATCCCGAGCGACGCCTCCCGAATCGTCTCGAAGGTGGAGGCCGGGACACCCGCCGCGCGCGCCGGCCTTCACCCCGGAGACAAGATCGTCGGGATCAACCGCGTGCCCATGTACACCTTCGACGACCTTCGCAAGGCGATCCGCGGCAGCGGGGGAAAGCCGCTCGTCGTCTCGGTGAAGAGGAAGGACAGCTACGTCGAGCTTCCGCCGGCCAGGCCCCAGAAGACCGAAGGCGTCTACACGCTGGGCTTCCGTCCGTCGGCGATCCGCTACAAGCGCTACGACCCGATCACCGCGATCGGGCTCGCCGGGAAAGACACGTGGTTCGTGACCAAGGCAATGGGCACCTGGATCGGCCACATCGCCAGCGGCTCCGGGCACAAGGAGGTCTCCTCGCCCGTCGGGATCGTGCGCGAGTCGAGCAAGGCGGTGGCCGTTGGCGTCCGCGAGTACCTCCAGGTGCTCGCCCTGATCAGCCTCTCCCTGGCGCTCCTCAACCTGCTGCCGCTGCTGCCCCTCGACGGAGGCCACATCGCGTTCTCGATCATCGAGGGCGTGCGCGGGCAGGCGGTCGGCCGGGCGGTCTACGAGCGCGTCTCGGCGGTCGGGATCGCCCTCGTCTTGCTGCTCTTCTTCGTGGGGCTTTCGAACGACATCGGAAACATCGGCGGGGGCTAGACTCACCTCCGTGGCGAGCGAGCGCCAGAT
Source organism: Gaiellaceae bacterium (assembly GCA_036506915.1). Classification (GTDB taxonomy): domain Bacteria; phylum Actinomycetota; class Thermoleophilia; order Gaiellales; family Gaiellaceae; genus AC-32. Next base: position 1,871 of record DASXQY010000210.1, on the reverse strand, counting down.
CCGCGTAGGCAACGTGGCGATCGGCGGCGGCGCGCCCGTCGTCGTGCAGTCGATGACGCTCACGAAGACGCACGACGTCGAGGCGACGACGGCGCAGATCGCCTCGCTGGTGTCGGGCGGCTGCGAGGTCGTCCGGGTCGCCGTCCCGAAGATCGAGGACGCCGACGCGCTGCCGAAGATCGTCCGGCTCTCGCCGATCCCGGTGATCGCAGACATCCACTTCAACGCGAGCCTCGCCCTGCGCGCGATCGAGGGCGGGGTGGCCGCGGTCCGGATCAACCCGGGCAACATCGGCGGCTCCGACAAGGTCGCGGAGGTCGTGCGGGCGGCCCAGAAGGCCGGGATCCCGATGCGGATCGGCGCCAACTCCGGCTCGCTTCCGAAGCACCTGGCCGACCTGGCGCAGAAGGATCAGGCGGAGGCGCTCGTCGAGGCCGCCCTCGAGGAGGTGCGCCTGCTGGAGAGCCTCGGCTTCCGCGACTTCAAGATCTCGGTCAAGTCCAGCCACGTGCCCACGATGATCCGCGCCTACCGGATGCTCGCCGCGAAGGTGCCCTACCCGCTCCACCTGGGCGTCACCGAGGCGGGAACGCCCTACTCGGGCTCGATCAAGAGCGCGGTCGGGATGGGCGCGTTGCTCGTGGACGGGATCGGGGACACGATTCGCGTCTCGCTCACGGCCGACCCGGTGGAAGAGGTGCGGGCCGGCTTCGAGATCCTGAAGGCGCTCGGCCTCCGCGAGCGAGGGCCGATCATGATCGCCTGTCCGAGCTGCGGGCGCGACAACGTGGGCGTCCAGACGCTGGCCGAAGTGGTCGAGGAGCGGCTCCGCGCCTACCCGCAGCACTTCGAGGTGGCCGTGCTGGGCTGTGCGGTGAACGGGCCCGGCGAGGCGGGCGACGCCGACTTCGGGATCGCCGGCGGGCGCGACGTCGGCTTCGTCTACGCGCATGGCCGGGTGCTCAAGAAGGTCTCCTCCGACATCCTCGTGGACGAGCTCTTCCACGAGATCGACGAGTGGATCGCCGACGGGATGCACCGCCCCAAGCGCCTCAAGATGGCCAAGCCGGCCGCGCTCGCCATGGCGGAGGCCTCGTTGATTCCTCTTGGTGAGTCTCCGAGTGAGCGGGTTTAACGGCCGCGCGGATGAACCGCGCGGCCTCTTCACCGGCATCGCAAGCGATGCCTCGGTGGCCGGAGCATCGCTTATCCCGCTGGAGTAGCCTGCGCGGGCAACGATGATCGCCCGGGCTTCACAGCTCTTCCTCCCGACCCTACGCGACGACCCCGCCGAGGCCGAGGCCGCGAGCCACAAGCTGCTCGTGCGCGGCGGCTTCATCCGGCAGGTGAGCGCCGGCGTCTGGACGTACCTCCCCCTCGGGTGGCGAGTGCACCGCAAGGTCGTCCAGATCGTGCGGGAGGAGATGAATGCGATCGGCGGGCAGGAGATGCTGATGCCCGTGCTCACGCCCGCTGAACTCTGGCAGCGCTCGGGTCGCTACTCGATCCCGGAGGTCTTCAAGCTCCAGGACCGCGCGGGGAAGGAGTTCGTCCTCCCGATGACGCACGAGGAGACGGTCACCTGGCACGCGCGGGAGATCCAGAGCTACAAGCAGCTGCCGCAGATCCTCTACCACTTCTCGATCAAGGAGCGGGACGAGCTCCGTCCGCGCGGCGGGCTGCTGCGCATGCGGGAGTTCATCATGAAGGACTCCTACTCGTTCGACCGCGACGAGGAGGGTCTCGCACGGAGCTTCGAGCTGCACCGCGGCGCATATGAGCGGATCTTCGAGCGCTGCGGGATCGAAGCGGTCGGCGTCCAGGCCGAATCGGGGATGATGGGCGGCAAGGAGTCGTTCGACTTCCTTGCG
>DASXQY010000209.1:0-1696 GCA_036506915.1 Gaiellaceae bacterium | reverse complement strand
GGTTCCGGTATCGAGGACCGCCTCGTAGCCCCAAACGCGGTCCATCAGCTGGTCCCGCGAGAACACGTGGCGCGGGTGGCGAGCGAGGAACCAGAGCAGGTCGAACTCCTTCGCGGTCAGACTGAGCTCCACGCCGCTCTTGGTCACTTCGCGCGTCCGCGCATCGATCGAGAGCTCGTCAAAGGAGAGCCGTTCCGTCTCCGAGCCGTCGGAGTTGGTACGGCGTAGCACCGTGCGGACGCGCGCAGCCAACTCGCGTGGGGAGAACGGCTTCGTGACGTAGTCGTCCGCTCCGAGCTCGAGGCCGACGATTCGATCGGCCTCTTCACCGCGAGCCGTCAGCATGATGACCGGGAGCTCCGAGCGGGCCCGGATCCAGCGGCAGAGTTCGAGGCCGTCGGTGCCGGGGAGCATGACATCGAGTACGACGAGGCCGGGCGACTCCGCCTCGAGCAGCTCGCGGGCGCGGTCGCCGTCTGCGGCCTCCAGTGTGCGGTATCCCTCCCGCTGGAGGTAGCTGACGACGACCTCGCGCACGATGGGCTCGTCGTCGACGACGAGCACGGTGGTCATGTATTCATTGAACCACTACGGGGTGTTCCAGATCGGGGTGTACCCAGAGTCGCCGGGCGAGGCGTGGTCGGCGGGAGAGCCGGCCCCGTCGAGGTTCGTCGCCCCGTCAGGCACGCTGAGCGTGGGCCCGCCGATCGTGTACTCTCCCTCGGTCGGAAGCGGCCCGATCTTCGGGCTGTTTTCGGCGGCCTGGGCCGGCACCTTCAGAACCGGGCAGACGAAGTCGGCGTGGGCCGCAGCCGCGCCGGGACCTACGGCGAGGGCGGCAATACCGAGCCCGAGGAGAAGCTTCCTGTGCATCCTTCCCTCCTTGTCGCTGGACGCGACCAGCCTGCCCGGCGTTTCTTTCGCGTTCCTTACAAGGCCGTTAAGCCCCGCTTAATTCGGCCACGGTGACATCAGGGCAGGCGGACGAGCCCGTCAGCGACGCGGACGAGGCCGTCGCGGGCTAGCGCCTCGACTGCGGGCGCGTCGAGCTCGGCGAGTGCCTGCGGCTTCACGGTGACGAGTCGAAGCGCATGAGCGCGCCGCTGCCTGAACGAGCCTTCGAAGCGGCTCTGCCGCCGAAGCGGCTCGTAGCGACGCCCGCGCGAGGGGCACCGTGCCGCCAGCGGGCAGATTCCGCAGCGCGGAACGCGTGCGAGGCAGACGGTGGCTCCCAGATCCATGAGCGCGTGCGCGGAGGCTGCCGAGAAGCTCGCGCCGGTGCGCTCCTGCACCCGGCGGACGTTGGTGTCCACCGGGAGCACCGCCGAATCGAAGGCGAAGCGCGCCACGGCGTCCGCGGTATAGCGGCCGACCCCTGGAAGCTCCGTGAGGTCGTTCGGCCAGCCCTGGGCCGTGACTCGCTGAGCCGCACGATGGAGACTCAAGGCACGGCGGTTATAGCCGAGCCCCTGCCACTCGCGGATGACCGCGGCGGCGGGAGCGGCCGCCAGCGCTGCGACCGTCGGCCAGCGTTCGAGCCAGGCGACATAGCGCGGAACGACGCGCTCGACCTGCGTCTGCTGGAGCATCACCTCGGAGACGAGGATCGCGTACGGATCGTGCGTTCGCCGCCAGGGCAGGTCACGGGCGTGTTCCCGGTACCAGTCCAGCAACAGCGCCTCAAGCATCCAGCCGG
>DASXQY010000208.1:0-10546 GCA_036506915.1 Gaiellaceae bacterium | reverse complement strand
TCCAGCTTCTGCATCCGGTACATGCCGACGTTGCGCCCGCCGGTGCGCGGGTCCTTCGTGATCACCGCCGGGAGCGTGATGAACGGCGCGGCGTCCTCCGGCCAGCAGTGCTGGATCGGCAGCGCGCCGAGATCAACCTCGGCGCCTTCGAGCACGATCTCCTGGCAGGCGCCGCTTCGGACCCGCTTCGGCTGCGAGTCCGCGATCGACTTGAGCTTGTGCAGCCCCTTGACCTTCTCCACAAGCCCCTGCGGCGGCTGCATCTCGAGCACCTCGCCGAGCCTGCGGCCCACTTCGTCGAGGCTCTGGGCGTCGAAGGCGAGGCACATCCGCCGCTCGGTCCCGAACTGGTTGATCAGGAGTGGGTGCGCGGATCCGGCGACGTTCTCGAACAGGAGCGCGGGCCCGCCTGCCTTGACCACGCGGTCGGTGATCTCGGTGATCTCGAGGTGCGGGTCGACCTCGGCCGACACGCGAACGAGCTCGCCCTCGCGCTCGAGCATTGCGATCCAGGAGCGAAGGTCCGCGGGAGGCGCCATCGGCGCTCAGTCTAAGGAGAAGACGGAGAAGCAGACCGTCGCGCCGCCCGTTTAGCGTACTCGACGGCATTCTCCGTCGTCATCGCGCGACCAGAGCTCCAGGTCGACTCGAGCTCGTCTCTCGAAAGGGCTGTCCGAAGAGCGGCGACCAGCTTGTCGTGCTCCGATGGGTACGCGATCATCGCGCCCGCTTGCTTGAGCATCTCTTCTGCGGCACCGGCCAGACGCGCGGCCCCCGACCAGTCGTGCCGCTGAGCGGCCACTCCGGCCAATCCTTCGAGGCATTCGGCAACGAGCTGCGGCGCGTCCAACCGGATTCCGATTCCAATTGCCTCGACATAGACGGCTGCGGCACGGTCCGGCTCGCCTGACCGACGCTCGCGCTCGGCGAGGCTGTGGGTGACCACGCCGACTTCCCATTCGTCGCCCGCCGCGCGGAAGAGTTCCAGCGCCTCCGTGAGCGCCGATCGTGCACGAGTCCAATCCTCTCTTGCGAGCGCGAGCTCGCCTTGGCCGTGGAGCGAGTGTGCGATTCCGCCTGAACTTCCAAGCCTGCGTCGGATCGCGAGGCTCTCGTCGATCAGCTGTTCTGCGCGCCCCCACTCGCCCTGCATGATGGCGATCTCGCCGAGGTCCTTCATCGTGGCCGCGAGCCGAGACTCGTCACCGATCTCGCGTAGCAACCTGATTGCTTCTTCCTTCAGAGCGATCGCTCGCGGATAGTCGTGTCGGAAACGCGCGAACTCGCTGGCCCCGATCAAGACTGGCGCACGAACGTCTGCTGCAGCATCCGCGACCTTGGCGACCGCGGCGTCACACCAGAGTGCCCCCTCCCGGTGAGCACCGTGTACGAACCAGTAGCGCGTTAAGTTGGCGGCCAGCCGAGCTGCCAGCGGCGGATCCACCTCGAGCGCCCAACCGAGAGCCGCCCGAAGGTTGTCCTCTTCCAGGGCCAGACCGGCGAGTAGGACGGGATCGTCCGTGTGCCAGAAGGATCCGCCTGCCGCCTCCGCGCTCCGTAGGAGGCGGTCGGCGTGACGTCCCCGCAACTCCTCGGCGTCCGGACGCTCCTCGAGTTGCTCCCCCGCGAACTCGCGGATCGTCTCGAGCATGAAGAAGCGGCCTTCGGCCGTGCGGCGAAGCAAGCTCTGGTCGATCAATGATGAGAGCGAGTCGAGAGTTGCCCCGCAGACCTCCTCGGCACCTTCGAGATCGAAGCTGCCGGCGAAGACCGCGAGGCTCGCGAAGAGACGTTTCTCCGCCGCCGCCAGCAGCTCGTAGCTCCATTCGATCGTCGCACGCAAGGTGCGCTGACGCTCCGGTAGATCACGTGCGCCGGTGGTCAGGAGGTCCAGGCTGGGACCGAACCGCTCGAGGATCTGCTCCGGTGACAGGAGCTTGACCCGCGCCGCCGCCAGCTCGAGCGCGAGCGGCAGGCCGTCCAGCCGGCGGCAGATCTCGGCGACGTGCTCGTCCGGCTCGAAATCGCTCCTCACCTGGCGGGCGCGCTGGGTGAAGAGCTCGACCGCCTCGGCCTCCGGAAGCGGCGGCATCTCGTACTCCTGCTCGCCGCCCATCCGGAGCGGCGCCCGGCTCGTAACGAGCAGGTTCAGGTTCGGGCAGGAGCGAAGCAGCCCGCCCAGGGCGGGGGCGCAGCCGAGGATCTGCTCGAGGTTGTCGAGCAGGAGCAGCATCCGCTTCTCGTCGACGTGATCGGCGAGATCATTCTTCGCACCGACAGTCGCAGCGACCGTCGGGAGCACGAGCTCGGGGTCGCTCAGCGCGGCGAGCGAGACCCAGAAGACGCCGTCCTTGAACTCACCGACGAGCTCGGCGGCCGCTTGCAGCGCGAGCCGCGTCTTGCCCGAGCCACCCGCGCCGGTGAGCGTCACCAGACGGGCAGAGCGGAGGAGCTCGAGTACTTCGGCGAGCTCGCGCTCGCGGCCCACAAGCGCCGTCGGCTGGGTCGGCAGGTTCGTGGCGTTCAGCGAGCGAAGCGGCGGGAACTCGCCCGCGCCGACCTGGAAGAGCTTCGCCGCCTCGCGCAAGTCCTTGAGCCGGTGGACACCGAGATCCTGGAGTGGGAAACCGTCGCCCAGCAGAGCCTCGGTGCTCTCGGAGAGGACGATCTGCCCGCCGTGAGCCGCCGCACAGATCCGCGCGGCGCGATGGACGTCGAGACCGACGTAGCCCTCGTCTGTTACAGCCGGCTCTCCGGTGTGGATCCCGATGCGCACCCGGACCGGCCCGACCTCGAGCACGTCCTGTCCTTCCGCAGCCGCTGAGACTGCTTTTGCCGCTTCGGCAAACGCGATGAAGAATGCGTCGCCCTGGGTGTCGACCTCGACACCGCCGTGTCGCTCAAATGACTCCCGCAGCAGGCGACGGTGCTCGGCGAGCGCGTCGGCGTAGCCGTCCCCCAGCTCTTGCAGCAGTCGCGTCGAGCCCTCGATGTCGGTGAAGAGGAAGGTGACCGTGCCGCGCGGCAGCTCGCGCATGGGCCAATGATCCGACAGAAGGGGCTCGGCGCCTAGTGGCGGCGGTGGCGCAACCAGCGGCTGAGCTGGCCCAGGGCGATCACGCTCACGAAGATCAGGCCGACCACGAGCATCGCCTCGATGACTTCCTTGCCCTCTTCGGCGGCGGTCTTCGCGAGTGGGAGCAGCGTGCCGAGCGCCATCGCCGCGCGCGACTCTACCCGACTCGCCTGCCGTGGGACGCCACCGCACGCGCAACCGCCTGGGGCCCGGCGGCGGGCTCGGTGCCGCCGAGGGTCGCCGCGGTCGCCGCCCAGGCCTCTCCGTCGCCGGGCAGGCCGTCCGCGCGCAGCTGGGCGCAGCGCGAGATCAGCGCCGCCAGGTCGGCGACGGCCTCGACCGGGCCGATCTCGGCGATCCGCACGAGGCCGTGCGCGTAGAGGTAGTCGCCGAGGAGGAGCGCGGTGTCGTCGTCGGCCGGGGCGAACAGCCGCGGGCGGCCGTAGTGGAGCAGATAGCCCTCGTAGATCGTCTCCAGGCCGAGCCCGTAGGGCTCTTCGGCGAGCGGGGAGAAGACCGCGTCGAGCTCTCGCTCGAGCTTGGGAAGGAGCGCCTCTGCCCAGAGGCGGCTCTCCCGGGCCGCCTCGTCGGCGATCGTCTCCCACAGATCGGTCGCTACAACCAGGTCGCGAGCTCCTTCGTCCAGTAGGAGACGACGAGGTCGGCCCCGGCGCGGACGATCGCCGTGAGCGACTCGAGCGCGGCCTGCCGTTCGTCGAGCCAGCCGCGCGCCCCCGCCGCCTTCAGCATCGCGTACTCGCCGGAGACGTTGTAGGCGCCGACCGGCAGGTCGAAGCGCTCGCGGACGGCGCGAATCACGTCCAGGTTCGGGAGCGCGGGCTTGACGATCAGCACGTCGGCGCCCTCGCGAACGTCCTGCTCGCACTCACGCAACGCCTCCCGCACGTTCGCCGGGTCTATCTGGTAGCCGCGCCGGTCGCCGAACGCTGGCGCTGACTGAGCGGCCTCTCGGAAGGGACCGTAGAAGGCCGAGGCGTACTTGGCCGCGTAGGAGACGATCGGCGTCTCGGAGCGGTCGGCCTCGTCCAGCGCGGTGCGGATCGCGCCGACCCGGCCGTCCATCATGTCGCTGGGGCAGACGGCGTCGGCGCCGGCCTCGACGTGGCTGACGGCCGTGCGGGCGAGCAACTCCAGCGTCGCGTCGTTGTCCACCTCGTCGCCCTCGAGCACGCCGCAGTGGCCGTGCGAGGTGTACTCGCAGAGGCAGACGTCGGTCAGCAGCACCAGCCCCGGAGCGGCCTCGTGCAGAGCTCGCAGCGCGCGCTGGACGATCCCGTCCTCGTCCCAGGCGCCCGAGCCCTCGGCGTCCTTCTCCTCCGGGATTCCGAAGAGGAGGACGGCCCGGACGCCGAGCCGTGAGACCTGCTCCGCCTCGGCGACGAGGTCCTCGACCGAGTGCCGCCCGAGGGCGGGGAGGTCGGCGTTCGGCTCGGTCGCCGGGCCGACGAACAGCGGCAGGATGAAATCGTCGAGATCGAGGCGCGTCTCGCGGACGAGCGCGCGCAGCCTGTCGCTCCGGCGAAGTCGCCGCAGACGCGTCGTGGGGAACGCGTTCATGCCAACAATCTACGCGCTGCGAGGCGGGCGAGCCCGACGAAGACCAGTCCGAGCCCGACGAGCCAGAGCCCCTGCCGGAGGACCTCGCCCCACGGGCTCAGGTCGTACAGGGCCGAGCTGAAGAAGCTGACGGCGTGCGCGAAGGGAAGCCCGGCGCTCACCCAGCCGGCAGGCGGCACGACCTCCGACGGGATCAGTCCCAGGAAGACGATCGGGAGGACGACGAGCACCGCGACGAGCGAGGCGGAACGGGCCTCGCGCGCCAGCGCGCCGAGCAGCGCGCCGAGCGCGCCGAGCGCCCCGCCGGCCAGCAGCAGCCCGACCACGAGCAGGGGCAGCCGATGCCACGGCTCGCCGCCGGTCACCCCGCCGATCTCGATGATCACTCCGAAGGCGAGCGCGATCGCCACCCCCAGGACGAGGGCGACGCCCGCCGCCAGCGCGACCTTCGCCCAGACGAGATGGCCCAGCCCGACCAGCCCCCGGGCGAGGCGGCCGATCACGTTCTCGTCACGCTCGGCCGCGAGCGACCCCGCCGCGAGCATCAGGGCGAGGAACGTGATCGTCAGCCCGAGCGCGTACGCCTGCACCTCGGCCGAGAGCACCCACGTCCGGCCGCGCGTGGGCGCGCGGACGTACTCGATCGGATGCGCCGTCGCGCGCAGGGCGGCGCCGGTGTTGGCGAGGGCGAGGCGCGCGTCGTGGATGAACCCCTGGAGCTGCTCGACGTCGGGGCTCCGCGGCATCCCCTGGAGCACCTTCTCGGCCCGCTCGAGCCCGAGGACGTTGAAGGGGCGGCCGAGGAAGCTCCCGTTTCCGCCGTGCAGGATCAGCGTCACGTACCGGAGGTTGTTGCCGATGTAGGCGCGCTGGAGCTGGCGGTTGAGCGAGTACACGAGCGCCTGCACCTGCTGGTCGACCCGCGAGGAGATCGTCCCGCGTGAGAGCTCCACCTCGAGCCGCGGGCTCTGCACCATCCCCTTGAGCGTCGCGATGAAGCCCGGCGGGACGGTCACGACGGCGACCACCTTCCCTGTGCGCAGCTGGTGGTCGGCCGCCTCCGGTGAGAGCCGGACGAGCTTCACGTTCTTGCTCACCTGGTCGATCGTCCGGTCGACGTGGAAGCGCTTGCCCGCGATCTCCACGGTCGGCGGGAGCCCGTCCTCGTCGACGAGGGCAACGCGCGGCTTGGAGCTCGCGTAGCTCGCGACGAGGCCGACGAGAACCGCGATCGCTGCCGGGTACGCGAGCAGGATCCCCAGCAGGAACGGCGAGCGCCACAGCACGAGTGCGTCCTTCCGGAGCAGCAGCGCGATGCGGCTCATGCAAAGAGAGTGTCGGTTTCCGAGCGGTCGTACTCGTCAACGGTGCCGGTGAAGACGAGGCGGCCCTCGCGCAGGGCAGCGACCCGCTCGGCGTTCCGCTCGATCTCGTCCAGGTTCTGCGTCGCGAACACGACTGCACCGCCGGCCTCGCGCAGCACGGCGCAGCGGTCCCAGAGACGCCGGCGTTGCTGCGGGTCGAGCGCGGCCGTGGGCTCGTCGAGCAGGAGAACCTCCGGATCGCCGAGGAGCGAGATCGCGAGGTTGAGCCGCTGGCGGTTGCCGACCGAGAGGTTGCCGCTCGGCGATGCCTCGCCGGGCAGGTCGAACGCCTCGAGGAGCCGGGCTGCCGCCTGCTCGGGATCGGCCTCGCCCTCCAGCCTCGCGAACAGCTCAAGGTTCTCGCGCGCCGAGAGCCGCCCGTACTGGGCCGGGCGCTGCGGCGCCCAGCCGACGCGGATCCCCTTGCGCCGCTCCACTCCGCCCACGCTCGGCTCGAGCGCCCCTGCGAGCAGCGCCAGGAGCGTGGACTTGCCCGCCCCGTTCGGCCCGACGAGCGCGAGCGCCTCGCCGTCCCAGACCTCGACTTCCACCGGCTCGAGCGCCATGCGCTGGCCGAACCTGCGGCCCGCCCCGCGGGCGGCGAGGAGCGGTGTGAGAGGGCTCACTGGCTGGCGGCCGCCGGCGGGTCGGCCGGCGGCACCGGGGCGACCGGGCGGGTCTCTTCGACCTCCACCTCGACCGGCACTCCGGCGCGCTCCTCCCACGGCTGAAGGGTCACCCGCTCGCCGAAGAACTCCCAGATCGCACGCCCCGCCGCCAGCAGCGGCAGCGCGACCAGGGCGCCGGGCAGGCCGTAGATCTCACCGCCCGCCAGCAGCCCGAAGATGACGAGCAGGGGGTGCAAACGCAACGCGCTTCCCATCACGTTCGGAACGACGATGTGGCCCTCGATCTGGTGGATCCCGAGAAAGAGGAGGGCGACCCAGATCGCCGAGACCGGGTGCACGACCAGCTCGTAGAGGAACGGCGGCACCGCGCCGAGCCACGGCCCGAGGTAGGGAATCAGCTCGGTGATCGCGACCCAGGCGCCGAAGAGGACGGCGTACCGGTCCGCGCCTGGCGCCCACCCGAGGGTGCCGAGCAGCCACAGGCCCATCCCCGCGCTCGTGCCGATGATCAGCGATAACAGGACCTGCCCGCGCACGTAGCTCGCGAGCGAGCGCTCGATCCTGGTGAGCAGCGGGGGCGAGGTGGGATGCGGCGGGAAGCGCCGGTCGACCGCCCTCGCCAACCTCGGCATGTCGAGCAGCATGTAGATCGAGACCACGATCACCAGGACCAGGCTGAAGAGGAACTTGATCGTGCCGATCGCGGCCCCCTCGACGAAGTCGATCACCTCGCCGGTGTACTTGGAGATGTCCTTCTTCTGGACCTGGTCGACGAAGTCGTGGCCCTGTTTGCGGATCTTGATCCCGCCGAGCCTGTGCGTGTTCAGCCAGTGCTGGAACCGGTCGACGTCGCGGTCGGCGTGGGTCTGGTGAGCGCGTCCGTGCTCGACCGTAAAGTAGTCGTTCACCCGGGTCGCGCCCGACTTGGTCTGGTCGACGACGACCGTCCCGAGCGCGGCGCCGAGGGCAAGTACGATGGCGGCGAAGCCCAGGTACACGAACGCGACGCCGAACCCGCGAGGGATCCGGAGGCGGGCCAGGCCGCGCACGAGCGGGTTCAGCAGAAACGCGATCAGCCCGGCGACCAGGAAGAGGAAGACCACGTGACGGACCGCGCCAGCGACGACCCACACCAGCAACAGCAGCACTGGGAGGCCGACGAGCTGAATCCAGCGCGGGATCTCGATCCTCGCGGCCCCGGCGGGAGGCCCGGCCATGCCCGCCATCGTAGCGCGCAGGTCGTACCGATCGACCGCACCCGCGCCCTGCGCCCGCCGCCCTGGGACTGGGACTTCGAGCTCGAAGGGACCCTCGCTCTCCAGCCTCGTCCCCGCCCGTCGGGTGACCCGTTGCAGGCCGGGGCGGGCTCCGTTAGCGTGCCGCCGATGCCACGCGCCTCTGCGCATGCGCTCGCAGTGCGGCGACGGCGGGCTGAGACGGTCGCTGCCCGCCGGAGGAGGCGATTGGCGAGCCTGATTGTGCTCGCCGCTGTCGCCCTGATCACGCTGCTCCTGACCGCATTCGGGTCGGGCGGCTCGCCCCCGGTCCGGACCACGGCACCGGCGCCGGCAACGCGCCTGCTTCCCGCCGCACCGCCTCGCCCGCAGGTGGTCGCGCTCCAGGGCTCGCTCCGGCTCCAGCTGCCGGTCCCGGAGAGCCGCGTGACCGCGATCGGCTACCACGCGACGAGCGACGGCGCTCTCCCGCTCGACCCGGTCGGACGGCAAGCCAACCAGGGGCTCTTCACACGCGTTGCGCGCAGCCTCTTCGGCGGGAGCGGCAGCGGCCTCCGCTACTACGCCCTCGGCGGGGCCGAAGGGCCGGCGACCGCTTCGCTCGACGTCGGCGCCGCGCCCGGAACCGACGTCTACTCGCCCGTCGACGGGACGATCGTCGGGATCACCCCCTACATCCTCGATGGGAAGCGCTACGGCGCGCGCATCGACGTCCAGCCGAGCGCCGTTCCGTCGCTCGTGGTCTCGCTCACGCACCTGCGCCTCGACCCGAGCCTGACCGTCGGCTCGTCAGTCTTCGCCACGACGTCGAAGCTGGGCACCATCGTCGACTTCACCGCCGTCGAGCGCCAGGCGCTCGCCCGCTACACCCAGGACGCGGGCAACCACGTGGCGATCGAAGTGCACCAGGCCGCCACGCTGAGCTTGCCTTAGCCGCGAAAAATGCTTTGCATTTTCCGCGGACTAGCTTGTCCCTTCGCTTCGCTCGGGAACCGTGAAGATTCTCTTTATCGCTGACGTATTCGGGACCGCGGGGCGGGCGGCGGTCGAGGAGCGGCTGGCCGGGCTGAAGGAGGAGCTCGGCGCGGGATTCTGTGTCGTCAACGCCGAGAACGCGGCCGACGGGGCGGGCGTCACACCACGGCTGGCCGACCGGCTCCTCGCCGCCGGAGCGGACGTCCTCACGCTCGGCAACCATGTGTGGCGGCGTCGCGAGATCGGCCCCTACCTCGACCGCTCGGACCGGGTCGTGCGCCCCGCGAACCTCGCCTCGGGCGCGCCCGGCCGGGGCCTCACGGTGGCGGCGGCGGCGGACGGGACGCCCGTCGCGGTCGTGAACGTCCAGGGGCAGCTCTTCATGAACACCCCCGTTGGCCCGTTCGAGGTGCTCGACGCGCTCGTGGACGAGGCCCGGTCCCTGGCGCGGGTCGTGCTCGTCGACTTCCACGGCGAGGCGACGAGCGAGAAGGTCGCCGCGGCCCGCGTCCTCGACGGCCGGGTGACCGCCGTGATCGGCACGCACACGCACGTGCAGACGAGCGACGCGCGGGTGCAGCCGGGAGGAACGGCGGCGATCACCGACGCGGGCATGACGGGCCCGCACGACTCGGTGATCGGCGTCAAGGCCGAGCTCGCGATCCATCGGATGCGGACGGGGATGCCCGTGCGGTTCGAGCCGGCGAGCGGGGGCGTCAGGATCGAGGGCGTTGTCGTCGAGTGCGACGAGGGCGGCCGGGCCCTCAGCTGCGAGCCGGTTCGGATTCCGGTTCCTTAGAGGCAGGCCAGACCAGCACGGCGAGGAGCCCGACCAGGACGAGGTCGCGGGCGAGGACGAGGAACCAGATCCCTGCGTCGAGGCTGAACACGAGCCGCCAGTAGCGGAACGGGAACCAGAGCTGGGTCAGCAGGAGGGCGAGCCCGAGCAGGGCCGAGGCGGCGAGGCCGCGGCGGCCCCGGACGAGCGGCACCAGCGGGATCAGCCAGATCATGAACTGCGGCGAGAGCACCTTGCCGAACGCGACGAACGCGGTGACGGATGCGGCGGCGTAGCGGACGAGCCGCTCCGGGCGCGCCGGGCCGAGCACGGCCGCGGCCCAGATGCCGAGCAGTGCGACGACGAGCAGCGCGCTCTCGATCTGGCCGACGGCGTCGGCGCGGGACCCGGCGAGGTTCTGCGAGCCGTGGCTCGAGACGACGGCCAGACGACCGAGCCCCCCGAACTGGTGCGCCATCACGAGCGCCGCCGAGCCGAGGCTCTCGATCTGGAGCGGCCGGGACGCCTGGCGCTCGACGCTGTCCCAGACGCCGTGGGGGGCGAGCGCGAGAAACGGCACGATGACCGCGGTCGCGACCGCGGTTGCGGACGCGAGGCAGAGGAGCGCCTCGCGCCGCCCGCGCCGGCGCCAGACGTAGGCCAGCGCCGGCGGCACCAGCAGCGCCGGGAAGACCTTCACCGCGAACCCCAGGCCGAGGGCGACGAAGCCAACGCGCTGCCTCCCGGCCAGCACCCCGGCGAGCCCGGCCGCGGCGAGCGCCGCGGGCCAGAGGTCGTACCGGTAGAGCACGATCGAGCCCAGAACGAGCGGTGCCAGCGCCGCGAACCCGAGCGCCGCGGCGGCGCGCACGGTCCCGGCGCCGAGCGAGCGGAGCACCACCGCCATCGCC
>DASXQY010000207.1:0-12785 GCA_036506915.1 Gaiellaceae bacterium | reverse complement strand
TCCTCGGTGTAGTTGCGCACGTGGGTCGGGTCGCGCAGCCGCTCGGCCTCCTCGTGCTGCTCGCTCGAGTAGAGCGTGTCCTCGATGACGACGAGCCGGTTGCTGACGCGCTCCATCTCGGCAACGGCGCCGCGCACGTCGGCAAAGTGGTGCGGCGCGATCCGCGAGACGACGACGTCGAACGAGCCGTCCGCGAAGGGCAGCTCCTCCGCGCCCGCGATCACGTCCGGCTGCATTCCGGGCGAGGGGTCGAGCGTCACGACCTGGCAGCCCTCTTCGCGCAGCCGCCGCGCGACGTGGCCACCGCCGGTCGCGACGTCGAGCGCCTTCACGCCCTCCTTAGGCTCGCACCACTCGAGGAGGAGGTCGAGATCCGGGCCCTCGCGATGCGTCGGGCTGTCGCGGTAGGCCTGGGCGCGCTCGGACCATGTGCTCACGCGGCCAGCTCCACTGCCCGCCTCGCGGCATCGAGCATCGTCGGCTCGACGTGGAGGTTCGGCGGGGCCGCCTCCGCCAGGAGCTCGCGCCCCTCCTCGGCGTTTGTGCCGTCGAAGCGGACGACGATCGGGTGCTCGATCGTGATCTGTCCGAGCGCCTGGAGGATGCCGCGCGCGACCTCGTCGCAGCGCGTGATCCCCGCGAAGATGTTGAAGAGGATCGACCGGACCTGCGGGTCGGCCGTGATGACCTCGAGCGCTTCAACCACCCCCTGCGCGTCGCCGCCCCCGCCGAGGTCGCAGAAGTTCGCGGGCCGGCCCCCTACGAGCGCGATCACGTCCAGCGTCGACATCACGAGGCCCGCGCCGTTGCCGAGAATCCCAACGTCGCCGTCGAGCTTGACGTAGGTGACGCCCTTCTCGCGGGCGGCGCGCTCCTCGGGCGGATACGCCTCCGGATCGCGCATCTCGGCCACGTCCGGGTGCTTGTAGAGCGCGTTCTCGTCCACGGTGAACTTCGAGTCGAGCGCCCGCACCTCGCCCTCGGGCGTGACGATCAACGGATTGATCTCGCAGAGCATCGCGTCGGTCTCAACGAAGCAGCGGTAGAGCTTGCCAACGAGGTCGAGGATCTGCTTCTGCTCTTCGGGATCCTCGATCCCGGCCCCGTAGATCAGGCGCCGCGCCTGGTAGGGCTGGAAGCCCTCGAGCGGGTCGACGTGCAGCCGCGCGAGCGCCTCCGGCTTCTCGGCCGCGACCTCCTCGATCTCGACGCCGCCCTCCGTCGTGAGCATGAAGAGCGCTTTCTTCGCGCCCCGGTCGAAGGTGATGGAGAGGTAGTACTCCTTCGCGATCTCCGAGGCGCTCTCGATCCAGAGCTTGCGGACGAGGTGGCCGCGGATGTCGAGGCCGAGGATCTGCTCCGCCTTGCGCTCGGCGTCGTCGGGGCCGTCGGCGAGCTTGATCCCACCGGCCTTGCCGCGGCCGCCGGTGAGCACCTGCGCCTTGACGACCACCGGGCCGCCGAGCGTTTCCGCGGCAGCGCGCGCCTCGGCTGGCGAGCGCGCGAGCTTCCCCTCGGAAACGGGGATTCCGAAGCGTCGGAAGAGCTCCTTGCCCTGGTACTCGTAGAGGTCCACGGCGGCGGATGCTAGTGGAAGGCGACCGTCACGACGGCGGGTCGACCGCGAAAGCCGCTCTACGCTCGACCTCGACGGATACGCGTCCGGATCGCCCCTGTGCGTCTCGCGGCTCAGGCGTCGTTCTGAGTCACGACGCAGATGATCTGGCCCGTTTGCACCGGCTGGCCCGGCTCGACCGAGAGGTCGGTGACGACCCCGTCACGGTGCGCGGTGATCTCGTTCTCCATCTTCATCGCCTCGACGATGCAGAGGACCTGTCCCGCGCGGACCTCGTCGCCCTCGGCGACCTCGACGGCGAGGACGGTTCCCTGCATGGGCGTGACGACGGCGTCCCTGCCGGCGGAATGGGCGCCGGAGCTCGCACGGTCATGCCGCCGGCGAGCGAGCTCGAGGTACGGCGGCTCCGGTACGAGCACCCGGACCACGTAGCGGCGCCCGTCCAGCTCTACCGCTGAGACCCGCTCCCGAACCGCGCCGTCCGGACTGGTCGCTAGAGTTGTTGTCCCATGAGACAACTTCTGCGCGCGCTCGCTGAGAAGATCGGACTCCACCACGCCGTGGCACGTGGTGCCCTCCACGAAGCACGCGTGCTCGAGAAGGGCGCGGTGGAAGCCCAGCAGGGTGGCCAGGCCTCCGATCTCGAACTCCCCGAGCGCCCGCAGCATCCGACGCCGCGCGTGCTCGCGGTCGACCCCCTGAACGATCAGCTTCGCCACGAGCGGGTCGTAGAGCCCGGGCACGTCGGACCCGGCCGCGACGCCCGAATCCACCCTGACACCCGGCCCCGCCGGCTCCCGGTAGCTCGTGATCCTCCCCGGGCTGGGCAGGAAGCCGTTGGACGGATCTTCGGCGTTGATCCGGCATTCGATCGCGTGCCCGCTCAGCCTGACGTCCTCCTGGCGCAGCCATAGCGGCTCTCCGGCCGCGATGAGAACCTGCTCGCGAACGAGGTCGAGTCCCGTGACCATCTCGGTGACCGTGTGCTCGACCTGGATGCGGGTGTTCATCTCCAGGAAGAAGTACTCGCCCTCGTGGGAGAGCAGTCCCTCGACTGTGCCCGCGCTCCGGTAACGGACGGCGCGCGCGGCCTCGACGGCAACCTCGCCGATGCGCACCCTCAGTGCGTCGTCCACGGCGGGCGAAGGCGTCTCCTCGACCAGCTTTTGGTGGCGACGCTGGATCGTGCAATCCCGCTCGCCGAGGTGAATGACGTTCCCGTGCGCGTCGGCGAGCAGCTGGACCTCGACATGCCGGGGATCCTCCAGGTACCGCTCGACGTAGACGGCCGAGTCGGAGAAGTAGGCCTCGCCTTCGCGGCGGGCGGCCTCGTAGGCGCGCTCCGCCTCGTCCGGGCCACGGACGACCTTGAGCCCCTTGCCCCCACCTCCGGCGGAGGCCTTGATCGCGAGCGGCCAACCGAGCTCCTGGCCCAGACTCAGGACCTCCTCGGCAGAGGCGACGGGTTGTGTCGTGCCCGGCACGACGGGGACGCCGGCCGCCTGCATGCGTTCGCGCGCGGCCGTCTTCGAGCCCATCACCTCGATCGCCTCGGGCGGAGGCCCGATCCAGACGAGACCGGCCCGAGCGACGGCACGCGCAAATGAGGCGTTTTCGGCGAGAAACCCGTAGCCGGGATGAACCGCCTCGGCGCCGGCGCGCTGGGCG
Organism: Gaiellaceae bacterium; assembly: GCA_036506915.1. GTDB lineage: Bacteria > Actinomycetota > Thermoleophilia > Gaiellales > Gaiellaceae > AC-32. The sequence continues at coordinate 9,541 of DASXQY010000207.1, read as the reverse complement.
ACCTCGATGATCCGATCCTGCTGGAGGTAGCTCTCGGCAGGCGGTCCCGGCCCGATCCTGTACGCCTCGTCGGCCGCGGCTACGTGGAGCGAGCCGCGGTCGACGTCGGAGTAGACGGCCACCGTGGCGATCTCGAGCTCGCGCAGCGTCCTGAACACGCGGACGGCGATCTCGCCGCGATTCGCCACGAGAACCTTCGAGAAGGGCGGCACGGGCCTATTCTTGCCGCCGATGGGCCTCTGCGATCCTTTGTAGGCGCCCGCTTCTCCCCTAGCGGGAACCGTCCTCGTCGGTGAGCTCCTCCACATTCTCGCGGATCCCCTCGACGCGCCAGGCGCTTCGGTGAGGCGATGGAGACAGGCCGGGGTCCAGCAGCTCCGCCAACGCAACCATGATCGCCTGGCGTTCGGCCAGGCCCGGCTCGGGCCGAATCTCCAGATCCACGGACGAGAACATAGCGGCCTTAGCGTCCTGCCCGGGCGGCGCTAAAGCCGGAGACCCGACCGGACGATACGAACCGCGGATGAGCCGCCTCCTCGCCTTTGCCGCCTGCTGCGCGCTTCTCGCGTCGCCCTCGACCCTCGCGGCCAAGATCAGCGACCCTGGAAAGACACGCGGGACCAGCTCGACGGTGCCCGCCACCTCGTGGGCGCAGGCCGATATCCGCTACGTGGTCTCGCACGGTCTGATGGCGAAGAGCGTCGCTAGCTTCCGCGCAACCGACCCCCTCACGCAGGGCGAGCTGGCCACCCTCGTCGCCGGCCTGACGAAGCAGCCGCTCCGAGCGGCGGCCACCCCCTCGGCAGTCGTCACCGTCGGGCAGCTGGACGCGCGACTCGTCCGCGCGCTCGGGCTGTCCGCGGCGGCCACCGCCTTCACGACGGGTGCGCGGAACGCGGGCCTGATCGTTCCGTCACGTTTCGGGACCGAAGCCGTCGCGCGCCTGCTCGGGCTGCGCACGAACCATCCGGCCAGGCAGGACGACCTCGAGCTCCTGCCGACCGATCCAGTGACGCGCGCCGAGACCGCCTACTCCGCAGCGAAGATCCTCCGCTTCGGGGGCTGGGAGCAGCAGTACGTCGAGGACGCCGCCGAGACCTTCACCCTCCCTCAGCTCAGTGCCTGGCAGAAACGTGTCCTCGTCTCCGGCGCACGCTTCATCGGGTATCCCTACGTCTGGGGCGGCACGAGCGAGAAGCCCGAGGCGCCGTTCGGCGTCCAGGCTCCGGGCGGCTTCGACTGCTCGGGCTTCGTCTGGCGCGTCTACAAGCTCCAGTCCTATCCGGGCGGCGGCACGCTGTCCTCCACGATCAAGGGCCGCACGACCTACCAGATGAGCGGCGAGGTGCCAGCCTCGAAGCGGATCCCCTACGCCAGGCTCGTGCCCGGCGATGTCCTCTTCTTCGGGTCGAACGGTCCGCTGTCGAAGCCCAACGTGATCGGTCACACCGGCATCTATCTGGGCGCGGGCTGGATGATCCATTCCTCCGGCCAGGGGGTGGCGATCACCCAGCTGACCGGCTGGTACAAGAAACAGTTCGCCTGGGCGCGCCGTCCGCTCGCCGAAGCCGGGCTCGTCGCGGCCGGCTGAGCCGGGCTCGCAACTCCCCCTTCCGGGTGATGTGCCCCGTTTGCAGGGGTTCCAGAATCGACGGCATTGTGATCCGCGTTCTGGGGAGGTCGAGGATGTTGCAGTGGAAGCCACGCCTCGTCGCCGTTGCCGCCATCCTCGTGCTGATCATGCTGGCGCTCGGCGGCGCGTTCTGCGACGAGATCCAGGGTTACAACCTGTACTGGTAGCCCGGCGATGAGTCGAAGCAGCCCTCCGCCGCCGCGGCTGCTCGCGGTCGTCGCGCCTGTGTGCGCGATCGGCCTAGCCGCAACATGCGCCGCGATTGCGGCGTTCATCGTCAGTCCGCACAGCGCCTCCACCCTCCTCGGGGTCGCCGCGCTGCTGGCCGCCTCGACCCTCGCCGACCGCTTTCCCGTCCCGGTCGAGGGGGTGGACACCGGCGGCGTCTCGTTGTCGTTCGTCTTCGGGGTCGCCTCGATCGTCCTCTTCGGCTGGGCGGCGGGCCTGCTCGTCGTCTTCCTGGCTCCGGCGATCACGCAGCTGCTGGAGCACCGCCCACCGGTGCGAATCGCTTACAACGTGTCGGTTCTCGCCCTCGCTGCCACGGCCGCCGGCGCCGTCTCGGCGCCGCTGGACGGCAACGGCGCGACCGGGGTGCTGGCCCGGGTGGGTGCCGCCGCCTCTGCCCAGTACGGCGTCAACCTCGTCTTGATCACGGTGGTCGTCGCCGTCAGCTCGCGGCGTTCGCTCTACTCCCTCGCCCGGTCGAACGTCCGCTGGACCGTCGTCCCCTTCTCTCTGATGGCCTCCGCCGCGCTGATGCTCGTCGTGCTCTGGCAGCGTTCGCCGCTCCTGTCCGTCGCACTCGTCGGGCCGCTGCTCGCGATCCAGCTCTACCAGCGCGCGATCGTCCGCGCGCTGCATGCGATGAGGTTGGCTCTCACCGATCCGCTCACCGGGTTGGGCAACCACCGGCACTTCCACGATCGGCTCGAGCGGGAGCTGCGGCAGGCACGCGAGCGTCGGCTGCCGCTCACGCTCTGCCTGGTCGACGTCGACGACTTCAAGCGGGTCAACGACCGCTTCGGCCATCCTGCCGGCGACCGCATCCTGTCGCGATTGGCCACCCGGCTGCGCCAGTCCGGTGAGGCGTTCCGGCTCGGCGGCGACGAGTTCGCCCTCCTCTTGCCCGGCTACGACGAGGACGCCGCCCTGACCGCGGCTTCCTCGGTGGTCGAGCGGATTGCCGCCCTGGATCTGGACCAGGCCGGCTCGGTCACGGTCAGCGCCGGCCTCGCCACCTCTCCCCAGCATGCCGCCGACAGGGACGAGCTGATCCGGCTCGCCGACAGCGCTCTCTACTGGGCCAAGGAATACGGCAAGAACCGCGTGCGCGCCTTCCGGCCGGACGTGATCGAGCTCGCCGAGCTGAAGCGGCTCGCGAGCGGGCCCGACCGCGCCGCCCGTTTCCGCGCGGCCGCAAGCCTGGCCCGCGCCGTGGACGCGCGCGACGTCTACACCGGGAGCCATTCGCAGCGCGTAGCCGAGCTGGCGGCTCGGACGGCACGCCGGCTCGGGCTCCCCGACGAGGACATCGAGCTCACCCGCCTCGCCGCGAGCCTGCACGATCTGGGCAAGCTGGCGGTTCCGGAGGAGATCCTGCGCAAGCCCGGCCCCTTGACCGACCCGGAGCGGATCGTGCTCGAGCGGCATCCGCAGATCGGGTTTCGGATGCTCGAAAGCCTGGGCGTCGACCCGGTCGCGGACTGGGTCCTCCACCATCACGAGCGCTGGGACGGGAGCGGCTATCCGGACGGCCTGCCCGGCGCGCAGATTCCGCTCGGCGCCCGGATCATCTTTGTCGCGGACGCCTACGACGCGATGACCTCAGAACGGGTCTATCGCCGGCGAGTGGCTCCGTCGGAGGCAATAGCCGAGCTCGAGCGCTGCGCCGGCACCCAGTTCGACCCCGAGATCGTGAGCGCCCTCGCCGGGGAGCTCTCCCTCGAGGCCGAGCTCGCCGCTCTCGCCTCCTAAGGGCCCGAAGCCTCGGACCGGGCCGCGCGTCCTGACACAGTTTCGGGACGGTCCCGTCACCCACGCGCGCGAATTTCGGCGATAGGATCGCCTCGGGGAGGAGGCGGGGCGAACCGAACTAAGGGAAGGCGCGGAGGTCTCCGGGCTCGGCGCCGTCTCCGGAGCGCGCGCGACCGCCGGAAGCGGGCCGAGTCGTGACCTCAGGCCCACGGCCGCCGAGCCGGCTCAGAGAGGAATGTTCCCGTGCTTCCGCGGCGGCCGGCGTTCGCGCTTGGTCAGGGCCGTCTCCAGCGCGTCCGCGAGCACCGGGCGCGTCCGGCGGGGCTCGATCACGTCGTCCACGTAGCCACGCTCGGCGGCGACATAGGGATTGGCGAAGCGCTCGCGATAATCCTCGATCAGCTCGGCGCGCTTCGACTCCGCGTCCTCGGCGTCCTCCAGTTCCTTGCGGAAGACGATGTTGACGGCCCCCTCCGGCCCCATCACCGCGACCTCGGCGCTCGGCCAGGCGAAGTTGAAGTCGGCCCGGATGTGCTTCGAGCTCATCACGTCGTATGCCCCGCCGTACGCCTTGCGCGTGATCAACGCCAGCTTGGGGACGGTGGCCTCAGCGTAGGCGTAGAGCAGCTTCGCGCCGTGGCGGATGATCCCACCCCACTCCTGCGCCGTTCCCGGCAAGAAGCCGGGCACGTCCACGAACGTGACGAGCGGGATGTTGAACGCGTCACAGGTACGCACGAAGCGCGCGCCCTTGACCGACGAGTCGATGTCGAGCACGCCCGCGAGCGCGCGCGGCTGGTTTCCCACGACACCGATCGGGTGCCCGTTGAGCCTGGCGAACCCGCAGACAAGGTTCTCCGCCCAGCGCTCGTGCACCTCGAGGAACTCGCTGTCGTCGACGACGCGCCGGACGACCTCCTTCATGTCGTACGGCTTGGCCGGATCGTCGGGCACCAGCGTGTCGAGATCGGCGTCCTCCCGTGCCGCCGGATCCGTGGGCTCCGAGTACGGCGGCGGGTCGACATTGTTCTGCGGCAGGAACGAGAGCAGGTAGCGAGCGTCCTCGATGCACTCCTCCTCGCCGGGAGCGATGAAGTGAGCCACGCCCGAGCGCGACGCGTGCGTGGCCGCTCCGCCGAGCTCCTCGAAGCTGACCTCCTCGCCGGTCACGGTCTTCACGACGTCGGGCCCCGTAATGAACATGTACGAGCTGCCCTCGACCATCAGGACGAAGTCCGTCATCGCGGGCGAGTACACGGCGCCGCCGGCGCAGGGGCCCATGATCAGGCTGAGCTGCGGGATCACGCCGGAGCACTGCACGTTGCGCCAGAAGATCTCCGCGTAGCCGGCAAGCGAGACAACGCCCTCCTGGATCCGCGCCCCGCCCGAGTCGTTGATCCCGATCACCGGGCAGCCGTACTTCGCAGCCAGGTCCATGACCTTGCAGATCTTCTCCGCGAAGACCTCGGAGAGGCTGCCGCCGAAGACCGTGAAGTCCTGGGAGAACACGAAGACCCGACGACCGAAGATCGTGCCGTAGCCGGTGACGACCGCGTCCCCGTACGGCCGTCGCTCGAGCATCCCGAACTCGGCTGTGCGATGGCGGACATAGCGGTCCAGCTCGACAAACGAGCCCGGATCGAGGAGCTTCTCGGCCCGCTCCCGCGCGAGTAGCTTGCCCTGCTCGCGCTGGCGCTCGACCGCCCTGTCGCTGCCGGCGTGGAGCGCCTCTTCCCGGAGCTGCCGGAGGCGATCGAGCTTGGCGGCCGTCGAGTCGGTCTCGGTGGACACGGGGCGAGCGTATCGCCCAAGGCTCCAGGCTGGAGGGATCACCCCATAGGGGGACTCCCACGAGCGCCGACCGACCTAGCCTCCGTACGGGCTCTGCGGCCCGGGAAAACGACCCATGCGGCATTCGTACATCGACCGATCCCGGCGGCTTCCGGCAACGCGCACGGTGCTCTCGCCGCGGTCCCGCCTCGCTCCACTGGCGCTCGCTCTTCCGCTCGTAGCCCTGCTCTGGCTGACGATCGGCCTGCCGATCTTTTCGGAGCTCTCCGTCACGGGCGGCGGGGATCGAAGAGGCCGCGACGTCGCTCTATCGAGCACATCACGCAGCGGCGCCACAAGGACCGGCGCTCGCGTACTGGCCGCGGCCGAGATCGACCCCGCGCTCGTGCAGGCGATCGTCCGCGCAAGGACACGCCGGGCGGAAACCTCCCAGCGGCAGGTCTTCGCGACTTCCGCCGGGCATCGAGTCGCGGCGAGACGCCCCTCGAGCGCCCTGGTTCCCGCGAAGAACATCGCTTCGGCCCAGCCGGATCCGATAACGCCGCCCGCCCCCGCCCCGCTCAGCCAGACGACTCCCTCACGCGGCTCGGGCGACGGCACGCCTCCGCCTCCGCCTCCGCCGCCGCCACCTCCTCCGCCTCCGCCTCCGCCGCCGCCGCCTCCTCCTCTGCCCCCACCTCCTCCGCCCCCACCTCCTCCGCCACTGCCTCCTCCTCCTCCGCCTCCGCCCCCGCCTCCTCCGCCACCCCCGCCTGCTCCGCCTCCGCCACCGCCGCCTGCGCCTCCTCCACCTCCACCACCTTCACCGCCGCCTGCACCGGCCGCTCCGCTCGCACCGGCGGACGTGCAGACGTACAACGGCGGCGGTAAGCCGACGAAACCGGAGAAGAGCGACTCGATCACCTTCACCTTCACCGCGCCGGTTACGCCCGCACTCGTGCTGGCCGGCTGGGACGGCTCCGCCACAGCGGTCACCGTCCACTTTGAGAACAGCAAGAAGAACGACATCCTCTCGGTGCGGGACACTTCTAGCGGGGCTGACCTCGCGACGTTCGGCTCGGTTCAGCTCAAGGGCGACTACAGCAATACCGCCGACTTCACCGGGTCGACGATGACCGCGAGCGGCAACACCATCACCATCACCCTCGGGACGGTCAAGGGGCCCGTGAAGGAGAAGGCGAAGAAGGCCGCGATGATCTGGACGGCGCCCGGCGGAACGGTCACAGAGACCGGAGCGCTGGATTCGGAGTTCTAAGCCCGCCTCGGACGGTAACCCAGGACTGCTCAAGAAGGCCTCCCGCAGGGCCGATACACCGTCAATGAGGCCTGCGGCTTCGACGGCCACCGCCGCCGAGCGGAATCCCCCCGCCCCGCGTCGCCGGGGTGGAGCGCCCACGCGGCGAGCCGGGCTCTATCTTCTCGCCGGAGTGCTCGTCGTCGGCGCGATCCCGGTCGTGGCGACGGTTCGGATCCTCGAAGCCAATGCGCTCCGAAATGAGCGCACCCAGGCGCAGAGCGCTCTTCGAGCTCAGCTCCAGAGCGCGCTGCGCGAGGTTGCCAGCGTCGGCGACGACGCGTCCGCGCATGCCGGAGACTTGGCCAGGTCGGCGGCCGTCCAGCGGGCGTTCTTCAACCGGAATCGGGCGGCGATGAGGCGTCTCGCGGCCCGGGAACCAGGTATCGCGTTCCGCCTGGGGGGCCGCGTGGTCGCCGGCAGCGCGCCCGCGGCCGCGATCAGGCGATCGGTGTCCCTGACCCTGAACGGGCGGCGCATCGGCGAGCTCCTCGCAACGGTTCCGCTCGACCGGAAGTTGGCCGCGCGGCTCAGACGCTACGCCCCCCACGCTCGCGGCGACCGCCTGCTGATCGTCCGCCGGGGGGTCGTGGTCGGCAGCGGACAGAAGCTCGTCAACAGACGCGGGGCGGTCAACCTCGCCGGCGAGCCGTACCGTGCGCTGGCGGCCCGAATCCCGGATGCCCGTGGGGTGCGCCTGCTGGCGCTTCGGTCGGAGAAGGCGATCGGTGCCGGCGTCGCGCCGTACCGCCGTCGAATCCGCTATGCCGCCATCGGCTCGTTCGCGCTACTCGTCCTCGTGGCGCTCGTGTTCGCCGGCCCGATCGTGCGGATGCTCGCCGATCTCCGCAGGGCGGCTTCGCAGGCGACTACCGATGGGCTGACGGGGGTGGCGAACCGGCGTAGCTTCGACGAGGAGCTCGCACTCGAGTGGCGCCGGGCGGAGCGGATCGGCGACTCCCTCGCCCTGATCCTGCTCGACCTCGACGACTTCAAGCGAGTGAACGACACCTATGGGCACCAGGCCGGCGACGTCGTCCTGCGCAAGGTCGCCGAGGTGCTCGGGAACGGCGTGCGGCAGATCGACCTCTTCGCCAGATACGGCGGCGAGGAGTTCGCGGTGCTGGTCCCTGAGACCGAGGTCGAGGGCGCCCTGCTGCTCGCGGAACGCCTACGCAAGCGACTGGCGGACGAACGCATCGGGCTCCCGGACGGCCGCATGCTCGAGATCACGGCAAGCTTTGGAGCCGCCGCCAAGGACTCGCTGACGCGGCCGGAGGAGCTCGTCGCGGCTGCCGACGAAGCACTTTATGAGGCGAAGCGGAGCGGCAAGAATCGCGTGGCTCCGGAACCGCCGGCGGGAGAGAGCACGGGAGAGCTCAAACCCATCGAGCGGCGACGCGCGCCGGCCCGGAAGAAGCCGCCCGCCAAGAAGGCGCCCGCGAAGCAGCCGAAGACGAAGACCGACGCCGGGAAGACCAAAGCGAAGAAGCAGACAACCGCCAAGCCGGCTGCGGGCAAACCCGGGGCAGCGAACGCGCCCTCGGCCTAGAGTTCCCGGTAATGCGGGTCTCGGCCAAGGTCGACTACGCAGTTCGCGCTGGGGCCGAGCTCGCCGCGGCCGGTGAGGGCCCCGTCAAGGGCGAGCGGATCGCGCAGGCGCAGGAGATCCCGCTCAAGTTCCTCGAGAACATCCTGCTCGACCTCAAGCACGCCGGTCTGGTCCAGAGCCAGCGCGGCACCGAGGGCGGCTACTGGCTCGCCCGCCCGCCTGAGGAGATCTCGCTCGCCGACGTGATCCGTGCCGTCGAAGGGCCGATCGCGAACGTGCGCGGGCTCCGCCCCGAGCAGGTCGAGTACGCCGGCGCGGCCGAGCCGCTCCGCGACGCCTGGGTCGCCGTTCGCGCAAACCTTCGCGCGGTGCTCGAGAACGTCACCCTCGCCGACCTCGCCGCCGGCAGGCTGCCGGACGAGGTCGCCCGGATCGCCGCAGACCCGGAGGCCTGGCTACCTCATTAGGGGGTCTGAAAGACGGTCTCGCGGCTCGGACGGACGTAGACGATCTCGCCTCGCTCGAGCTCGAGCTGCTCGGCCTCGTCCTGCGTGAGCTGGGCGAGCAGGTGCTGGCCGTCGTCGCGGACGAGCTCGACCCGCACCTCGAAGCCGAGATGGACAACCCGCTCGACCATCGCCTCGGCGGAGCCGGCGCCGTCGGGCTCGAGACGGAGCTCCACGTCGTGTGGGCGCACGAACGCATCCCCGAGCCGGTTGACCGGCCCCACGAAGCTCATCACGAACTCGTTCGCCGGCGAATCGTAGAGCTCACGCGGCGAGCCGACCTGCTCCACCCGGCCCTCGTTCAGGACGACGATCTGGCCTGCGACCTCCATCGCCTCTTCCTGGTCGTGCGTGACGATGATGGTGGTCACGTGCACCTCGTCATGGAGGCGCCGCAACCAGGCGCGCAGCTCCTTGCGCACACGCGCATCGAGCGCTCCGAAGGGCTCGTCGAGCAACAGCACGCTGGGCTCGACCGCCAGCGCCCGCGCCAGCGCCATTCTCTGCCGCTGGCCGCCGGAGAGTTGGGCCGGGTAGCGCTTCGCAAGCCCCTCCAGCTGGACGAGCTCGAGCAGCTCGTGCACCCGTTGGCGGATCTCGGCGCGCGGTCGCTTACGGACCGTCAGCCCGAAGGCGACGTTGTCCCAGACGGTCATGTGCTTGAAGGCGGCGTAGTGCTGGAAGACCATCCCGACCCCGCGCGCCCGCGCCGGCCGGTCGGTGACGTCCTCGTCGCCCAGCAGCACCTGCCCCTCGTCGGGCTGCTCCAGCCCGGCGATCACCCGCAG
>DASXQY010000206.1:0-14790 GCA_036506915.1 Gaiellaceae bacterium | reverse complement strand
GCCCGATTCCGCGCGCTGGTCGCCGCGGCCCGAGATGACCACGACAGCGTCGAGCAGGGATTCAAGACCGCAGAGCAGATCCTCCTCGAGCACGGCATGCCGTTCCGGCTCGCCGTCGTGCAGCTCGAGCATGCCGAGTGGCTACGCAGCCGGAGCCGCTCAGAAGAAGCCGAGCCGCTCGTCACCGAGGCCCGCGAGATCTTCGAGCGCCTCGAAGCGACGCCCTGGCTCGAGCGAGCGAACGAGGCTGCCACAGAGCGCGCCCCGGAGCCGATCGCGGGCTCCTGATTCTCCAAGGAGCCGAGCCGCCGGGTCGTTAAACATCAGGCGGGGCCGCCGCCCGGCCCCGCCTGAGTCTCCCGTGAGAGAGCCGCAGTTACACTCGGTGGGCCCCGCCGCATCGGGCCCGATCCGTCTCGACTGAGCTGCCCCCGCCGCATCGGGGCGCTCCGTCGTATGCAGCAGGAGTATCGCTCAGAGGGCCTCGCTTGATCTATCCCTCGTTCTCGGTTGACTACCTCACTTCACTGCACAAGTAGAGTCGAACCCGCATGAACAGCCGTTTCGAGCAGCGTCTGGCAACGGGTCCCGTCGTCGTCGGCGACGGCGGCATGGGCGTCCTCATCACGAGCGCGGTCCCGCGGCTGCGCTGTCCGGAGGAGGCGAACCTGCGCGCCCCGGAGAGCGTCGTCACCCTGCACACGAGCTTCATCCGCGCCGGCGCCGACATGATCGAGACGAACACCTTCGGCGCGAACCGGCGCAAGCTGGCGCAGCACTATCTCGAGGACGAGTTCGAGCGGATCAACAGCGCGGGCGTGAAGCTCGCGCGAGAGGCCCGCGAGGTCTCGGGCCGCGACGTCTTCGTGGCCGGCTCGATCGGCCCGCTCGGCGATCTCGGCGCCGTCCCGCCGCCGCAGCGCGGCCCCGTCTTCGCCGAGCAGGCGGCAATCCTCGACGGGCGGGGCGTCGACCTGTTCATGGTCGAGACGTTCTACGACCTCGACGAGCTGGAGACGGCGATCGAGGCCGTCCGCAGCGTCTCGTCGCTGCCGATCGTCGCCACGCTCACGTTCGACGAGGGCGCGGAGACGCTCGCCGGAGTGACGGCGAAGGAGGCCGCGGCCCGGCTGAAGCCGCTGGAGCTGGCGGCGATCGGCGCGAACCATGGCTCGGGGCTCCACGCCGCGCTCGCGGCGCTCGAGGAGATGGGCACCGACGGCGGCCCGCCCCTCGCCGCGCTCCCGAACGTCGGTCTCGCCAGCCTCTCGGGCGGCCGCGTCATCTACCCACACGCGACGCCGGAGTACTTCGCCGAGTTCGCCGCGCACGCGCGAGAGCTCGGTGCCCGCCTGATCGGCGGCTGCTGCGGCACGACTCCGCTCGAGATCGGCGCGATTCGCTCGGCGGTCGAGGAGGAGCGCGCCCCGCGCGGATCGCTGGAGATCGTCGAGCGCGAGCTGGCGGCTCCGTCGCTCGGCGTCGGCCCGGACGAGACGAGGCTGGCCCGGATGCTCCGGGAGAACGAGTGGGTCACGTGCGTCGAGCTCGACCCGCCGAAGGGCGGCAACTACGAGGGGATGCTCGCCGTCGCGCGCACGCTCGGCGAGTCCGGAACGGTGGGCCTCGTCGACATCAACGACAACCCGATGGCCCGGGCGCGCGCGAACGCGTTGATGGCGTCGGTGGCAATCGAGCGCGACTGCGGGATCGAGACGATCCCGCACGTCACCCCGCGCGACACGTCGGTGATGGGGCTCGAGTCCCTGCTCCTCGGAGCGCACGCGGAAGGCGTTCGCAACGTGCTCGCGGTTACGGGCGACCCGCCCGAGATCGGCGACTACCCGGGCTCACGCGGCGTCTACGAGGTCGACTCGATCGGCCTCTCACAGGTCGTCTCGCGCCTGAACCAGGGCGAGGACTTCAACGGCAAGGGGATCGACGCGCCGACCTCGTTCTTCCTCGGCGTCGCGGTCAACCCCTCCGCGGACGACCTCGAGCTCGAGCTCGACCGCTTCCGGCAGAAGCTCGAGGCCGGCGCCCGGTTCGCGATGACGCAGGCGCTCTTCGACCTCGCCTACCTCGACCGCTTCGAGGAGCTTCTGGGCGGCTGGCCGATCCCGATCCTGGTCGGAATCTTCTACGTCCGCAGCCACCAGCTCGCCGTGCGGCTGCACAACGAGGTGCCGGGGATCGTCGTGCCCGACCCGGTGCAGCGTCGGCTCGAGCAGGCGGGCTCGAACCAGGCCGCCGAAGGCCTCGCCCTCGCGCGGGAGCTCTACGCGGAGGCGCGCGAGAAGGCGGCCGGCGTCTACCTGATCCCGCCGTTCAAACAACCCGAAGCGGCGCTCGAAGTTTTCGGGTAACAAACGAAGAGGCCGCCCCCCGGCGGCCTCTTCGCAGTGTGGTGAGGTCTGGCGCTAGTGCGCGAGCGTTCCGCGGTGCCGCCGGAGAGTCAACGCTCCCGCCGCGCCGACGAGCATCGTGCCCAACAGGGCACCTGCACCGATGCCCGCGTCGCTCCAGTCGAAGCTGTTGTCGCTGGTCGAGATGAGGACGGGCTGCTCGGAGTGGGTGAAGGGCTGCACGAGGCCGGTCGTCTTCTCGCTTACGATCGGGGTGGACGAAACCGGCTGGACGACCGGGGTCAGCCCAGCCAGCTTCTCGCTCACGATCGGCGCCGTGGACTGGGTGGCCTGGAACAGCCCAGCGGTCTTCTCGCTCACGATGGGACTTGACGACGTCTGAACGGCGGCGACCATCTGGTCGTCCACCTGCTTGGCGACAGCCGCCTGGACGGGATACGCGAGCCCGACCACCGTGGCGACCATCAGTGTCTTGAAGATCCGCCGGGACATTGCTCCTCCTCCTTCTTCTTTGCGACTGAACATGCACCGACGGTACGCGCCCGGCGCCTCGAAAGAAATTGGAGAAATCCCTACGTTTTGCTCTTCGCCTCCCTACCCGTGAGCTGTGCAGCAAGCGCCGCCCGGGAGCGGATTCCGAGCTTCGCGTAGACGCGCGAGAGGTTCGCCTCGACGGTCTTCACCGAGACGAACAGGGCCGCCGCGACCTCCTTGTTCGACCTGCCCTCGGCGACGAGCTCCGCGATCTGCCGCTCCGTGGCCGTCAGGCCGCCCTCCGAGCGGCGCCGGCCGCCGATCCGAGCGAGCTCCGAGCGCGCCTTCTCGGCCAGGGTCGCGGCATCGAGGGAGTCGAACGCGGCCACGGCTTCCTCCAGCGCGCTGCGCGCATCGGCCTTCCGTTTCGCGCGGCGCAGCGCGGCTCCGTACGCGAGCAGCGTCCGCGCGCGGTCGAACGGGAGCGGGACCGCCTCGTGCTGCTCGAGGGCGCGCTCGAACAGCGCGAGCGAGCCGTCCAGGTCGCCGGCTCCGGCCGCGAGCAAGCCGCGACAACGGAGGGCCGAGGCAAGCGCGCTTCGCCGGCCAAGCGCCTCCGCGTTGGTCTCGTACCAGGCGAGCAGCTCTCCCGCCTCGTCGAGCCGGCCGAGCTCGCCCAGCGCCTCGACCTGGTCGACCACGAAGCGGACGAGGCCCGGCTCGCAGATCTGCTCGGCGCGAACGAACTCGACGAGGGGCGTGAGCCGCTCGACCGCATCCTCGGCCCGGCCGAGCGAGAGCTCGAGCAGGCCGAGCGCGGCGGTCGCGAACTGGAGCGCCGGGGTGCCCTGCGTCTCGTGGGCGAGGGCGAGCGCCGCCTCGGCCCGGGCCTCGGTCGCGCGGCCGCGCTGCGCATCGGCCAGCGCCCGCACCGCGTGCGCGTAGGCGACGAGCGTCTGCTGCCCGGCCTGCTCGGCGATCTCGCCCGCCGCGACGGCGTCCCGTTCCGCGCGCTCGAGGTCGCCGAGCAGCACGTCCGCCTGAGCCAGCATCACGTAGACGTACGCGAGCGATCCCTCGTCGCCGCTCTCGCGGCCGTGCTCGACCAGCTCCTCGTACGTCTCCCGCACGGCGGCCGGCTCGTCCCACCACATCCGCGCGATCGCCGCCGTCCATTTCGGCTGAGCCAGGATCCGCTCCGCCTCGGCCGCCTCCTGCTGCGCAAGGGCCGCCTTCAGCGTCTCCGCGGCTTCGGGACGACCGAGCGTCGCCTCCGCGAGAAGCTGCGAGCCGAGGGCCTCGCCCAGCAGCGCCTGCTCCCCGAGGTCCCCGGCCAGCGCCGCCGCTGTCTTCGCGAACTCGACGGCCTCCTCGAGCTGGATCCGCTGCCGGAACAGCTGCGTAGCGGCGCCCTCGAGCGCCCGGGCTCGCACGAACTTGTCCTCGCCCGCTTCCTCGGCCGCCTGGAGGAAGAGCTCGGTCGCCGCGCGGAGGTCGTCCGAGTAGGAGCGCACGCGGGCGAGCCGGATCAGGACCGCCGCCCGCTCCGGCCCGGCCGCAAGCTGGGACGAGACCTCCTCCAGCATCGCCCGTGCGCGACGGCTGTCGCCCGACTCGAAGTGGTAGTAGCCAGCGTCGGCCGCGCGACGCCGGGCATCCTCCGTCTGCTCCGGGGGCGTGAGCAGCGCCGCCTGCTCGCTCAGCTCGGCCGCGGAAGCCGGTGCACCCCGGGCGCGTGCCCGTGCGGCGCCCTCGTCGAGCGCGGCTGCGACGGCCTCGTCGGGACCGGTCGCAGCGAGGGCGAGATGGCGGGCGCGCTCCTCGGGATCCCTGGTGAGCTCGCCGAGTCGCCGGTGCACGTCTCGGCGCCCGCCTGGATCGGCGGCCGCGTACGCGGCCGAAGCGAGCAATGGATGCTCGAAGCGGACGCTGCCGTGCTCGAGCAGGACGATGTTGGCTCCCTCGGCGGCGGTCAGCGCGTCCGGGGCCTCGACGACGCGCTCGACGAGCTCGACGGTCGGCTGCGACGCGGCGGCGGCCGCGAGCAGGGCGCGCCGGGCGGGCTCGGGCAGCGCCGCGACGCGCCCCCGCACGAGCACGTCGAGCGTGGGCGGGAGGCCGCGACCCGCCTCGAGCCGTTCCGGCCGGCGGGCGAGCTCGAGGGCAAAGAACGGGTTTCCTCCGGAGAGCTCGTGGATCCGGTGCAGGAGCGGCCGCGGGAGCACCGTTCCTAGCCGCTCGTGCAGGAGCGCGTTGAGCTCGACGAAGCCGAGCGGGCCGATCGAAAGCCGCAGCACGCGCTCCTCGGGGAGCGACTGCTCCAGGCCGGGCTCCGCGGCGGCCTCGCTCGCGCGCCGGGCCAGCAGCAGCGCAACCGGCTCGTCTCGCAGCCGGCGCGCGGCGAACTCCAGCGCCGACGCCGACGGCCGGTCCAGCCACTGCACGTCGTCGATCGCCACGACTACGGGCCCGTCAGTCGACAGTGCACGCAGCGAGCCGAGCAACCCGGCGGCCGCGGCACGACGGTCGAGCCGGGCGCCCTTGGCGTCCTCGAGCAGCAAGGCCACCTCGAGCGCACGCCGCTGGGGCAACGGCAGCTCTCCGAGCACGTCGCCGAGCGCCTCACCGAGCAGGTCGGCGAGGCTCGAGAAGGCAAGCTTGGCCTCGCTCTCGGCCGGCCGCGCCGCCAGCGCCCGGAACCCCCGCCCGGCCGCCGCCTCCACCGCGGCTCGCCAAAGGGTCGTCTTGCCGATCCCGGGCTCGCCCTCGATCGTCACAGCGCAGGCGGGCGCTCCCGCCTCGAGGAACCCGGCGATGGCGGCGAGCTCTTCGTCTCTGCCGACGAGATCGGCGGCCGCGGTGGCCATGAGCCTGGTCTCGATGGTACGAGCAGGGAAGAGCGGTGGCTAGGCGCAGCGGCCGGTGGAGACCGGGCCGCGTGCCGAGCCGAGGGCGCGCCGGACGATCGACGCCGGAAGCCCGTACCCGCCACTGCCTCCCCGACGAGCGGCGAAGATGGTCACCTGGACGGCGCCCGTCGCGTCCACGGCCGGGCCGCCGGAATTGCCGTGGCGGACGTCCCCGCTCAGGCTCGTCATGATCCGGGCCACCGGGCCCTGCCCGTAGGCATCCTGGGCGGTCACGGTCGCGGTCGTGCCGATCCGCCCGGGAATGGCGTCGAGCGGCCCGTTCTCCGGATAGCCGAGGATGGCCACGGCGGCCCCGGGCCGCGGATCGACGAGACGGAGCGGGCGGGCCAAGAGCCCCGGCACGCGCAGTACGGCGACGTCGTTGCGAGAGTCGTAGGCTACCGCCTGAGCCGGCAGGCTCCCACCGCCCGAAACCGGCGTCACGGTCGTGTCGTCCTCGCCGGACACGACATGCGCGGCGGTGACGACGAGCCCGGGCGCCGCGACCCAGCCGCTGCCCTCCACGCCGATCCCGCACGCGGTTCCGAGCACCTTGACGACGCTCGGAGCGGCCGCGCGAACCCCGGGCCGCGAGAGCACGCGAGGATTCGGCGGCTGCGTCGGCACCGGGGGGCCGGAGAAGCTGGGGAACGGGTCGATCCGCCGCAGCGCGTTCAGCAGCGTGCGCGGCGGGACGATCGTGTTCAGCCGCTGGAGGATCTCCGAGCGCTGCACGGTGCGCCGCAGGTCGGCCTGGCCCGGGAGCTGGAGCGCCATCGCGCCCAGCACCCAGACGATCGCGAGCCCGACGAGCGCGCCTGCGACCAGGCCGCCTGCGGAGTCGAGGTTCCGGACCACGTCCGTTCGCTCGCGGCCCCGCAGGACCCGGCCGACCGCACTACCGATCACCTCGAAGCTCGCCGCCAGCACCACCGCGCCGGCGAGCGCGAGCAGGGGCGAGTAGCCGGAGCTCGCCCCCTTCTCGAAGAGGAGGGAGGCGAGGCGCGCGCCGATCACCGCGCCCGCGACCATCCCCGCCAGCGAGAGCCCGCTCCAGACGAAGCCCTGGACCGCCCCGCCCACCGCCGCAAAGAGGACGAGGGCGAGCGCCACCCAGTCGACCACAGTCACCGCGCTAGGCTAGTCGTCCTCGTCATGGACGGTGCCGAGCTCCAGGAGTTCATCGATCGCTACAACGCCGCCTGGAACTCGCACGACGTCGACGCGATCGTCTCGATGCACACCGAGGACTCGGTCTTCGAGAACCACGTCACCGGCGATCGCAACGTCGGGCGGGACGCGATCGGGCGCGCGATCTCCGGCATCTTCTCCGTCTTCCCAGACCTGGCGTTCGAGACCCGCCGCGCGTACGTCCGCGACGACCTCGTCGTCCAGGAGTGGACGGCCCGCGGGACGCACGAGGGGACGATGACCCGCTCCGGGATCGAGGTCGAGCCCACGGGCCGCAGCGTCGAGTACAACGGCATGGACGTGATCCCCATCCGCGACGGCCTCGTCGCTCGCAAGGACGTCTACTCGGACTCGGTCACGCTCCTGCGCCAGCTCGGCCTGACGCAGATCGCTTAGCCCGGCCGGCCGACCTGCTCGAGCGCCTCGCCCAGCGCCTGCTCGACGTCCCCGTCGGTAGCGTCGGGCTCCGCAACGAGCTCGATGTCGATCTGCAACTCGACAGCCAGAGCCTCGACATGGCGGTCGCGCTCGTCCTTGCCCGTCGTGCTCCGCGCTCGGCCGGACCCCTCGGCTGCCACCGAGACGCGTACTCCCCGCCCGAACACGATCGCCGAGGCGCGGCCGGAGGGCGGCGGCTCGACTCCCAGCGCCCGGAGCACCAGGTCGTCGTCGGCCGGCGAGCGGACGGTGATGCGGAGCGAGTCCGCGAGCCCGCGCACGACGAGCCCGCGGCCTTCGAGCTCAGCCGCGAGAGCAAGCGCTTCCGGCGTCCGGACGACGACGAAGTTCGCGTGGACCTCCGGCACGTGGTAGCCGGCAGCCGCAAGGGCGCCGCGCAGGCGCTCCCGCTCGGCAAGCGTGGCGGCCACCTCGCCCTCGACCCGCGGCTCCCGCAGCGCCGCGGCAGCGAGCGTCGCCGCGGTGGTCGCGATCGGCGCCGGCGAGCGCCGGCTCCCCAGCTCCGCCGCCACCTCCCGCGACGCGATCGCGTACCCGACGCGCAGGCCGGCAAGGCCGAATGCCTTTGAGAGCGTCCGGATGCACACGAGATTCGGCAGGCGCCGCGCAGCTTTGGCGACCGTCTTGCCCGCGTACTCGAAGTACGCCTCGTCGACGGCGACGAGCGTGTCGGGCGCGCCGTCCGCGAGCCGGACGA
Source organism: Gaiellaceae bacterium (assembly GCA_036506915.1). GTDB lineage: Bacteria > Actinomycetota > Thermoleophilia > Gaiellales > Gaiellaceae > AC-32. The sequence goes on along the minus strand of DASXQY010000206.1, from coordinate 6,694 downwards.
CCTCTGCGGGCTGCCAGAGCTCCCCGCTCGGGTTCCCCGGGTTGCAGAGCCAGAGCACCCGCGCATCTCTCGCGGAAGCGGCGAGCGCATCGAGCTCGCGGGGCACGGCGAGCAGGCGCGCTCCTTCGATCCCGCTCGCGACGGCGTACAGCGGGTACGTGGGCGTCTCCGCGACCGCGATCGAGCCCTGGGTCAGGTACGTGCGCGCGACGAGCGCGATCAGCCCGTCGGCGCCGGCATCGACGACCACCTCGTCCGGCTCGCAACCCGCATAGGCGGCTGCCGCACCCCGAAGCTCGCGGTAGCTACCGTCGGGGTACTCGCCCCGGTCCGCGAGCGCCGTCCCGGGCGCAGACGCGAGCGGCGCCGGGAACGCGGGCAGGTTCGCGTCGAACCGCAGCACGTGCGCCGGGGAGAGGCCGTGCCGCGCGGCGACGTCCCGGACGGTCGGCGCCCACACGTAGGGCTCGAAGCCGGAACCCGTTGCCCGCGGGAGCGGCACGTGCCTTCTAGGCGGCTGCCGCGCCGTCGCTCTCGAGGATCAGCGAGAGAATTCGCCGCTTCAGGTCTGCGAACGCAGGCGACCCCAGGTCGTCGAGCGTGCGCGGGCGCGGCAGCTCGACGGCGATCACCTCCCGGATCCGCCCCGGCCGGGGGCTCATCACGAACACCGTGTCGCCGAGGAAGATCGCCTCTTCGATGTCGTGCGTGACGAACGCGATCGTGCGGCGATGCTGCTCCCAGACCTCGGTCAGGAAGCGCTGTGCCGATGCGCGGGTGAGAGCGTCGAGCGCCCCGAAGGGCTCGTCCATCAGCAGGACCTTGGGATCGTTGGCGAGCGCGCGGGCGATCGCCGCCCGCTGCTGCATCCCCCCGGAGAGCTCCCTCGGGTAGGCGCGCTCGAACTCGCGCAGCCCCATCTCGCCGAGCAGCGAGTCCGAGACCCGGCGCCGCTCGCGCTTGCTCGCCCCCTTCAGCGCCAGGCCGAACTCGATGTTCTCGCGCACCTTCAGCCACGGGTAGAGCGTGTACGACTGGAAGACCATGCCGCGATCGGCGCCCGCGCCCCGAATCGGGCTGCCGTCCACGGTGACCGAGCCTGATGTCGGCTCGACCAGTCCCGCCATGATGTTGAGCAGGGTCGACTTGCCGCAGCCCGACGCGCCGACGATGCAGGCGAAGCTCGCATCCGGGATCTCCATCGAGACGTGGTCGATCGCGCGCACCTCGCCGCGCCGCGTCGGGAAGACCATCGACACGTCGTGGGCGGCGATGGCGCTCACCGGCTGACACGCTCCGTGTAAGGGAAGAGCGTCCGGTGCAGCCAGCGGAAGATCGCGTCGGTCAGCAGGCCAAGGATCCCGATCGTGATGATCCCCGCGATGATCTGGTCGGTCTGCAGGAAGCGGCTCGCCGAGAGGATGACGTGCCCGATCCCGGTGTTCGCGGCGACGAGCTCGGCGACGATCAGGTACGTCCAGGCCCACCCGACGGCGATCCGGAGGTTGTCGACGACGCCCGGCCAGCAGGCGGGAACGAGCACGCGCCAGAAGACCTGCCAGCGCGACGCGCCGAGCGTGTACGCGATGTTCAGGAACTCCTTCGGAACGTTCGCCGACACGTCCGCGATCAGGAGCGCGAGCGGGAAGAAGACCCCGATCCAGATCACGGCGATCTTCTCCCCGTTGGCGATCCCGAGCCAGATGATCAGCAGCGGGATGAACGCGGACGCCGGCATGTAGCGAACCGCCGCGATCAGGGGCTCGAAGAAGGCCTGCACGACGCGGAAGGCGCCGATCGCGATCCCCAGCGGAACCGCGATCGCCGCCGCGATCAGGAAGCCGAGCATGATCCGGTACGTGCTCGCCCAGACGTCGTGGATGAAGCCCTGGTGAGCGAACATGTCGTAGAGCGTCCGGGCGGTCGTGACAGGCGTCGGCAGGAAGTACGACCGCACCTGCCCCGTGTAGGACAGGAGCGCCCAGATCCCGATCACGAGCGCGAAGCAGGAGACCCCGAGCACGAACGCGAGCGTGCGCGGGATCGGCTCCTTCGGCGCGAGGTAGCGGTCGAGCCGGCTCCGGCGCGGCGCCGGGCCCGCCGCAGGTGGGGGTGGGCCCGGCGCTGTCGCCTGAGGACTAGCCGGATCCGAAGCCATTCACGAACGTGGGATCGATCACGCTCGACGGATTCGCCGTGCTCGAGGTCTCGCCGATCTTCTTCCAGAACGCGGCGGCGCCCTCGAACGTCGTGTACATCGGCCCCTTCGCACTCTCGGTGCCGAAGAACTTCTTGTTGTCCGCGATCGTGAGCAGCTTGACGGTCGCGAGCTGGGCCTTCACGTCGGGGACCTTGCCCTGGATGTACTTCGCGATGATCGGATAGGCCTCGGTCGGGTTCGAGGCGATGAAGTCCATCGCGTCGTTGTAACCGCGCAGGAAGGCCTTTACGGAGTCCGGATGGTCCTTGACGAAGCCCGGTTGGAAAGCGGTGGCGTCGACAATGATCGTCCGGTAGGGGCCTTCCTTGGTCGAGACCAGCACGTGTCCGTCTGGATTGGTCTCCGCGCGGGAGAGCCACGGCTCCCAGGTCACGGCGACGGGAATGCGACCGGCGGCGAACGCCGCTCCCGCGTCGCCCGAGGTCATGTCGGTCTTCTGGACGTCGTCGAGCGACATGCCGTGCTTGTCGAGCACGTAGGCGAGCAGCCACTCGCTCGTGGAGCCCTCGCTGACCGCAACCTTCTGGCCCTTGAGCTGCGCGACGGAGTTGATGCCCTTCTTCGCGACGATCCCGTCGCCTCCGATCGACGCATCCAGGCCGAGCACGACCTTCGACGGCACGCCCTTGGCGGCGGTGCGCGCGAACGTGTCGACCGTCGAGGCGATTCCGTCCAGCCGGCCGGCCTTGAAGGCTGCGAACCGCTGTACCGGATCTTCGATCAGGGTGTAGGAGACCTTGACGCCCTCTTTCTCGAAGAACCCCTTCTTCTTGCCGACGATGATCGGGGCGTACCCGATCCAGGTCGAGAAGGACATGTTGATCGGCGCTGCGCCGGTGTTGCTGGCGCCCCCGCCTGATGATTTCTTGCTGCTGCCGCCACAACCCGCCGCGGCAACGGCAAGCACGAGCGCGCCGGCGAGCGACAGCGCGACCAGCGACCGCTTTCTCATTGAAGCCTCCTTGCTACAGACCGCTCTGGGCAAGCCGTTATAACGGCTCTCGATGACTCTCGCCAATGCAGTACTGCATGGCCTCGAGCAGGCGGCGGGCCCCGAAGCGGTCGCGGTGGCGGAAGGCGACCGGGCCGTGTATGCCGCCGACGAGAGCAGTGCCGCGCCCTCGCTGCCGGACGTCGTCGTGCGTCCCGCAGACGTAGCCGCGGTCTCGCGCGTGCTCGAGGTCGCGAACAGTTACCGGGTTCCGGTCGTCCCGGTCGGCGGCCGCACGGGGCTCTCCGGAGGCTCCGTTCCCCTGCACGGCGGCATCGCGCTCTCGCTCGAGCGGCTCGACCGCATCCATCCGGTCGACCGCGACGACTTCACCGTCTCGGTCGGGGCCGGCGCCCGAACCGCCGACGTCCAGGCGGCCGCACTCGCCGCAGGGCTCTTCTACCCGCCCGACCCGGCGTCGCTCTCCCGTTCGACGATCGGCGGAAATATCGCCTCCAATGCAGGCGGGCCTCGCTGCTTCAAGTACGGCGTCACCGCCGAATACGTCCTCTCGCTCGAGGCCGTCTCCGCCGACGGACGGGCCTTCCGGACCGGACGCCCGACGCGGAAGAACACCGCCGGTCTCCGGCTCGCCGCGCTGCTCGTCGGCTCGGAAGGCACCCTCGCCGTCGTGACGGAGGCGACGCTCCGCCTCGTCGCGGCGCCCGGGGCCCGCGTGGCGGCCACCGCGATCTTCGACTCGGTCGAGGCGGCCGGCCAGGCCGTCGTCGCGATCGTTCGGGCAGGGATCGTCCCCTCGGCGCTCGAGCTCCTCGACCGCCACTGCGTGGCCTTGATCGGCCTCGACGGCGACGCGCTCCTGCTCATCGAGGTCGACGGCGCGGACGAGCGCGCGGTCGCGGCCGACCTCGAGCGGCTCGTGCCGCTGCTCGGGAACGATCCGGACGTCGCTCGCGACGAAGCGGACGTCGAGCGGCTGTGGGCACTGCGGCGTGGGCTCTCACCGGCGCTCGCGGCCTCGACGCCGGACTTTTTCTTCGAGGACGTGTGCGTCCCGGTCAGCCGCATCCCCGAGGCGCTGCGTGAGATCGAAGAGATCGCCCGCCGCCACCGCCTGCGCATCCCCGTCTTCTGTCACGCGGCCGACGGCAACCTCCACCCGAGCGTCCTCTTCGACCGGCGCGCCGGCGACGAGGCCGAGCGGGCCCGGGCCGCAGAGGCGGAGGTGCTTCGGCTCGCGCTCGCGCTCGGCGGCACGATCAGCGCGGAGCACGGCATCGGGCTGCTCAAGCTGCCCTGGCTGGCCGACGAGCTCGACCCGGCGGCACTCGACCAGATGCGCGCGATCAAGCGGGCGCTCGACCCGAACGGCATCCTCAACCCGGGGAAGCTGCTGCCGGACTAGGATGACGTCTGAAGGGTCTACTCGTCTCGTCCCGGTGAGGAGCATTGTGAGAGACCAGGATGCCCGGTCACGCCGCCTACGCTCTCGAGGACGTCGCCCCCCTGAGCCGCCTGGACTGCGGCGCGACGCGACGAGCTCGAGCGGCCTCCGCGAGCAGCAACGTCAACAGCAGAGGAGGACCTCCCGTGTACAGCCACAACGGTGACAGCTATTTCGTGGTCGATGGTCATCTCCACTTCTGGGACGCGAGCCCGGCGAACTGGGTGAGCGGCCAGGAGCAGTACGCGAAGGGCTGGATCGAGTGCTTTCACGCGTACATGGGCCTTGGGCCGCCAGAGACGCACTGGCCGATCGAGAAGTTCCAGAAGTACTCGGAGGAGGACTTCGTCAAGGATGTCTTCGAGGACGGCTGCGTCGACGTCGGCATCTTCCAGCCGACGTACTTGAAGGAGTGGTACACCGACGGATTCAACACGCTGGAGAAGAACGCGGTGTTGGTCGAGAAGTACCCGGACCGCCTGATCGCCAACGGGCGCTGGGATCCGCGCGAGGGCGAGGCCGGCCTACGCCAGCTCGAGGAGGACGCCAAGAGTCACAACCTCCAGGGCGTCAAGCTCTACACGGCCGAGTGGTACCAGGGCTCGCGTGGCTGGTCGCTCAAGGACCCCGAGTCGCAGCGTTTCCTGGAGAAGTGCCAGGAGCTCGGGATCAAGAACATCCACGTGCACAAGGGCCCGACGATTTGGCCGCTCGACAAAGACGCATTCGACGTCTCGGATGTCGACTACGTCGCCACGAACTTCCCGGAGCTCAACTTCATCGTCGAGCACGTCGGCCTGCCGCGGATCGAGGACTTCTGCTTCATGGCGACGCAGGAGCCGAATGTCTACGCGGGGCTCGCGGTCGTCATCGGGGGCTTGATGCACGCCCGACCCCGCTTCTTCGCCAAGGTGATGGGCGAGCTGCTGTTCTGGGTCGGCGAGGACAAGATGCTGTGGGCCAGCGACTACGCGATCTGGGAGCCGAGGTGGCAGGTCGAGGGCTTCGTCGACTGGACGTCCCCGGAAGACGTGGAGTTCTCGGACTACCCGCGGCTCACGACCGACGGGAAGAAGAAGATCCTCGGCCTCAACGCCGCCAAGCTGTACGGAATCGACGTTCCGGAAGCGCTTCGGATCCCGGACGAAGCGGGAACGCCGGCGGCAAGGGAGGACGCACAGCTCGTCGATTCGGCATGAGCATCCGCGCGCGCGTCCTCGAGGCGCTGAGCGAGGTCTACGATCCCGAGCTCGATGAGCCGATCACCTCGCTTGGGTTCGTGACCTCCTGTGCGGTGTCGCCCGGCGGCGATGTGGAGATCCTGCTCCGGCTGCCGACGCCGCAATGCGCTCCCAACTTTGCGTACCTGATGGCAGCCGACGCGCGCAACGTCGTGCGCCGGCTGCCGGACGTCGGCCGGATCGAAGTCAGGCTGGAGGACCATTACACCGGCGAGGAGATCAACGCCGCGGTCGCGCGCGGCGAAGGCTTCACGGGGGCGTTTCCCGGCGAGACCGACGACGATCAGCTGGACGCCCTGCGCGACCTGTTCCAGCGCAAGGCGCTTGTCGCCCGCCAGGCGAGGCTGTGCGAGGAGATGCTGGCGCATGGCGCGACGCCGGAGCAGGTCACCGCGCGCCGGGTCGTAGATCTCCCGGACGTCCCCGACGCACGGCGGTGCCTGGAGTTGCGTGGTCAGCTGGGAATCGACTGCGAGCCCGACTCGCCGGCGTTCGTCGCACCCAACGGCGAGCCCGTGGCGACCGGTGAGCTGACGCGATGGCTGCGGAAGGCGCGGCTCGTAAGGACGAGCCTCGACGTGAACGGCAGCATCTGCCGGTCGCTTCTGCAAATCCGCTCCCGGCGGGGTGCCGAGCTCGAGGAGGTTGGAACATGAAGGCCGCGCGGCTACACGCCTACCACGACCCGCTGGCCCTGGACGAGGTAGACGAGCCGCGTGCGGTGGGGCCGCTCGACGTCGTCGTTCGCATCGGCGCTGCCGGCCTGTGCCGCACCGATCTCCACATCCAGGAGGGGCAGTGGGCCGAGAAGTCCGGCGTGGAGCTGCCCTACACGC
>DASXQY010000205.1:0-1560 GCA_036506915.1 Gaiellaceae bacterium | reverse complement strand
GGGCCGTCTGCGGCTGGTCGCGCTCGTGCACATGCCGCTGGGCCAGGGCACGACGGACGAGGGCGCGACGGAGCGGGAGCGCGCGGTGCTGTCGGCCGCGGCGTCGGTCGTCACGACGAGCGCATGGGCCCGGCGAGTCCTCCTGGAGCTCTACTCGTTGCCGCGCGACCGCGTGCACGTCGCCGAGCCCGGTGCGGATGTCGCCGAGCTCGCGCCGGGGACGGCGACGGCCGGGGCGCTGCTCTCGGTCGCTGCGGTGATCCCCGGCAAGGGGCACGACGTACTGCTCGACGCGCTCGCGATGCTGGCCGGCCTTCGTTGGCACTGCCTGTGCGTCGGCAGCCTGGAGCGCGACCCGGGATTCGCCGAGGGTCTTCGTGCCCGGGTCCTCGAGGGCGGGATGGACGGCCGGGTGCGCTTCTCGGGGCCGCAGACCGGAGCCGATCTCGACCGCAGCTACGGCGCGGCGGATGTGCTGGTGCTCCCGTCGCGCGCGGAGACGTACGGGATGGTCGTCACCGAGGCGCTCGCACGCGGACTGCCGGTCGTCGCAGCCGAGGTCGGCGGGGTGCCGGAGGCCCTGGGCTACGGCGCCGACGGCACGCGGCCGGGGCTGTTGGTTCCGCCCGACGACCCGGTCTCGCTCCGCGACGCGCTCCGAGCCTGGCTCCAGGACGCCGAGCTGCGCGGGCGATTGCGCCGTGCCGCGCGCGAACGGCGCGCTTCGCTCTCCCGCTGGTCGACGACGACATCCGTCGTGGCCGACGTCCTCGTGGGGACGGCGCGATGACAGTCGAGGCGATCCGGGTCAGCCCAGGCTGGCTCGACCTGCGCGAGGGTGCGGACGCAGCGGCCCGGGCCCGAGAGCTCGTCGGGCACCTCCGTCGCCGGCTTCCGGCCGGTGGCCCCCAGGTGATCCACGATCTCGCGTGCGGCAGCGGGGCGATGGGCCGCTGGCTCGCGCCGCTCCTGCCTGGGCCGCAGCACTGGGTCCTCCACGACCGAGATGCGGACCTGCTGGCGCTCGCCGCGGCCGACGTGCCCGGTTCGGCCGTCGACGGGGCCGCAGTCGCCGTCGAGACCCGGCTGTCCGACATCACGCAGCTCGGCCGGGACGATCTCGCCGGCGCGACCCTCATCACCGCATCGGCGCTGCTCGACCTGCTGACGGGGGACGAGCTGGCGGCGCTGATCCGCTCGTGCGTCGGTGCCGGCTGCCCGGCGCTGCTCACGCTCTCCGTCAGCGGTCGCGTCCGTCTCGCCCCGGCGGATCCGCTTGACGCTCGCGTGGCGGTCGCGTTCGACGCGCACCAGCGTCGCATGACGACGCGCGGGCGCCTGCTCGGCCCCGATGCCGTCGAAGCCGCCGTCGAGGGGTTCCGCGGGCTGGGGGCCGAGGTCATCGTCAGGCCGAGCCCTTGGCGGCTCGGCGCCGCCGAGGCCGGCCTGGCCGTGGAGTGGCTCACCGGGTGGGTCGGCGCGGCGTGCGAGCAGGAGGCCGGGCTGGCCGCCGACGCCGATCTCTATCGACGCCGGCGTCTGAGAGAGGCGGAAGCCGGC
>DASXQY010000204.1:0-8152 GCA_036506915.1 Gaiellaceae bacterium | reverse complement strand
CAGCCGATCGGTGCCCGGCTGGAAGGCGAGCCCGAACGGATTGCGCAGGCCCCGGGCCACGATCCTCAGGTCGCTTCCGTCGGGCTTGAGCGAGAGAACCGTCGCGCTGCGAGAGTCGCGCTCCTGGCAGACATCGCACGTGGAGCCGCTTCCCAGGTACGGACGATTGTCCGGACCGAGGACGGCGTTGTCCTGCTGATGCTCCCCGAACGGCAGCCCGCGGACGACGACGCGCCGGCCGCGGAGCGCCGAGCCCTGAAGCACAAAACGGCTGAGCCGACCTTGCTCCGAGACGTACAACGTTCCGTCCCGCCAGGCGAGGCCCAGCGGCGTTCGCAGCCCGCGAGCGACGACGAGCGGGTTCCGCGACCCTCGGCGCGCAACCACGACGCGACCAGTGTCCTCGGTCACGTACAGGCGCCCGTCCGGGCCCCAGGCCATCGCCGTCGGATGCTCGAGCCCCGCGGCGAACGTCGAGGCCTTGAATCCCGGTGGTACGACGATCCTCACGGTCGGCGCTCCGGCCGAGGGCACGAGCAGGCCAGCCGCGACGAGCGCGCTCAGGCTAGTGCTGATGCGCATGCTCGGGCTCGCGCGCCCGATCGACGTAGCGAGCCGGGTCGGAATCGAACCGCTCCTTGCAGCCGGCACCGCAGAAGTAGTACGTCCTTCCCTCCCACTCGCTGCGCAACGCGGTCTGGCGGTCGACCGTCATGCCGCAGACGGGATCGCGGGCGCCGCGTCGAAGCGTCAGGCCGATCAGGACCGCGGCTACCCCGAGGAACACGATATTCAGAAACGTCGTGTAGTTCCAGCCGATCGCCCGCTCGGTGATCGAGTCCACATCGGGGCGCGTCGACGGGATGAGGCCGGCGAGGCCGAAGATCGCGCTCACGGCGAGCGCGGCGAGCACGATCGAGGCCAGCATGATCGAGGAGAAGAGCACTGCGGTCCTCGTTCCGTAGTACTTGCGATAGATGAGCAGGATCGGGATCACGAGCAGGTCGGCGTAGATGAACGCGATCACGCCCGAGAACGAGATGCCGCCCGCCCAGAGCACCGCCGCGAGCGGCACGTTGCCGATCGAGCAGACGAACGAGAGCACGGCGACGAGCGGCCCGACGATCACGTTCTCCGGGATGCGCACCCAAGCGGGCGCGTCCGTCAGGAACAGCCCGTTGAAGAAGCTCATCGGCAGGAGCGCGACGAAGCCGGCGATCAGGAACCCCGCGCCGATCTCCTTCCAGAGCATCTCCCAGTCCCCGCGGAAGTTGTAGGCGACGTCGGACCACGCATCGATCGAAGTCAGTCGCCGACGCCAGGAGAGGCCCTCCGAACCGGCCGAGTGGTGCTCGTGGCCGGACTGCGCCTTCTGCGCGTGCTTACGCGCCTCATCCTCGAGCCTGCGAGTGACGAAGAGCCTGATGCCCGCCCACATGAAGGCGATCAGCAAGAGCCCGCCCAGGAACTCCGCGAGCGTGAACTCCCAGCCGAGGAAGATCCACATCACGATCCCGAGCTCGAAGACGAGGTTCGTCGACGCGAACTGGAACGCCATCGCCGCGACGAGGCTCGCGCCTTTCTGGAGCATCGACTTCGCGATCGTGACGGCCGCGTAGCTGCACGACGAAGACGCGGCGCCGAGCCCCGTCGCAAGCGCAACGGTGCGCAGGTCGCGCCGGCCGAGAGCGCGTTGCATCCGCGACCGGGGGATCCATGCCTGGACGACCCCGGACAGCGCGAAGCCGAGGATCAGCGCCCAGCCGACCTCCCACGCCATCCGAAAGGCGTTCCAGAGACCGTCGCCGATCCAACCCAGCACGTCCATGGGTCGAGCCTAATCTGCGGATCGCCGGCGCCGATAGGCGCGGGTCTTGAGCCGGTTGCCGCACAGCGACATCGAGCACCAGCGGGCCGATCGGTTCTTCGACTCGTCGAAGAACGCCCAGCGGCAGTTGCGGCAAGCTTTCAGCCGCTCCCAGCTGCCGTCCAGCATCGCGGTCACGGCGACGCTCACGAGCCGTCCGCAGAGGCCGTCCACGCCCCCGGCCTGGGGCTCGAGTGTCGGCGAGCCCCCGCCGGGGAAGACGACGGTCAGGCGTGCCGAGCGCGCGGCTTGCGTGAGGACGGCAAGCGCAGCACTGTCCCGCTTCCGGTCCCGATTGGCCGCGAGCAATGCGCGGAACGCCTCGCGCAGCTCGAGCGCCTGCCGGAGGTCGCGCCGCGTGAACGTCGTCTCGGCCGGCGTGAGGCGACGCTCGAGCGCCCAGGCCGCGAGCGCGCGCGGGTCGCCGAGCCACTCGCGCTCGTGCTCGAGGTCGACGGTATTGACGAACGACTGCACGAGTCGCAGCGGCGACGGGGCCGCCTTCGGTATGTCGTAGCGAGGAGCCTTCGACACCTGCAAAAATACTTTACCGGTGTTTGGAGAACGCGCCCTCCCGCACGTCCGCCGCCTCACGTTTCCGGTGAGGCTCGGGATTCGCCGCGTGACGGCGCGCCCGGCCGCCTTCGTGCTCGCCGGCGCGGGAGTCGCCCTCGCCGCGTGCGCGCTGGCCACGATCTCTGCGGCGAGCCTCGTCGTGAAGGATCGCGCGGTCGCGCGGACAGTCGCCGGGCTCCCGCCTGAGCAACGCGCGGTGCGGGTGACCTGGGTCGGCGCCGCCCCCGTACCGAGCGAAGCCTGGGCGGCTCTCGACCGTCAGGTGCGCGCCCTGACCAGGCCGCTCGGGACGCAACCGCCGACGGCCGTCATGCTCTACAGGGACACGCGCTTCGGCAAGGAGATCATCCGTCTCGGCGCTGTCGACGGGCTGGACCGGGTGGTCGAGCTGTCCTCCGGACGGCTCCCGAGCACGTGCGAGCCGGGGCACTGCGAGGTGGCGGCCATCGGCGGAGGCGGTCTCAGTGCGCCTGGGCTGCCGGTGACGGGCCGCGGCTCGCTGAGGACGGATCCTGGGGCCGCGTTCTTCCGAAGCGCCGCCCAGGGCGGCCGGCTGCGGCTCGCCGCGGGCGTCGACCGCGTTTCACAGCTCCCGGCGCTTGCCGACTCGTTTCGAACGTACGGCTGGATCGCGCCGCTGCGGCCGCACGACGTCAGGGCCTGGGATGTCGACGGCTTCCAGGCTCGGATCGACCGCGCCCGGACGGCCCTCGTGGCGAGCTCGCCGAACTTCGACCTGACGGCGCCGACGGTCGCCGTTGCGGACGCCGGCGCGAAGGCGCGGATCGCAGGCCGTCGGCTGCTCCTCGTCGGCGGGCAGGCGGTCGTGCTGCTGCTCGCGTTCGTCCTCCTCGCGGCGACGCGCCTGCGGCGAAGCACTCGAGCGAGCTCGCGACGGCTCGACTCCTTCGGGGCAACCGGCTGGCAGACGAGGCTCGCCGCGCTCGCAGAGGCGGTCCTCGTCGTGCTGCCCGCGACGCTGCTCGGCTGGCTGCTCGGAGCCGTCGCGGCACTGGCTCTCGCCGAGGCGACGGACACGCCCGCCGGCGCGCTCATATCGCGCTCCGTCATCTCGCCGACTGCGTTCGCACTCGTGCTCGTCGTCGCGGCGGCCGCAACCCTCGTGCTCTACCTCGGCTCGCGGGCGCGATCGGTCGCCATCGGCGCGGCGACGATCTCTATCGCCGACGTCGCCGGCGCCGGCGCTCTCGTGGCCCTACTGGTCGCCTTCGCGGTCGGAGGCGCCGACGCCGAGTCGCTGGCGACGAGTCGGGGGACGGGGATCGTGCTCCTGCTGCTACCGGGCTTGATCGCGCTCGTCGCCGGGGTCGTGATCGCACGCTTGCTGCAGCCGGCCCTTCGAGCGTGCGAGCGGGCCGCGGCCGAGCGTTCGCTCTCTCTGAAGCTGGCGCTCCTCTCGCTGGCGCGGGCTCCGGGGACGGCCACGGTCGCGATCGTGTTCGTAAGCGTCAGCGTCGGGCTCGCGGTCTTCGCCGCCACCTACCGCTCGACGCTGATCCGCAACGACGCCGACCGCGCGGCCTTCGAGGTTCCGCTCGACTACACGGTCAAGCAGGACCCGAGGTTCGTGTCGCAGGCGACGCCGGTCGGCTCGGCGTACGCAGCGCGCTTCGGTGCCGTCCCGGTCGTCCGCCTCCAGGGAGAGGCGCCGTCGCTCGACCGGCGCGTGACGCTGCTCGGCCTCCCGTCGGGCGACCTGACGCGCCTCCACTGGCGCGACGACTACGCCGCCGACGCTCCCGGCGCTCTCGCCGAGCGCATCGGAGGAGCACCGGTCAGGCTCCAGGGCGCCCGAATCCCGATCGGCGCGCGCGAGCTCCGCCTCCCCGTCACGATCCGCGGCGATCAGATCCACCTTTCGGCCAACGTCCGGACGAGGCAGGGCCGCTTCCTGGTTGTCGACCTCGGCGAGCCGCCGAACGACGGGCGACCGGTGGTGGCCCACGCAGCGCTCCCGCCGGCCGCCCGCGGCGGACTGCTCGTCGGCCTCGTCGTCGAGTTCTCGAGAGCGGAGGAGTTCACCGCCGCCCATCGGGAGACGGGCACCCCGCCGCCGATCGCCGTCTTTCGCGCCGGGCTGCTCGAGCTCCGGCGACCGCTCGCGGCGGGCCCGCGCGGCGTGCGGCCTCTCTCCGTCGACTACCGGGACTGGGTGGGGGCCCGGGGAGCGAGGCCGCCGGCGGCGTCTGCTGGGTCGCTCGCGATCCGCTACTTGTTGACGCAGGGCCAGGTCTTTCGCCTCCGGCCCCGCCAGCCGACGGACGCGGGCCCGATTCCGGTGATCGCTTCCTCCTCGCTGGCGCACGCCGCGGGCGTGAACGGCGTCCTGCGGCTCTACGTCGGGACGGCGTCCGTGAATGTGCGCGTCGCCGCGACCGCCCGCCGCTTCCCGTCCGCCTCCGGCGACTTCGTGGTCGCCGATCGATCGCGGCTCGAGACGGCCCTGAACGCGGCCGTCCCCGGGTCCGCAGTCGCGGACGAGGCCTGGGTGGCCGGAGGCCCGGGCCTCGGGGCCCAACTGGTGCACGATTCACCCGTTCGCGTCACCTCCCGTCGCGCGGTCGAGGACGAGCTCCGCTCCGACCCGCTGGCCCGCGGTTCGCTGCTCGTCCTGGCGGCCGCGGCACTCGTCGCGCTTGCGCTCTCCCTCGTGGGCCTCGCCCTGACCGTCGCAGTCGATCTTCGCGACGAGGCGGGCGAGCTCTTCGACCTCGAGACACAGGGAATGGGCCCGGCTGAGCTTCGGCGCCAGCTCCGGCTGCGGGCCGCCGTCGTCCTCGCCGCGGGGGTCGTCGGCGGCCTGGCGATCGGCGCGGTGCTGGCGCTGGCGGTTCTGAAGGCACTCGCTGTGAGCGCGAACTCGACCGAGCCGGTACCGCCGCTCGTGCTCGCCCCCGACTGGCTGACGCTCGCGCTCGGGTGCGTCCTCTTCCTCCTGCTCGCGTTCGGCGTCGTCGGTGTGCTCACGCGTGCCGCCTTCCGCGAGCAGGCCGCGACTCCAACGGCAGAGGCCGCTTGACCCCCGCCGTCGAGATCGAGGACGTCTTCCGCGTCTATGCCACCGACGAGGGGAAGGCGGCCGCGCTCCAGGGACTCAGCGTCACCGTCCGGGAAGGAGAGATCGTCGCGGTGCTCGGCCCGAGCGGGTCCGGCAAGACGACGCTGCTCAGGATCCTCGCCGGGCTCGACCGGCCGTCCGCGGGCCAGGTGCGCGTCGCGGGAGTCGACCTGCGCCGACTGCGCGGGAGGCGGCTCGACCGCTACCGGAGCCGCGACCTCGGCTACGCGGATCAGCGGTATACGCAGGCGCTCGCGCCGGAGCTCACAGCGGGCGAGCTCGTCTCGCTCCGGCTCGCGCTCGCCGGCGAGTCACCGCGCGCACAGAGCCGACGCACCGCTGAGCTGCTCCGCAAAGTCGGCCTGGAAGATCGAGCCGACGCATATCCTCGCGAGCTCTCCGGCGGCGAGCAGCAGCGGGTCGCGCTCTGCGCGGCACTAGCCCACCGGCCGAAGCTCCTGCTCGCCGACGAGCCGACCGGCGAGCTCGACGCGAAGAACGCGGCCGTCGTCTATGAGCTGATCGGCGAGCTCGCCCGGGCGCAGGGCACAACCGTCATCGTCGTCAGCCACGACCCGGGCTCGGCGACGATCGCCGACCGCATCGTGAACATCCGGGACGGACGAGTGAGCGCCGAGCGCGCGCGGCAACGGCCGGAAAACGACGAGATCGTCGTCGGTCGCGGCGGCTGGCTCCGCGTCCCTGAGGAGCTCCTGCGCCGGAGCGGGATCGGTTCCAGGGCGCGGGCGAGGCTCGCCGAGGAAGCGGTCGTCATCGAGGCCACGGAGGACGGGGCGCAGCCGGCCTCGACACTGGATCCTCCTACCGCGCCGGCGCCAGTCCCGGAAGCGGACGGGGTCGCCGTCGAGCTACGCGGCCTCACGAAGCGCACCGGGCGCGGTCGTGGTCAAAGAACGGTCTTTTCCGGTCTGAGCGCGGCGATCCGGCCCGGCCGGCTGACCGTGATCACGGGGCCCTCGGGCTCCGGCAAGACGACGCTCCTGCACCTCCTCGCCGGCCTCGACCTGCCGAGCTCGGGCGAGGTGAACGTGCTGGGGACGAGGCTCGACATGCTCGATCGGGCAGAGCGAGCGGCGTTCCGCCGCGAACGCCTCGCGCTCGTCGCCCAGGAGCCGCCGCTCGTCTCGTTCCTGAGCGTGCGGGAAAACGTCGAGCTCTTCCTCGGGCTGCGCGGAGCCGACCCCACAGACGGCGTCGGCCAGATGCTCGCTGTCGTCGGTCTCGATCAACTCGCGGAGCAGCGGGTCTCGCGGCTTTCAACCGGCGAGCAGGAGCGGGTCGCGATCGCGCGGGCGCTCGCTTCGGAGCCCGACCTCCTGCTCGCCGACGAGCCGACGGCGCGGCTCGACTACGCAAACGCGCTCGCGATCGGCGAGCTTCTCTCGCGCATAGCGCGCGAGCGCGGGATCGCCGTCGTGTGTGCGACACACGACCCGGCCGTCATCGAGCAGGCCGACGCCGAGCTATCGTTGGCCTAGGCCGGCCTGTTCGACCGGCTCGGGCACCGGTCGCAGATAGCTCCGCATCACCTTGCGTGCGTAGAGCCGTTCGCTCGCGGCACGGTAGAGGGCGAGGGCGTTGTCGCCCTCGTGCGGGAAGGCAGCCCAGCCGAGCGTTGCCTTCGTCCGGTCGTCCGCGAGCAGCCGCTCGAGGCGCGCCGCGAGTCGCGCCGCTCCCTCCGAGCCCTGGACGGAAGCGAGGATCGCGAACTCGTCGCTCCCGACTCGCGCCACGTCGTCCTCCGGTCCGAGGGACTTCGCGAGTTGATCCGCAAGCCGGCGAAGCGCGTCGTTGCCGGCAGCGAAGCCCTCGTCGCGATTGAAGTCCTTGAGCGCGTCCATGTCCGCAAGCAGGAGCCCGAACGGGCGGTCCGCCGACAGGCGCCGAGTGATCGCAGCCTCGAACGCCCGCGTGTTCGGCAGGCCTGTCAGCATGTCGCGTTCGGCAAGGACGCGGAGCTCGTCCAGCATCGCGCGGTTCCGGCTCGCGAACCAGCCGATCAGGGCGCCGATGGTCACGTACGCGAAGGCGCGGGTCAGCGTCCCTTCGCGCAGGACCTCGTTGGACTGGATGTGAGGGTTGATCACGACCCCGCTGGCATAGAGCACCGTCGCCAGCAATCCGGCTGCGGCGCCGAGCCGCGGTCCGACCGCCATCGCCGCCAGCGCGATTCCGAAGTAGTAGAAGTGCCCGAGGCCAAGCCCCGGCCGCTCGTAGAAGAGGAACGCGCCGAACGTGAGCGCGAAGCAGAGCCCTGCACAAAGGAGCAGGAGGTTTCGCGAAGCCGCAGGCATCCGGCTCAGCTTCGCGGGTGCGCTGCTGCGCTACCTCCCTCTAAAGGGGGGAGCTACTCGACCGTGACGGTCTTGGCCAGGTTACGCGGCTGGTCGACGTTGAGCCCCCGCAGGCGCGCGATCCGGTACGCGAGCAGCTGAAGCGGCAGGATCGCGAGGACGGCCTGGAGGAATGCGGGCGTCTTCGGGACGTAGATGACGTCGTCCGCGTGGTGCTGGATGTCTTCGTTCCCGTCGGTCGCGATCGCAATCACGTGCGCCCCGCGCGCCCGGGTCTCCTGGATGTTCGAGACGACCTTGTCGTACACATGCGAG
>DASXQY010000203.1:0-2502 GCA_036506915.1 Gaiellaceae bacterium | reverse complement strand
CGGTTCTCGCCCGTCCGATCGAGACCGCTACCGCTCGAGCAGCGCCACCGCGACGGCGGCGAGGCCCTCGCCACGGCCGGTGAAGCCGAGCCGGTCGGTCGTCGTCGCCCTAACCGTGACCAGGCCGGGCTCTACGCCGAGTGCGGAGGCAAGACGCGCCTGCATCGCGCCGCGGACCGGCGCGATCCGCGGCTCCTCGCCCACGAGCACGCAGTCGGCGTTCGCGAGCTCCCAGCCCGCCTCGCGCACCTCGGCGTACGCGCGCACGAGCAGGTCCAGCGACGAGGCTCCCTCCCACTCCGCCGAGTCCGAGGCGAAGAGCGAGCCGATGTCGCCGAGGCCCGCGGCGCCCAGGATCGCGTCGATCAGCGCGTGGGCGATCACATCTCCGTCCGAGTGGCCGGCGAGGCCGCGCTCGGAGTCGAGCTCGACTCCGCCGAGCACGAGCGGCACGCCTTCGACGAGGGCGTGCGCGTCGACGCCCAGGCCGACTCTCACCCGAGCGGCTCCTGGCGACGCGCGCGCCTCTCGAAGACCGTGACCGTCTCGTAGCCGACCTCGCGGGCGAGCGCCGCCGCCCTGTCGACGTCGCGGCCAACGTGTGCCGGCTCGTGCGCGTCCGAGGCAAGCGTGATCGGAACCCCGCGCTCGTGGCACGCCTCGAGCAGCCCCCGATCGGGGTAGAGCTCGCCGACCGGCTTGTGCAGCCCGGCGGCCGAGACCTCGACGCAGACCCCGGCCGCCTCGATCGCATCAGCCGTCTCGACGTGCAGGTAGTGCGTCTCCTCCTCGCTTGCCCGCACGCCGAAGAACTTGACCAGATCCGGGTGGGAGAGGGCGTCGAAGAGCCCGCTGCGTGCGGCGTTGCGCACCCAGACGAAGTAGCGGCGCCAGGCCTCGCCGACCGGGACGCGATGCACGAGCCCCGGCTCCTGGTCGACCGAGAAACCATCCACGAAATGCACCGAGCCGAGCAAGTAGTCCCACGGGTACGGGGCGAGCAGGTCGGCGAGCTCACGTTCGATTCCGGGGAAGTAGTCGACCTCGATGCCGAGCTTGACCGGCAGACCCCGGCCCTTGGCCTCCTCGACGGCGCCGACGTACTCGTCCAGGTCGTCCGTGCAGCGCTGGAGCATCCAGGGGATCTCCCAAAGGGCGGCCGTCTGGCGGAAGTGGTAGACGTGATCCGTGAAGCCGACCTCGTCGATCCCCGCGGCACGGGCCTGCTCGACGTAGCGCTCGGCGCGGTCGGCCGAGAAATGGCCCGGCCCGCCGTCCTCCGGCCGGTCGCGCAGGTGCATGTGGTAGTCCACGAGCACCCGGCGAGATTAGAGCGTCTATCTACCTGCGGCCAGGCGGCGGGTGGAGCGCCTTGACGAGCTCCGGTGAGAGCGACCGCCACTCACCGGCGGCCTCGAGGTCCCAGCCGTACTTCTCGCACGTCTCCGCGAGCTCGCGCTCCAGATCAGCTCCGGCGATGCCGGCATTTGCCATCACCTCGTCGTCGACGAAGATGGGCGCTCCGACACGGGCGGCAAGGTTGAGCGCATCGCTGGGCCGCGAGTCGATCTCCCGCGCTCCCGCTCCGCTCACGATCCTGACGACGGCGTAAAACGTCTCCTCGCGGAGGCTGTTGACGGTGACGCGCTCGACGTTCGCCCCAGCCGCCTCGAGCAGGCGCGCCATCAGGTCGGTGGTCAGCGGCCGCGGCATGGAGTCGCCGCCGAGCTGGAGCGCGAGCGCGTCGCCCTCGGGAGCGCCGACCCAGATCGGGAGCAGCCGGCCGCCTCCGTCCTTCTCGCGCAGCAGCACCACCCGGAGGCGGTCGTTGGCGAGCTTCGGCTCCTCACCGTCGGTGGGCACCGCGCGGACGATCACGTCTTCGAGGGTCACTTCCGCCATGACGGACTCCTTTCGATCGAGGCGTCGGCGGAGCTCGCGGCGGGCGCGATGGAGGCCGACGCGGACGGCACCGGCGGAGCTCCCGAGCAGCGCGGCGATCTCGCCGCACGAGAGCCCGTCGACGTAGTAGAGGAGCGCGACGTCGCGCTGACGAGGCGGCAGCGCCTCGAACGCCGAGCGGACGCGCTCGAGCAGCTCGGCCGCCTCCACCGCCTGCTGCGGGGTGAGCCGCAGGTCGACCTCACCCGCGGCGAACCACCTACCGCCGAGCTCGTCGAACGACACGTTGCTCCCGCGCTGGCGGAAGCGCATCTTGGCGAGGTTCGCCGTGATCGCGTAGAGCCAGCCGCCGAATCGCTCAGGCCGCCTGAGGCGGTCGAGGCCGAGATAGGCGGCGAGCATCGCCTCCTGAACGACGTCCTCGGCATCCGTCCGGCCGAGGATCGAACCCGCGACCGAGGCGGCACGCGCGGCGTGCCGGTCGATCAGCCGGGCAAAGGCGGCGCGATCGCCCGCCAGCGTCGCGGCGACGAGCGCGGAGTCGGTGTCTGCGGCAGGCACTCGACCTGTTGTTGCAGCGGAGCCGGCGAAGGTTACGTG
>DASXQY010000202.1:0-11252 GCA_036506915.1 Gaiellaceae bacterium | reverse complement strand
GGCGGCCCGGGACCGTGGGACGAGTCGTGGAAGGGCTGGTGGGGAGACAATCCGCCCTTCCACCATCCCGTCTTCGTCCTCACTAGCCATCCGCGCGAGCCGCTGGAGATGCAGGGCGGAACGACGTTCCACTTCGTCACGGACGGGATCGAGTCCGCGCTCGGGCAGGCGCGTGCAGCCGCGGGAGAGAAGGAGGTGTCTCTTGGGGGCGGGGCGTCCGTCGCGCAGCAGTACCTCGCAACGGGTCTGCTCGACGAGATCGTCGTCTCGGTCGTCCCGATCCTGCTCGGAGGCGGCGCTCGGCTGTTCGAAAACGTGGGAGATGCGAAGCTCGAGCAGGTCGAATCGGTCGAGGCGCCCGGGGTGACTCACATCAGATACGCCCGGGCATAGCTCTTTGGTGGAGCGCGGGGCGCACGCAGAGTGCGTGCGCCCCCAACCGGATCTGTACGGATGTGGTGAAACAGCATTGACTCGGCGCCTTTGCTGCCGCCGCTCGCCGAGCCGCGCCAGCATGATCAGGTCGCCTCATGGCACCCTTGTTGCATGACCCGCGTGCCCGCAGGTGCGTCCGAGGCCGCAGTCGCCTGCTCTCTCTCGCAAGCCGACCTGAAAAGGCGCCAGCAGCGCTGGCTTCTTCTCGCCGAGCGCGCGCACATCGACACCGTGCTCACCGGCAACGGACTGCGGCTCAGCTTCCGAGCCGACCCGATGAACGAGCGCGAGCTCAAAGAGCTAACAGCGCTGGAACAAGACTGCTGCGCCTTCGCGAACTGGTTCCTTCACAGCCGCGGCGACGAATTGGTGCTCGACGTCTCGGCCGACGGCGCCGAAGGCATCGCCGCCGTACAGGCGATGTTCCGCGGCTGGGCCCGACACCACCGCAAGGCTAGTCAGCCGTAGCCGAACGGAACACCACAGCCCGAGGCCGTTGCGCCCATCTGGAGCGATGCGTAGCGCACCGCTCCAGGACGATGCGGCTTGAAGTCCCCTGAGCGCCTGGAGAAATACCAGGCGGTCGACCCCTCTTAGCTACGAAGTGAAACCCCCGCATTTGCGGGGCTTTCATGGAGCTAGCCGGACTCGAACCGGCGACCTCCTGGGTGCGATCCAGGCGCTCTCCCAACTGAGCTATAGCCCCGAGGCCGGCATAGTGTAGCCGGGCGCCGCGGCGGTGATCGGCTCGGCCACGGGCAGCTCGAAGGTGAATAGCGCTCCCTGCCCCGGGTCCGACTCGACGTGGATCCGGCCGTTCATCGAGCGGACGAGCTCCCGGCAGATGTAGAGGCCGAGCCCGCTGCCGCCGATCCCGCGACGCTGGTCGGGATCGAGCCGGTAGAACTTGTCGAAGATGCGCTCCTGCTCGCCGAGCGGGATGCCCAGGCCCTCGTCCCGGATCGCGAAGCTCACGTGCCGGTTGTCGGCGTCGACGGTCACCTCGATCCGCCCCCCGTCGGGCGAGTACTTGATCGCGTTGTCGAGCAGGTTGGCGAGCACCTGCCGTGTCCGCTCGGCGTCGCCCCTGACCCTCGGCAGCACCGCCGGCACAGAGACGTCGATCCTCGTCCCCTCGCCCACCCTCATGCGGGCCACGGCGACCGCGGCCCAGACAAGCTCCTCCGCGTCGAACGGCTCACTGACGACGCGGAGGGAGCCGCTGTCGAGCTGGCCGGCGACGAGGATCTCGTCCACGAGGTCGGCAAGGCGCCGTGACTGGACGGCGATCATGTCCAGCAGGTCGTGCTGCGTCTGGACGTTCAAGTTGTCACCGTGCTCCCGAAGCGTCAGCGCAGCCCCGTGGAGCGACGCGAGCGGCGTTCGCAGCTCGTGCGAGATGGTCGCGACGAACTCCGAGCGCAGCTCCTCGAGCCGCCGTTCCCGCGTTACGTCGCGGAACGCATAGACGGTGCCGTCGGCGAGGGCCACGCCGACGATCGAGAGCCAGAGCTCCTTGTCGCCCACCTCGAGCGGCACCGTCTCGGCGCTTGACAGCTCGTCGGTCTCCTCGGGGCTGCTCGCCACGGGCACCATCGTTTGGATCGCGGCCCAGCCCGGGATCGTGTCCCTCGCCGGTCGATTGCAGATCGCCTTGGCGCGAAGCCCGGTGATCGCCTCCGCTGCCTGGTTCCAGAGCTGGATCACCCCGTCGGGGTCGACGAGGAAGATGCCGTCGCCGACGTGGGCCAGGACGCGATCCGCTTGATCGCGCTCCTGCCGCGAGAAGCGGCTCCGCGCGATTGCCGGAGCGACCGCGTAGGCGATTGTGAGCAGCGCGGCGATCAGGCCGAAGCCGACGCCGATCACCCGCCAGCGGGCTCCGTTCGCATCGGCGTCGACCTCGGCGCTTCGCTCCAGCGCAACCAGCCGCAGCCCGGCCGGGCCGCGGCCGAGGCGCGAGGCGACGGCCCGGTAGCTCGTCCCGCCGGCGAGGAGGTTGCCCACCCCAGTCGGGAGCAGCTTCGACTGCATGCGCACCGTCCGTCGCTCTTCGACCAGCCTGCCGTCGACGACCAATCCCAGTCGGACGCCGCTCGGAAGCCCGGCTTCGGGGCTCAGCCGCTCGAGCAGGCGGCCGTCGAACGGAACGACCGCGGTCACGCGTCCGATCGTGTGCCGGCCGATCTCAACCTCGACGCTGCGGACCGCCGCATCGCGAGGGGTCTTCGCCGGGGCCGCTCCGCGCGTGAGCACGATGTTGTCGTGCGAGCGTTGGATACGGGCAAGAACGCCGCCCTGGCCGCGCACGAACGCCCGCTGGACACGGCGCGACCCGGCCAGCAGGTGAGCGCGCTGCTCGGCGTCGTCCAGCACGTTCCGGTAGACGCTCGTTGCTGCGCTGAGCCCGCCCGCGAGCCGCTCGTCCGCGTTCCCCCGCTCTCGTCGCGCCGCGTAGTTACCGAACGCCCACACGGCCACCGCGAGCGGAAGCGCCAGCACGAGCAGCGCCGCCGCGAGCCGGATCTTGCCGGTCGGCGAGACGCCTATGGCCCGCCTCCTCCGTGCTGCTCACCACCGTGATTGCCGTGATCTCCCTGGCCGCCGTTCCGCGGGCTCGAGCGGCCGGCCGGATGACCCTGTGGCGCCTGGTCGTGTCCCCTCGCCCGCCCCCTGCCCGCCGACCGGGACAGGCCCGGCGGCGCCTGCACCTGCATTGACGACTTCGCCTTGCCGCGTCCGTTAGCCGGTGGAACCGTGGGGGCAGCTGAAGCGACCGGGGTCGCAGGAGGAGCCGGGACCGGCGAAGGAGTCGCCGTGCGTCGCGGGGCGGCGCGGCGCTCTCGTGTACGCGGACTCGCTGCCCGAGCAACGTGGCGGCCGCCTCCTGCACGGGTCGAGACCACCGCCGCAACCCTGTTCGTGCTCACCCGTGGCGAAGCCGCGGCCGCATGTCGGGGAGCTTCCAGCGAGGCGGCGATCCGGCCCGCAACGAGACTCGTGGCCGGGACGACCGGGAGCGGCCGCAGGGACCCCCCTCCTCCGGGCAGGACGAACAGCGACAGGCCGATGGAAGCTGCCGCAAGAGCGGTGGAGACAGTTTGCGTGACCGGTGCGGCTGTCGGCTTCATCTCCGATACCCCCGACGGGCCGCACGCAAGAGGCGGGTGAGACGCGTCACACACTAGCGTGAGGGTCGCTCCTTCACCAGCAACCGCGGCGATCCTCCTGCGTAGGGGCGATTTCATGGTCTCGAGGATGAGACGCCGGTGCCTCGCATGGCTTGCGGTGCTGCCGATCGACAGGTTTTTCAGAGACGCCGGCGCAGAAGCGTGACGCCGTCGCGAACCGTCAGCATGACTGCGACAACTCGCTCGTCGCGGGCGATCCGGTCGTTCAGCTCAACGATCGACCCGGTCGTCTCCGAATCGTCGTCGGCGTCGAGAACGCGCCCGCTCCAGAGCGTGTTGTCGAACGCCATCAGCCCGCTCGGCGCGAGCCGCGGGAGCAGCGCCTCGTAGTAGTTGCCGTAGTTCTCCTTGTCCGCATCGACGAACACGAAGTCGAACTCACCGCCCAGCAGCTCGATCGTCTCGAGCGCCGGGCCGACGTGAACCGTGATCCGGTCGGCGTACGGGCTCCGTCCGATGTAGCGGCGCGCCACCTCGGCATGCCGCTCGTCGACCTCGCAGGTGTCGATGTGCCCGCCGTCCGGCAGGCGGGCGGCCATCGAGAGCGCCGAGTAGCCGCTGTAGGTGCCGAGCTCCAGCACACGCCGTGGCCGGAGCGCGTGGACGAGCAGCTCGAGCAGGCGCCCCTCGACGACGCCGGTGAGCATCTGGGGTGAGTCCAGCGTCTCGCGCGTCTCATCGGCCAGCTCGGCGAGGAGCTCGGGCGGTGGCGTCGTGTGCGCCTCGGCGTAGCCGTCGATCTCTTCTCGGACGACGAAGCTCACGTGGCCGCAGGCTGACGCCGGGACGCCTCGGCCAGCTTGCCGGCGCGGATCCGGGCGGCCATGTCCTTTGATTCCTCCCTGTAGACAGAGCCGTCCTCGAACTCGATCCACGGGAACTTCCTCTGCCCCGTCGCCTCGACCGTCGGCGGCCGCTCGCCGAACCACTTTTCCTCCACCACCTCGTATTCGATGCCCATTTCGTCGAGCGCCTTCTGCACCGTCCAGCACGGGTGGGGACCCTTCACCCACAGGTTCTTGCAGCGATGGAGCTTGACAGCCACGGTGCCTCCTTCCCGTCGAGGTTACCCACGCCGGACGCGCGAGCCGCCGACGATCGCGTCGCGGCCGTCGGCGAAGCGCACCCACGCCTTGCCCTTCCCGTCGTAGTCAGGCGACCAGACGACGAGCGTCGCCTCCTCCCCGCCGACGCGGACGCGCTCGGTTCCCTCGGGCTCGGCCCCGCGCCAGACGCGGACGAACGGGTTTTCCTCCCACTCGCGGCCGATCGTGGTCTCGTCGGTGTGGCCCGGGAGGACCCGCATCTGCCCAGGGAGCTGCATCAGCACCTCCATCACCGAGCGGCGGATCTGCGCCAGGTCACCGCCGCCTACGGCGTCCTTGAACAGCACGTCGCCGGAGCAACACAGCTCGCCGTTCACCACGAAGCAGAGGTGGTCGTCCTTGTGGCCGGGCGTCGGAAGTGCCTCGATCGAGAGGCCGCCCGTCTCGAGGTCGCCCTTGACCACAGGGGCGCGGTAACGAGCCTGGATATCCGCGTCGCCCGCAATATGGTCGTGGTCGGCGTGCGTGGTGAGCAGATTCGTCACGGAGAGCCCATGCCGCTCGACCGCCTCGAACAGTGGCTCGAGCGGCGCACCCGAGTCCACGAACACCCCCGTTCCGCCGGGCTCGTCCCCGATCAGGTACGCATTGGAAAGCCAGTCCGGATGCATGCTTCGCTCGACGATCACGCCGTCGTTAGGCTAAATGGTCCGCACCCGAGAGGAGGACGTATGGCCGGCCTGATGTCACGCGCATCGATGGTCGTAAAGGCGAAGTTCTCGAAGCTGCTCGACCGCGCCGAGGATCCCGGCGAGACCCTGGACTACTCGTACGAGCGGCAGCTCGAGCTGCTCCAGAACGTCAAGCGCGGGATCGCCGACGTCGTGACCGCCAAGAAGCGCCTCGAGCTCCAGGAGACGCAGCTCCAGCAGAGCGTCGTGAAGCTGGAGTCCCAGGCGCGGCAGGCGGTCGCAGAGGGGCGCGAGGATCTCGCCCGGCAGGCGCTGGAGCGAAAGTCCGGCCTCCAGCAGCAGCTCCAGAGCCTCGACCAGCAGGCCAAGCAGCTCCAGGACCAGCAAGAGAAGCTCGTCGGGAGCGAAAAGGCCCTGTCGGCCAAGGTCGAGGCCTTCCGGACGCAGAAGGAGACGATCAAGGCGCAATACTCGGCCGCCGAGGCGCAGGTGCGGATCGGAGAGGCGGCCACCGGGATCGGCGAGCAGATGGCGGACACCGGTCTTGCGATCCAGCGTGCCAAGGACAAGACCGAGCAGATGCAGGCGCGCGCCTCTGCGATCGACGAGCTGACGACCTCGGGGGCGCTCGAGGACTTCACCTCCGACCAGACCCAGCTCGACCGTGAGCTCGGCGAGCTGGCCTCGAAGTCTCAGGTCGACCAGGAGCTGGCCTCGCTGAAGGGCGAGCTGGGCTCCGGCGAGAAGCAGAAGGAGCTCCAGTGATCGTCCGGCTGATGGGCGAGGGGCAGTACGAGGTCGACGACGAGGTCGCGAAGGGCCTCAACGACCTCGACCAGCAGGCCGGCCAGGCCGTCGAGGCCGGCAATGAGGAGCAGCTCGCGCAGTTGCTGCGACGGATGGCCGAAGCGGTGCGCACGAACGGAGCGCGGCTGGCCGACGAGGATCTATCGCCCTCGGAGGCGGTGATCCCGCCGGACGACCTGACACTCGACGAGGCCCGGCGTCTGTTCGAGGAAGACGGCGAGGGTCTGATCCCGGACCTCCCCTGACGGGTCCACGCGCGCGCCCGCGCGCGCGTCTGGCCTTGGTGTCCCGGCCTCCTCCCCACGGCGAGCGTAACGAGGAAGAGCGCGCGTGTCTGTGACGCAGTCGTGACGAAAGCGTGGCGATCCACGCTGCTCTTCGGCTACCCGCCGGCCTCCGCGCGGCGCTTCGCGGCGCGGAGCCAGCTTCGCCGCACCAGCCCGCTGAACGGCCGCACCAGGAGCCAGTAGACCCGGAAGCGCCTCCGGGCCCGGGCGTCCGTCAGCAGGACCCGGGTCTCGGTCGAGAGGACACCGTCCTCGGCGCGGAAGTCCATCGCCATCACCGCCAACGAGCCCCGGCGCTCGTGACCGTCCGGCGCGAGCTCCTGGAGGACGCGCCACGGCCTGCCAACCGCGACAAGTGTGCCGGCCTCCACCTCCCGGAAGCCGCGCTCTCGCATCTGCTCCCAGATCGGCCGCTCCGACTCGACCTTCAGCCCCCGCAACCGGAAGAGGATGCGCACCACCGGAGCCTCGCCCGCTGTGACGCCTCGGAAGGCCGCCAGCGCCCGCTCGGCCGGTGCGTCGACCCGAACCGCGTGGCGCTCGCGATGGTCGAACTTGGGGAGAACGGCCTCGACGGAGATGAGCTCAGCCGGCCGCGGCCGTTAGACCGGCGCGTCGAAGACCCCGAACCACTTCGACAGGTCGTCCTCGATCGGGAGCTCCTTCTCCAGCTTCGCCTTCAGCTCGAGCTCCTCCGCGTTGTCGCGCTCCCGCTCGTGACCGGTCGGCACGAACGGCCAGAACTTGCCGGGCTTGAAGCCGTAGATCCAGTACACGCGCTTCTCGTCGAAGCCTCCACCCTCGAACGGGAAGACGGCCGCGAACAGCTGCCCGCCGAACCCGCGCGCATCGAGCTCCGAGGCGACGAGGTGCACGGTCGCCACGAGGTCCTCGAAGTCGGGGTCGCGCACGATCAGCCACTCGAAGCCGAACTCGTCGGTCTTCCGCTCCACCTTCGAGCCCGACTCGGTCGCGACGGCGTCGAGAAGCTGCTGGAGCTCATTCTCGGCCCGGACGAACTCGCCCGCCGACATCGACTTGAAGCAGACGCCCGCCGAGCCGGTTGGCTTCAGCTGAAGCTCGGTCTCGAGCGTGATCCGCGCCGTCGAGATCGCGAACAGGCGCTCCGGAGCGGGATCCTTGAGCTTGCTCCTCCCGGAGAGGACGTCTCTCAGGCCCAATCGTTCTTAGACCGGGCGCCCCATCTCCCGCGCGATCTCGGACAGCGCGGCCAGGCGCTTCTCGAGCGGCGGGTGGGTCATGAACAGCTCGGAGCCCCGCTTCTTCCAGTTGGTGGGGATGATGAAGAACGCGTTCATGCCCTCGACCTCGCGCAGGTCGCGCTGCGGGATCATCGTGATCTGGCTCGCGATCTTCTGGAGCGCGCTCATCAGGTACTCCGGCGCTCCCGTGATCAGCGCCGAGCCGCGGTCGGCGGCGAACTCGCGGTAGCGCGAGATCGCGAGGATCAGGATCTGACTGAGGAAGTAGGTCACGATCGAGACCAGGAGCACGATCAACCAGACCGGGACCGAGTTGTTGTTGTTGTCGCGCCCGCCCCCGAATCCGCCGAACATCCCGGAGTAGAGCCCGAATCGCGTCAGCAGCGCCGCGAGCAGCGCGAAGAAGCTGGCCACCGTCATCACGAGCACGTCCCGGTTGGCGATGTGGGAGAGCTCGTGGGCCAGGACGCCCTCGACCTCCTTCTCGTCGAGCCGGTTCCAGAGGCCCGTGGTGACCGCGACGGCGGAGTGCTTCTGGTTGCGGCCGGTCGCAAAGGCGTTCGGCACCTCGGAGTCGATCACGGCGACCCGCGGCTTCGGCAGGTCGGCCAAAGCGCAGAGCCGCTCGATCATCGCGTGCAGCTGCGGAGCCTCGTCGGGCCCGACCACCTTCGCGCGGGCGGCGCGCAGCGCGAGCTTGTCGGAGGTGTAGTACTGGAAGATCGCGATCCCGCCCACGATCACGAGCATCAGGACGAGCCCCGCGTTCAGGATGTAGAAGAGAACGAGCCCGAACGCGACGTAGAGCAGTCCGAGCAGTGAGGTCGTGAAGAGCATCCGGAGCGAGAGCCCGGCGTCGCGACCATAAGCCTTTCGTTTCATCGAGAATCGGCCCCCTTGGAGGCTAGAAGTTTCAGGGCGATTGTAGCTTTCGCGATTGTTGTGGCCGCGTTAAGCCCGGCCGCGGCCGCGGCGCCCGCGAGGCGGGTCGCGGTGCTCGTCGTTCCTGCTTCGGCGCCGGTGTTCGCGTCCAGGGACGCTGCCCAGGGCCTGCTCGTTCCGGGCGAGGGAGCGACCGTGACCCGCCGGGGTGCGCTCGCCTCGCTCCTGCACGGAAAGATGGGAAACGCGATCGTCCGCGGCGGCCTGCCCGGAGGCGAGCCGCAGATCTCGTTGTCGAAGGCGCCCGGAGACACGACCTTCTACGTCGCCCTTCCGCCCCCGGGGGAGCACCACAACGTCGTCCGCTACCCGATCGCGGTCGCCGGGCCGGGGTACCGCGGAATCCTCACGTCCAGCTCGACGCGCCTCCCCGGTCTCGTCTCGATCGCAGACGTCGCGCCCTCGGTCCGGGCGCTTCTGCGCGGCGAGCGCCCCCGGATCCGCTCGCAGCCCGACGACGAGCCGCTCCGGCGCCTGCACCGGCTCGACCGCCGGCTCGACGAGGCGCACGACGCCCGCGTCCCGGCGGCGATCGTCCTCGTCTCCCTGATGTCGGTGCTCGGGTTGGCGGCCCTCGTCACCCGGCGGGCGGCGTTCGGCCGCGCTGCCTTCCTCGCCGCACCGAGCTGCATCGCGGTCGCGGTCCTCCTGAGCGCCTTCGCCGTGACCACGCCGTGGGTCGCGGTGCTCTCGCTGGCCCTGTTAGCCGGCGCGCTCACCCTCACCGCCGGATCCCTCCTCCGCCCGGGGCTGCCGCTCGCACTGGGGCTCGCGGCGCTCTTCGCCTTCCTCTTCTCGGTCATGTGGGCGAAGCCGGAATGGAACACCCTCGCCGTCATCGGCCCTCATCCCGACGGCGGCGGGCGGTTCTACGGGGTAACGAACCAGGTCGAGACCCTCCTGCTCGGCCCGGCGCTCGTGCTCGGGGCTCTGGTCGGCTCGCTCGCGCTGCCGGCCGTCGCGCTCCTGATCGCGGCCGGGATCGCGGCGAGCCGCGTCGGCGCAGACGGAGGCGGTCTCGTCGTCTATCTCGCGAGCTTCCTCGTCCTCGCGCTCCGTCTGCTCAGGCTTCCCGCCGCGCGAGCGGCCGTGGCCACGGCCGTCGCCGCCGGCGCGGCGCTCGCGCTGGTCGGGATCGACGCCGCCACCGGCGGCTCCAGCCACGTCACCGAGGCGGTCGGCGGCGGCCCCGGCTCGCTCCTCGGCGACCTCGGCCACAGGCTCCACCTTTCCGGCGCGTCGATCGCCTCGACCTGGAACAACGCTGTCCTCTTCGCCCTCGGGATCGCGGGGCTCCTCTGGCTCGCGGTACGCCGCCCGCGGCTCCCGGTGCTCGACGCCCTCCTCGCCGGGCTCGCCGTCTCGCTCGTCGTGAACGACACCCCCGCCGACGTCGCCGGCTACGGCGGGCTCTCCGCGGTCCTCCTCTGGATCTGGCTCAACCGAACCGGAGACCGGCTCCGGCGGCTTGAGTAGACTCGCGCCCGCATGCGCCGCCTCGCGTTGCTCCTCGGGGTCGTGTTCCTGCTCGCGGGTTGCGGCGGGGAGCAGACTGTCTCGCCGACGGCCGAAAAGGTGGTCGGAGCGGTGCCGACGACGACGCAGGCCGCCGTCCCGGCCGGAAATGCCGTAGCCGGGGCCAAGCTCTTCAAGACCCAGGGCTGCGACGGCTGTCACACGTTCGCGCCGGCGGGCTCGAAGGCGACCGTCGGCCCGGACCTGGACAAGCTCAGCCAGTACGCGAAGCAGGCGAACGACGGGTCGCTGAAGGAGTTCACCTTCGAGTCGATCAAAAATCCCGCCTCCTACCTGCAGCCGGGCTACCAGAACGTGATGCCGAACTTCGGTCAGACGCTCTCCGACAAGCAGATCGCGGACCTCGTCGCCTACCTGACGAAGAAGAGTTGATCGACCTGAGAGCCGCGCGGGCCGACCCCGAGGGGTTTCGCGCCGCGCTCGCCCGCAAGGGCGCGGCCGAGGCGTTCGACGAACTGCTCGAGGCCGATGGGCGCTGGCGGGAGCTCGAGACGCGAGCGAGCGAGCTCCGCGCCCGGACGAAGAGCAAGGGCAAGCCGACGCCCGACCAGCTCGAGCAGCTCAAGCAGCTGAAGGCCAAGCTCCAGGAGGTTGAGGCCGAGCTCGAGCAGGCGGCCCAGCGCCGCCGGGAGCTGCTGGACCGGGTGCCGAACCCCCCCGACCCCTCCGTCCCCGACGGCTTCACCGAGGACGACGCCGTCGAGGTCAGGGCCTTCGGCAAGTTGCCCCTGTTCAGCTTCGAGCCCCGTGACCATCTCGACCTCGCCGCACCGCACGGCTGGATCGACCTCGAGCGCGCCGCGCGGGTCTCAGGCTCCCGTTTCGCCTACCGGGTCGGGCAGGCGGCGCTGGTGGAGCTCGCCTTGTACCGGTTCGCGCTGGAGCGGGTGCTCGCGCAGGGCTTTGTCCCGGTCCTGCCGCCGGTGCTCGTCCGCGAGGAGGCGATGTACGGGACGGGATTCCTCCCGACGGACGAGGTCAACATCTACAGGATCGAGCGCGACGAGCTCTACCTCACCGGCACCTCGGAGGTCGGCCTGGCGGCGTTCCACCTCGGCGAGGAGCTCGAGACGCTGCCGCTTCGCTACGCCGG
>DASXQY010000201.1:0-2254 GCA_036506915.1 Gaiellaceae bacterium | reverse complement strand
GCACCACCGTCCGCATCAAGACGATCCCTGTGTCTGCGCGACGACAGATGAGGTCAACCTGCTTCACGCCCGCCGTCAGGTTCAACCGGTCCCTGCTGTTCGGCGAAGGTGACTGCCCGCAGCCGTTGAGCGACAATTCGGGCATGGCGGTTTGTAGCCGTTGTGGAGCCAGGGTCCCGGATGGCGCCCGCTTCTGCCCGGCATGCGCCGCACCCGTCGAGGACGAACGGCCGAGCGAGGAGCGGAAGCTGGCGACAGTGCTGTTCGCCGATCTCGTCGGCTCGACTGCGCTCGCCGGCTCTCAAGATCCGGAGCGGACGCGGGCCATGCTCGACCGCTTCTACGACGCCATGGCCGAGGAGGTCGAGCGCGCGGGCGGGACGATCGAGAAGTTCGCCGGCGACGCGGTGATGGCGGCGTTCGGCGCACCAACTGCGCTCGAGGACCACGCCGAGCGGGCGCTGCATGCGGCGCTCGCGATGCAGCGCCGGCTGGCGGAGCTGTTCGAGGGGCGGCTCGAGCTGCGGATCGGCATCAACACGGGCGACGTCGTCGTCGGAAGGCCTCGCGAGGGCAGCTCCTTCGTCACCGGCGACGCGGTCAACGTCGCCGCGCGGCTGGAGCAGGCGGCCGCGCCCGGCAGGATCCTCGCCGGCGAGCGCACAGTCGGCGCCGCCCGCGGCGCCTTCGAGTTCGACGAGCCGGCGGAGGTCGAGGCGAAGGGCAAGCCGGAGGGGGTCGTCGCGCGTCGGCTCGTGCGCGCGCTCTCGCTCATGCGTCCGCGCGGCGTGAGCGGCCTCGCACTCGCTTTCGTCGGTCGCGATCAGGGACTCGAGCGCCTCTGTCGCGCCTACCGCGCGGCGGTCGAGGAGCGGCGGCCGCGGCTCATGACCGTCCTCGGCGATGCGGGCGTCGGGAAGACACGGCTCGTGCGCGAGCTCTGGGAGCGCTTGCCCGAGCAGGAGCCCGAGCCGCTGCGCCGCACCGGTCGCTGCCTCTCGTACGGAACCGGGATCGGCTATTACGCGCTGGGCGAGGTGCTGAAGGAGCACCTCGGCCTCTTGGAAAGCGACCCGCCGGAGCTCGCGCTCGAGCGGCTCGGCGGGCGCGAGATTCTTGGCCTGGCGCTCGGGCTCGACGTCGCCCATGATCTCCACCCACTAGCGGCGCGCGACCGCTTCCAGGACGCCTGGGCCGAGTTCTTGACCAAGGTCGTAGCCGAGCGGCCTGCGGTCGTGCTGATCGAGGACGTTCACTGGGCCGAGGACCAGCTCCTTGACCTGCTCGAGTACGTGCTCGCCGGCGTGCAGGGGCCACTGCTCGTGATCGCCACCGCGAGGCCGGAACTGCTCGAACGCCGGCCCGGCTGGGGGGTGCGCGCCGGCGGCGAGCTGCTCGAGCTGGAGCCGCTCTCGCCGGGGGACTCGGTACGGATGCTTGATGAGCTGCTCTCGGGCGGGCTGCCGGCGGAGCTGCGCGAGCTCGTCGTCGAGCGGGCCGAGGGGAACCCGTTCTTCGTCGAGGAGCTACTCGGTGTGCTGATCGACCGTGGCCTGCTTGCCCGCCGTAACGGCGGCTGGGCGCTGCGCGAGCTTCCGGGCGAGTTCACCGTCCCGGACTCGATTCAGGCCGTCCTCGCGGCCCGGATCGACCTGCTCGGCGCTGCCGAGAAATCGGCGCTCCAGGCGGCGGCAGTGATCGGGCGGATCTTCTGGGCAGGGCCGGTCTACGAGCTCGTCGAGGCGGAGCCGGACCTGCGCGTGCTCGAGGAGCGCGACCTCGTCCGGCGCCGGGTCGGCTCGAGCATGGCCGGCGAGCGCGAGTACGCGATCAAGCACGCCCTGACCCGCGAGGTGGCGTACGCGAGCCTGCCGAAGGCGAGGCGTGCGAGGCTGCACGCCGGCTTCGCCGATTGGCTCGAGCGGATGGGTGCAGGCCGGGACGACCTCGCCGCCATCCTCGCGCACCACTATGCGGAGGCGGTGCGACCCGAGGACTCCGATCTCGCGTGGACCGGAGAGCAGGCGGAGCTCAAGCGCCTGCGCGGGAAAGCGCTCCTCTGGCTCGAGCGCGCCGCCGAGCTCGCGCTGGGCCGCTACGAGATCGAGGACACGCTCACGCTGCTCCATCGGGCGCTCTCCCTGCAGTCCGACGAGGAGGCGCAGGCACGGCTGTGGCGCGCGGTGGGGAAGGCAAACGCGCTGAAGTTCGACGGCGAGGCTTTCTGGACGGCCATGCAGAGCTCGCTGAAAGT
>DASXQY010000200.1:0-3698 GCA_036506915.1 Gaiellaceae bacterium | reverse complement strand
GAGCTCGAAGGGAACTTCTACGGCCACCGCAGTCATGGCTCTAGCGGTATCGGTGCAGGTCGCGCGTCGCTTGAGGGCCTCACGCCGGGCGCGAGTACGATCCGCCCGTGCAGAAGTACGTCCTCAGCGAGCTCGACTCGGGCGAGCGGGTCATCTCCGAGCGGATCGCGCACGTGCGCTCGGTTGCGATCGGGTTCTGGATCGGCGCAGGCTCGCGCGACGAGACCGACGCGAAGGCCGGCCTCTCGCACTTCCTCGAGCACCTGCTGTTCAAGGGCACGGCCTCCTACAGCGCGCAGGAGATCGCCGAGATCTTCGACACCCTCGGCGGCGAGCTGAACGCGGCAACGTCACGCGAGCACACCGTCGTCTACGCCCGTGTCCCGGACGACCGGCTCGAGACGGCGCTCGAGGTGATGGGCGAGATGGTGTTCGCGCCGGCATTCGCGGAGCTCGACGCCGAGCGCGAGGTGGTGCTCGAGGAGATCGCCATGTATGAGGACCAGCCGCAGGAGCTGGTGCACGACCTGATCTCTGAGGCGACCTTCGGCAAGCATCCGCTCGGCCGGCCCGTGATCGGCCACGCAGAGGTGATCTCGAGCGTCTCCAGGCGGACGATCTCGGCCTACCACCGCTCGATGTACGTCCCCGGCAACGTCGTCGTCGCGGCCGCGGGCAACCTCCGGCACGACGAGCTCGAGCGGCTCCTCAAGAAGGTTCAACGCAAGGCCGTCCAGGCACCGGTGCGCAAGGGCCCGCGCGTGCGCCCGCCACTGGTGAAGCCGCCCGCGCCCAGCCTCCGCTTCCAGCGCAAGGACACCGAGCAGTACCACGCGTGCATCGCCGCCCCCGGGATCGCCCGTTCCGACCGCCGCCGCTTCGCCGCGTCCCTCCTCGATGCGATCCTGGGCGGGTCGGCCTCCTCGCGGCTCTTCCAGGAGATCCGCGAGAAGCGCGGCATGGCCTATGCGGTCTACAGCTTCGCCTCCCAGTACACGGACACCGGCCAGCTCGGCGTCTACCTCGGAACGCGCGATAACAATCTGGCCGCCTGCCTCGAGATCACGAGCGACCAGATCGCGGAGATCGCGGCCGGCAACGTGCGCCCCGAGGAGCTCGAGCGCGCCAAGGAGAACCTCAAGGGCCGGATCATGCTCTCGATGGAGTCGACCTCGAACCGGATGAGCAGGCTCGGCAAGTCGGTGATCACCGACACCGAGCTGCTCTCGCTGGAGCGGATCATCGCCGAGATCGAGGCAGTCGAGCCCGACGCCCTCGCTGAGCTCGCAGGCGTGCTGCTCGCGCCGGAGAAGCTCTCCGCCGCCGGGATCGGCCCGCGCGAGGAGCAGTTCCTCGCCGCGGTCGAGCGCGTCAACCCGGGGCTCGCCAAAGCCGCGTGAAGGTTGCGCTGCTCGGGGCGGGGGGAAAGGTCGGCTCTGTTCTGGGGCCGGCGCTGGTGGCGGCCGGGCACACGGTGACGGGCCTCGGCCGGGGAGACGAGCCGTCGCTCGAGGGGCACGACGCGGCGGTCGACTTCACCACCCCCGAGTCGGTCGAGGGCAACGTCTTCGCCGCGCTCGAGCAGGGCGTCCCCTGCGTCGTCGGGACGACCGGCTGGGACCCCGGGCCCGCGGGCGCGCTCGCGGCCGAGCGCGGGCTTCAGCTGTTCGTGGCCCCGAACTTCGCGATCGGCGCCGTCCTGATGATGACTCTGGCCGCCGAGGCCGCCCGCCTCCTGCCTCGCGCCGAGATCGTCGAGCTCCACGGCGAGGCGAAGAAGGACGCCCCCTCCGGCACGGCCAAGGCGACCGCCGACCTGCTCCCGGGCGACCCGCCGATCCACTCGGTGCGGCTCCCCGGCCTGGTCGCCCACCAGGAGGTGCTGCTCGGCGCCGAGGGCCAGCTGTTGACGATTCGACACGACGCCTACTCGCGCGAGGCCTACGTTCCCGGCGTCCTGCTCGCGCTCGAGCGCCTGCCGTCGCTTCCACCGGGGGTGACGCTCGGCCTGGCTACCCTTCTGGAGGCGTGAGACATGCGAGTGCGGCCCTGCTCCTGCTTCTGGCCTGCGCCGGCGCGGCCGGGTGCGGAGGCTCGTCGGGGCCGAATGAGCCGCTGTACGCCGGAATGACGCAAAGTGCGGCGAAGGGAGGCGCGCTGGCGCAGTCCCAGTCCGAGACGAGCGACGCATCGGACGAGCTCTACGGGCACCATCTCCGCCTGCTCGGGGTCACGGAGAGCCACGACGAGTCCGGCAACCCCGCGTGGCAGGTCGCCTTTCGCGACCTCTCCGACTACCGCAAGCCCCGGCTCTGCATCTGGTTCGCGGACGGCCAGTACAGCGGCAACGTCATGCTCACTCCCTGCCCGAAGGGCCGCTGAGCCCCGTGTCGAAGTAGAATCGCGCTGTGCTGGGCGAGGTCCTAACCGCGATCGTCACGCCCTTCGACGCATCCGGCGCGGTCGACCACGAGCGGTTCCGCGAGCTCGCGGCGCACCTGCTCGACAACGGCTCCGACGGGCTCGTCGTCGCGGGCACGACCGGCGAGTCGCCGACGCTGACCGACGACGAGCGGCTCGAGCTCTTCGCGACCGCTGTGGACGCCGTCGGCTCGCGCGGGACGGTGATCGCCGGCACGGGCACCTACTCGACCGCGCATTCCGTCCACCTGACCGAGCGCGCCCACGAGCTGGGGGTGGACGGCTTCCTCGTCGTCACGCCCTACTACAACAGGCCCCCGCCGCGCGGGATCGTCGAGCACTTCAAGGCGATCGCAGCCGAGAGCGACAAGCCGATCGTCGTCTACAACATCCCGAGCCGCGTGGTGCTGAATCTAGAGAGCGAGACGATCGCGGAGCTGGCCGAGATCCCGACCGTCCAGGCGGTCAAGCAGGCGAACGACGACCTCGGGCAGGCGCGCCGGATCGTGGAGCTCGGCCTCGACCTCTACGCCGGCGACGACGTGCTGATCCTGCCCTTCCTCGAGCTCGGCGGCGTCGGCGGCGTCTGCGTGCACACGCACATCGTGGGGCCGCAGGTGAAGGAGCTGATCACGCGCTTCCGCGAGGGCGACCTCGAGGCTGCCCGGCGGCTGGATGAGGAGACCCGCCCGGCGCTCGAGATCCTCAAGGTGCAGACGAACCCGATCGCGATCAAGGCGGCGTTGAACCTGCTCGGCCACGAGGTCGGCGGCCTGCGCCTCCCGCTGGTCGAGGCGAACGAGGAGGAGAAGGCCGAGATTCGCTCCTGCCTCGAGCGCCTGAAGCTGCTCGAGCCGGTTCGCGCATAGGCTCTGTCGGGAGGTAGGGCTCGCTTGCCTCCGCGCCACATTCCACTCGAGCTTTCCGACTCGTGGGAGCATGCTCGCGACGAGGCCGGCTTCGCTCCCGACGACGTCGAGCTGCTGGTGATCGATGACGACCCCAGCGCTCCGCTCCCGCAGTGGGGCATGCACCTCGGGCCGTACGATACGACTGACGATCTCGGGAAGTGCTTCACCGAAGGGCAACGCGACGAAGTTCACAAGCTCAGCTTCGACAGGCACCGCATCATCGTTTGGACCGGTGCACCGCCGCTGCCGCCGGAGATCGTACGGGCGCTGATGCGCCACGAGCTGCGGCACGCGGAGCAATTCGCAAACGACAAGACGGTTTACCGGCTCGGGATCATGATCGCCGTCTCACTCGGACGCGCCTAT
>DASXQY010000199.1:0-3548 GCA_036506915.1 Gaiellaceae bacterium | reverse complement strand
CAGAGGCGACTCGATCGGCCGCGTCGGTCTTCAGCTCGTGCCCCAGCCGTTTATGGGGCTGCCGGGAGGTAGGTGAGGAGGACTACTCCGGAGTCGAAGCGCTTGACGTCGTCGAGATGCATCCGGATGGTTCCTCTGTCGCCGAGCACGTGGACGTTTCCCTGGCCCCAGACGAGCGGGTTGAGGTAGACCTCGTACTCGTCGATCAGGCCCTTTTCGGCGAGGGCGTACGCGAACTCGCCGCTGCCGTGCATGAACAGGTCACCGTCGACCTCGTCCTTCAGCTTGGGGATCGCATCCTCGAGGTCCCCGTTGAGCAGGGTCGCGTTCCACTCGAGATCTCCGGACAGGGTGTTGGACCCGACGTACTTGGGCATCGCGTTGACCATGTCCGCCCACTTGCCGGTTTGGCTCGGCCAGTACCCGGCCAGCCCCTCGTAGGTCTTGCGGCCCAGCAGCAGCCCGCCTGACCTGGCCTGCCGCTCGAACGAGTAGTCGCCGTGGTCTCCGTCCGGCTGCACCCACTCGCCGACCGGGTCTATGACGCCGTCGATGGTGGCCTGCGTGGTCGCGATCAGCTTTCCCATCTCGATTCTCCTTCGGTCCCGGGAGCTCCCTCTAGCGCGTCCTAACCCCGAGATGTGAAGACAGCTCGGGCTCATCTCACCGTTCCCATCTTGCCGGCTCCGAAGACGATATCCGCCGGCACCCGGCCCTTGGTCAGCCGCCCGGTGTGGGCGCGATCGGTGTTGTAGTAGCGCAGGTACTCGTCGAGGTCGCGCTTGAGCGCGGTGATCTTCGGCGCCAGCGAGCGCGAGAAGGCGGGCCGCCAGCACTCCTCGAGGATCGTCAGCTGGACCCGCTCCACGCACCCGTTTGAGTTCGGCCGCCCGGCCTTGATCCTTCGCTGGAGCGCCTTCTCGGAGGCGACGAAGGCGCCGAAGTCCTTCGATCGGAACTCCGAGCCGTTGTCGGTGGTCACCTCACCGAGCTTCCAGCCAGCCCCCTTGAGCTCCGCCGCGACCAGATGGCAGAGCTCGGCGGTGCGCCGGGCGAAGGGATTGCGCTCCTCCGAGCGCAGGAAGGCCCAGGTGTAGGCGGAGGCGACGTCGATCGCCGTGTACTGCCACACGACCCCCTTCGAGCCAGAGAGCCGGCCGACGTAAAAGCAGTCCATCTACACCTTCTCGCCCGGCTCGGAGGCGTCGATATGCAGCGCCTTCGGCTCTTGGTCGGGCTTGCGCTCGTAGGGGTCGGCGTGGCGGGCGATCAGCGCGTGGCGCTTCGCGCGGGTGTTGAGGTTGAACCTCTTCAGCACCTGCCAGACGCCGTGCTCGGAGACTCTGATCCCGCCCCACTTCTCGCGCCGAAGCTCGGCCGAGATCCGTCGCGGGCCGAAGCCCGGGTGGCCGAGCGAGAAGGCGAAGATCCGGTGCTCGAGGTGAGGGCCGATCTGGTTCGGCATCCGCGGGCGACGGCGCTCTCTGACCCTGAGGCCGTCGAGGCCGTAGCGCTCGAGCTTCTCCTTCCAGACGTATAGGTCGAGCGCGCCATCCCCATAGTCGGCAGGCCTCGCTCACCGAGCCGAGCTCCTCGGCCAGGGTGAACAGCCGCAGGCGGTAGCCGAACAGCACGTCATCATGCGTCATCCGCGCCTCCTTCGAGGTCGGTTTTCTTGGTCGACGACGGATCCTGAGAAGGCGCGCGGACGCCCCGGCCAGCTGGCCGGGGCGTCCGGCTTCAAGAGGGCGCTATCGGAGTCGAGGGTGTCTCGACTACTTGGGGTTAGTCCGAGCTAGAGGCTCACCGGTATCCGTTCGTCGTTCGGGTCGAGGACGAATTGCTCGGTCGCCGCGGCGCGATAAAGGCGCAGCCGGGCGCCGTTGACGACGTCCTCCTCTGAGAACTCGCGGCCGCCGTGGGACACGGTGCGCCGCGAGAACACCTCGAGAGCCGCGGCGCGGCGATCGACGCCGACCTCCTCCGCCGTCGCCGAGAAGTAGACCGCTTGCCCGGTCGAGATCGGGACGCTGGAGTCGAAGATGACGATGCTGATCTCCGGGCGCTCGGCGAGGTTGAGCGAGTGCCGCGCGCCGGGCTTCGAGACCCAGAAGAACTCGCGGTACGCAAGCGGGGCGAAGTAGACCGGCGCGGCCCACGGCGAACCGTCGCGGTCGGCGGTCCCCAGCACCATGTAGAGATTGGCATCGATGATGGCCCGCCCGCGAGCGGCCCAGTCGGCGGCGTCGTTCACTCGTCCTCCTTCGATCGTCGGGTCGTCCATGATCACGATCCGTGCGAATCCTGTTCGTCACCCAGATGTGGCCGAGCCCGGAGAACCCGGACCTCGGCAGCTTCCTCGTGTCGCTCGTCCGCGAGCTCGAGGCGCAGGGCCACGAGGTGGAGATCGCGGCGATCAGCCGGCGGGGCGGCTCGCCGGTCAAGTACGCGCGCCTCGTCTCCGGCGCGGTGTCGGCGGCGCGGCGCACACGCCCCGAAGTTGTCTTCGCCCATTTCCTCTTCCCGGCCGGCGCGGCCGGTCTCGCGGCCGCGCGCGCCGCCCGTGCGCCCCTGGTGGTGATGGCGCACGGCCAGGACGTCGCCAACCTCGGCAAGGTGCCCGGCGTCGCCGCGGCGACCCGCGCCGTGGTCGGCCGCGCGGCGGTGGTGATCGCCAACTCGCGCTGGCTCGCCACCCGGCTCGCCGAGCGGATCCCCGCGGTGCGGGAAAGGCTCGACGTGATCGACTGCGGCGTCGACCTCGTTGCGTTTGCGCCACGCTCGGCGCAGGACGCACGCCGCGAGCTCGGCTGGGAGGGCGAAGGGTCCCGCGTTCCTCTGCGTCGGCTCGCTGATCGAGCGCAAGAACGTGGTCCGGCTGGCCGACGCGTTCGCCCGGCTCGGCCGCGGCAGGCTCGCCTTCGTCGGCGACGGGCCGCTCCGCGCCGAGCTCGAGGGCCGCGGCGGCGTGCTCATTCGCGGCAGGATCACGCAGGCCGAGGTCCCGGCGTGGGTCGCCGCGTGCGACGTGCTCTGCCAGCCGTCGACGATCGAGCCCTTCGGGCAGGCGACGCTCGAGGCGATGGCGATGGAGCGGACGGTCGTCGCGACCACGGTCGGCGGACCGCCCGAGTTCGTCGCGCCGGAGGCGGGAGTGCTGGTCGACCCGGCCGGCACCGGGGCAATCGCGGCCGGCCTCGAGCGGGCGGCCGCGCTACCCTCGCCGAACCCGGCCGGTCGCGCCGCCGCCGCCGAACACGACGTCCGCACGGTGCTGGGGGTTAGGAAGTCGATCATCCTGTCGGGGCGGCCGGCGAAGCCGTCCATCGAGACCGGCATCAGCAGGATCAGCCTACGGGCGCTCATGACGCCACCCGGTAGCGCAGGTGCGTGACGTCGGGCGCGTTGAGCACGCGCGTCAGCTCGAGCTCGATGCGGTCTGCGCCGAACAGCCGCCGCCCGTCGCCGAGCACGACCGGGATCAGGTGGATCTCCAGCTCGTCGAGCAGGCCCTCGCGTAGCAGCGACTGCGCGAGGCCGGCGCCGTG
>DASXQY010000198.1:0-3270 GCA_036506915.1 Gaiellaceae bacterium | reverse complement strand
CTCGGCGCTCTTCGAGGCGTACTACCGTGGCCGAGTGACCGTGGTCGCGCCGCTCGTCGCGACAGAGTCGCTCTGGGGCGTGCTCTTCTCGGGCCTGCTTCTCCGCCGCAGCGAGCTCGTCGGGCGAAGGCTCGTTCTCGGTGCAGCGCTGATCGTCGCGGGGGGCGCGCTGATCGGGGCGTGGCGATAATCCCGGCGTGGGCTGGCTTGCAGAGCTGATCGAGGAGCGCGGCGCGGAGGCGCTCGACCTCCATGCCGAGACGATCAATCCGCAGTTCGTGCGCCTGCTCCGCACGATCGGGTTCGACCGGCGCTGGGCACGAGCCGAGGGCGCTCACCTCTGGGATGCGGACGGCAATCGCTACCTCGACGTGCTCGGCGGCTTCGGGATCTTCAACGTCGGGCGGAACAACCCGCGCATTCGCGAGGCGCTGATCGAGGCGCTCGAGCTCGACCGGCCTGGGTCGGTTCAGCTCGGCGTCGACTCGCTGCCCGCGCTCCTCGCCGAGCAGCTTCTGCGCCGCGCGCCTGCGAGCGTCGAGCGCGTCCTCTTCACGAGTTCCGGCACCGAGTCGGTCGAGGCGGCGCTCAAGCTCGGCCGTGCGGCGACGGGACGCAGCCGCGTGCTCTCCGCCGAGCACGGGTTCCACGGGCTCACGCTCGGCGCCCTCTCGGCGACGGCGAGCCCCGAGTTCGCGTCTCGGTTCGGCCCGCTGCTCCCCGGCTTCGAGCACGTGCCGTGGGACGACCTCGAGGCGCTGGAGCGCGAGCTGGCGCGGGAGGACGTCGCACTCTTCCTGGTCGAGCCGGTGCAGGGGAAGGGCGTCAACATCCCGTCCGACGGTTACCTGGAAGGGGCGCAGGAGCTCTGCCGCCGCTACGGCACGCTCTTCTGCGTCGACGAGGTGCAGACCGGGTTCGGCCGGACCGGGCGGATGCTCGCGCTCGAGCACTGGGGGCTCGAGCCCGATCTCGTCACGGTGGCGAAGTCGCTCTCGGGCGGCTACGTCCCGGTCGGGGCGCTGCTGATGAGCGCCGAGGTCTACGACGGCGTCTTCGACTCGCTTCCGAACGCGGTCAGCCACGGCTCGACCTTCGCCCCGAACGACCTCGCCATGGTCGCCGGCCTCGCGACGTTGCGGGAGCTGAACGAGCAGGGCCTGGTCGAGCGCTCCGCCCGCCTCGGGGAGCTGCTGCTCGAGCGCACGCGGCCGCTCGTCGAGCGCTCGGTCGTCCGCGACGTTCGCGGCCTCGGCCTGATGTGGGCGATCGAGTTCGAGGAGCCTCCGGGCGGCTCGCGCACGTGGAAGCTGCTGGAGCGGATCCAGCCGGGCCTCTTCTCCCAGCTCGTGGTCGTGCCGCTCTTCCGCGACCACCGGATCCTGAGCCAGGTCGCCGGCCACGGGCTGAACGTGATCAAGGCGATCCCGCCGCTCGTCGTCACCGAGGAGGATCTCGACTGGTTCGTCACGGCGCTCCAGGAAACGGTCGCGCGGGCGGAGAAGATGCCCCGCGCGCTGGTCCGCTTCGCCCTCACCGCCGCCCGAGCCGGCCGAGCACCCCGCCGTCGCCCCCTCCGGGCGTAAGATCTCGGCCATGGGAGTTCGTACATGGCTCGACAAGATCCGTGGCCGGGAGGACGCCGAGGCGCTCGACCGCGCGGAGGACCTGGCCGAGGAGACCAGGGAGGAGCGTCTCGAGCGGTCCCCCGACGTCCTGGACCTGGCCGCGGACGAACAGGCCGGCCGGCTCGCAGGCGAGACGCCTGAAGACGTCGAGCGGCTCGGCGAGTACCCGGACTAAGAGGGCTTGACGAAATACCGCTGAGCCGCCGAGCCGCGCTGCTCGCCCCGATGCGGCGTCCTCAGTCGCGCCCGTACCATTCAGGTACGAACGCTCCCTGCGTCCTTGCCTCGGAGCGAGCATCGCACCCCGGCGACGAGCGCTATTCCGCCAAACCCTCCTAGGGCTCGGAGACCTCGGCGTGGCGGTCGGCGATGCAGCCGCGCGCCCACGTCTCGGCCACCTCGAGCAGACGCCCACAGAGCTGGTCCAGCTCGCGCTCGTCGTCCGGGAGGTGCTCCGGCGAGACCTCGATGCGGACCTGGTTCAGGGACGCCTCGGCCTGCTCGCCGATCTCGTGGCGCTCCTCTGCGACGATCGAGACCTCGCCGACCTTCGGCAGGAGCGACCTGGCGAGCTCGTCGATCTCGGCGGGCGTTGCCCTACGCCCGGCGAAGACGCCGAAATTGACCAAAACCTCGACTCCCGGCGGTTCGGCCTCGCGGACGCAGAACGCAAGCTGCGGTTCGTCCGTCATTTGCACCCGTATAACCCGGACGCCGCTGAACCTAACCTTCGTGCGGCTCCCACCGGAATCCGCGCACAGCGGCCACCACGCCCACGAGTCCCCACGCGGCGACGGCGGCGACCGACCAGGGCAGCGACCAGATCTCCTGGCCGTGCAGCATCACCGCCCGGACGAGCTTGATGAAGTACGTGAGTGGCAGCACGTCCGCGATGGCGCGCAGGAACGCGGGGAACGAGTGCCGCGAGAAGAACGAGCCCGAGATGAAGGCCATCGGCAGGTAGATCGCGTTCACCACCGCCGACGCGCCCTCCGCGCTCTTGATCAGCGCCGTGATGCCCACGCCCAGCCCGCAGAACGAGACCGCGCCGAGCAACAGGACGAGGACAAGCGAGAAGATCCGGTCCGGGACGGGCACGCTGAAGAGCGCCCGGCCGATCGCGATCAGGCAGACGACCTCGACGGCGAACGCAAGGAGGAACGCGCAGAGCACGGCCCCGATGTACGCGGGCGCGGGAAGCGGCGTCGCCCGCAGCCGTTTCAGGATGCCACTCTCCCGACGGATGACGAGCACGATCGCCAGGCCCGCGAACGCGATCGAGATCGCGCCGTAGCCGATCATCCCGGCCTCGAGGAAGTTCGAGCCGCGTACGCCCTCGACCCTGTCGTGGCCGTAGGTCGAGCCGAGCAGGACGAAGAAGATCATCGGCAGCAGGAAGGTGAAGAACGCAAGCTCGCGGCTGCGCGTGTAGAGCAGCAGCTCGCCCTTCAGCTCGTGCACCAACAGCTTCACTCCGCCGGCTCCTCCTCGGTCAGGCTCAGGTAGACCTCCTCGAGGCTCGGGCGGCGGACGACGAGCCCTTCGAGCTCGCGGCTGTCGGCCAGCGCACGGCCGGTCAGCTCGTGCAGGACGCGCGTAGGCTCGTCCGTCTCGAGCACGACCTCGCGGCCGTTCTCGCGGT
>DASXQY010000197.1:0-73345 GCA_036506915.1 Gaiellaceae bacterium | reverse complement strand
TGGCTCGACGAGCTGCTCGGCACCTTCGGCATCGCCGACCGCCGCTCGCATCGGCCGGCCCAGCTCTCGGGCGGGCAGCAGCAGCGGGTCGCGCTCGCCAGGGCGCTCGTGACCCGCCCGAAGGTGATCTTCGCCGACGAGCCGACCGGCAACCTCGACTCCGCCTCGAGCGGCGAGGTGCTCTCGCTCCTGCGGCGCTCGGTCGACGAGCTCGGCCAGACGACCGTGATGGTCACACACGACCCACGCGCCGCGGCGATGGCCGACCGGATCCTGTTCCTCGCGGACGGGCGGATCGTGAAGGACATCACCGGGACGACCGCGGTCGAGGTGCTGGCTGCGATGCAGGAGGTCAGCTGCCGATGATCCGCGTCTCGCTGAAAGGGCTCGCGGCGCGGCCCGTCAGGGCGATCCTGACCGGCCTGGCGATCGTTCTCGGCGTGGCGATGGTGAGCGGCAGCTTCGTCGTCACCGACACGATCACCAAGGCGTTCGACTCGATCTTCACCAGCTCGTACCGCCACACGGACGCGGTCGTCAGCGGGCGCAAGCTCGTGGACTACTCCAAC
The DNA here is from genome assembly GCA_036506915.1 of Gaiellaceae bacterium. Taxonomy (GTDB): domain Bacteria; phylum Actinomycetota; class Thermoleophilia; order Gaiellales; family Gaiellaceae; genus AC-32. The sequence continues at coordinate 72,776 of DASXQY010000197.1, read as the reverse complement.
AGCGGCAACGCGACGGTATCGAAGTCGCTGCTCGTGAAGATTCGCGCGCTGCCCGAGGTCTCGGCCGCGGCCGGCGCGATCCTCGACCTGAACAACGACACGACCAACACGAAGCTGATCGACCGCGACGGCAAGGCGATCGAGGCGAACGGCAACCCGACCTTCGGCTTCGGCCTCGACCCGTCGCAGCCGCGCTTCAACCCGATGCACCTCGTCACCGGGCACTGGGCGACGGGCCGTCACGACGTCGTGATCGACTCCAACACGGCCAAGAAGCACCACTTCGCTGTCGGCGACTCGATCGGCGCGGCCGCGAAGGGCCCGAAGGAGCGGTTCAGGATCGTCGGGATCGCCAAGTACGGCGACGTCGACAGCCTCGGCGGCGCCACGATCGCCGTCTTCTCGATCCCGACAGCGCAGGAGCTGCTCAAGCTCGACGGCTTCACCGCGATCTCGGTTGCGGCGAAGTCCGGCGTCTCCACCTCGCGGCTCGTCAGCGCCCTCGAGCGCGCCGTGCCGGGGAACGTCCAGGTCAAGACCGCGGCCGAGCAGGCGAAGGCCGACAAGAAGGACATCGACACCTTCGTCTCGTTCATCCGCGGGTTCCTGCTCGGCTTCGGCGGGATCGCGCTCTTCGTCGGCGCGTTCGTGATCTTCAACACGCTTTCGATCACGGTCGCGCAGCGGACCCGCGAGCTCGCGACGCTCCGCACCCTGGGGGCCGGCAGGCGGCAGGTGCTGCGCCTGGTGGTGGCGGAATCGCTCGCGATCGGGCTCGTGGCCTCGGCCGTCGGGATTGCGGCGGGGATCGGCCTCGCCCGCGGCCTGACCGCCCTATTCGACTCGCTGGGCCTCTCCTTGCCGCAGAGCTCACCGGTCTACGCCACCCGCACGTTCGTCGTCTCGCTGCTGCTGGGCGTCCTCGTCACGGTGCTCGCGGGCGTGTGGCCGGCGGTGCGGGCGACCCGCGTGCCGCCGATCTCGGCCGTCCGCGAGGGCGCGGTGATCGAGCGGCGCAGGCGGCTCGGCCCGATTGCAGGGATCGTGCTCTTCGGGATCTCGATGGCGTTGATCGCCTACGCGACCCTCGGCGGCCACCTCGGCTCGGGTAAGGGGCTGCTGTCGCTCGCGGGCGGCACGCTCATCGGGCTCCTCGGTGTGGCCGGCTTCGCGCCGGCGCTGGTCACGGCGCTGACGAGGCTCGTTGGCTTCCCGGCCCGGACGTTCGGCGGGCCCGCGGGACAGCTCGCCTCGAGCAACGCGATTCGCAACCCGGGCCGGACCGCCTCGACCGCGGCGGCGCTGATGATCGGGCTCGCGCTCGTCTCGTTCGTCGCTGTCCTCGGGAAAGGGCTACACGGCTCGGTCGACCGCGCCGTGCGCGACCAGGTCCACGCGGACTGGGTCGTCAGCTCGAAGAACGGGTGGTCGGCCTTCACCGCCGCGGCGGGCACCGCGGCCGAGAAGACCCCCGGCATCACCCGCTCGACCAGCATCAGGTCGGACCGGGGTAGGGTCGCGAACGCCAACGCCACTGTGAACGGCGTCGATCCGACGACCATCGCCGGGCTGTACCGCTTCGACTGGAAGCAGGGGTCCGACGCGACGCTCGCGAAGCTCGACGGCGACGGCGCGCTCGTGAAGCGCTCGTTCGCGAAGAAGCACGGTCTCGGGATGGGTGACCCATTCACGCTCCGCACGCCGGCCGGCAAGCCTCTGCATCTGCGGGTCGTCGGCGTATTCCAGCCGCCGAGGCTGTACGAGCTGCTGGGCGGGATCGTGATCTCGCAGCAGGCGTTCGACCGATTCTTCGCCCGGTCGGGGAACTCGCTCACGCTGATCGACGGCGAGGTCTCCAAGACGGCGCTGGAGCGGTCGCTCGCCTCCTACCCCGACACGAAGGTCGAGAACGAGGACGAGTACGTGAAGAGCCAGTCCTCGTGGATCTCCACGATGACGAACCTGCTCTACGTGCTGCTGGCGCTGTCGGTGGTCGTGAGCCTGTTCGGGATGGTGAACACGCTCGTCCTCTCGGTCTTCGAGCGGACGCGCGAGCTCGGGATGCTCCGGGCGGTCGGGCTTACCCGGCGCCAGGCACGGCGGATGGTCCGGCACGAGAGCGTGATCACCGCGCTGATCGGCGCCGCGCTGGGGCTCCCGCTCGGGATCCTGCTGGCGGCGTGCGTGACCCACGCGCTCGGGCGTTACGGGCTCGCGTTCTCGTTCCCGGTCGTCTCGATCGTCGCCTTCGCGGTGACGGCGATCGCGGCCGGCATCCTCGCGGCGGTCGCGCCGGCCCGGCGGGCGTCGAAGCTCGACGTGCTGGCGGCGCTCCAGTACGAGTAGCGCGTCGCTAAGGTGCCGCTTGCTGTGCCGACCTCAGGGCGCGCGGGCCTTGCCCGCGCGCCCGTCTGCAATGACCGGTCGACCCAATCGACGGTATCCGGGACGTTTCTCGGTGGGCCGCCGCGGGGCCGCCCCTGTCAATCTCGCGCGCTAGGATCGTTCTGCGGGGTCGGAGACGGGAGGAGCCCAGATGAACGTGATCGCAGGGATCGACGCGGCGCGCGAGCGGTGGAACGTGCTCGAGCATCCTTTCTACGTCCGCTGGGAGCGGGGCGATCTGACCCGCGAGGAGCTGGCGCGCTACGCGGGCGAGTACCGGCACGCGGTCGTGGCGCTGGCGCGGGCGGCGAAGACAGCCGGGCTGCACGCGGACGAAGAGGCCGAGCACATCGCGCTCTGGGACGAGTTCGCCTCCGCAGTGGGAGCCGAGGAGCGCGAGCCGCTGCCGCAGACGCGCTGCTGCGCCTCGGCCTGGACCGCCGCCGAGGACGAGCTCGGCGCGGCCGCGATCCTGTACGCGATCGAAGCCGGCCAGCCGGAGATCTCGCTGACGAAGCTCCGCGGCCTCGTCGAGCACCACGGCTTCGCGGACGGCTCGCCCGAGACTGCGTACTTCGAGCTTCACGCGGAGCGTGACCACGAGCACGCGGCGCAGGCACGCTCGGCCCTCGAGAATTGCGAGGACGGGCGGCTCGTCGGACTGGCCGAGTCAGCTCTCGCAGGCAACTGGGCGCTTCTGGACGGCGTCAGCTAGCACCGACAAAGCGCTCGCCGTCTTAAATGCCGAGGCCCGGTTGGGGCCGGGCCTCGGGTTTAGCCGCAGTTGTGGCGGACCAAGAACGTCACTACGGGCCTAGTTGCTCCCGCCCCGACATGCCGTCCCAGGATTGAAGGCGTGAGGGTCGATCAGACCGAGCCTGACGTCTTGCCCGTAGGACTGCGACACACCACCGGGGCCGTTCGGCGCGATCTTCGGATCGAGGCTTATCGGTGCGCCGGGGTCGTCGTTCTTCCCCGAGAAGACGCAGACCGAGTTTGCATGTGCCGGGCCAGCGGTCGGCTTGCCGTTTCCGGTGATCTCACCAGCGAAGGCGGCGCTTGCACTCGCACCTGCGACAGTGAATGCGCACACCGCAGCCGCCAGCATCGACTTCTTCCGCAGCATGGTTCTCTCCCCTTTCGAAGTGTCCCCTCGTTGCGGGACGTTACTAACGGTGGAGGCACCTCGCAACCGTCGGGGAGCGGCCAACTGACTTCAAACTGACCCACTTGCCCTGGCCCCGGCTTTACAAGCCTGTTTTTTGCAACGGAGTCCGGTCGTTCAGGCAGCAACGCCGGTGAACTGCGGGATGATCTCCTTGCCGTAGGCGGCGAGGGTCTCGTCCTGGCCCTCCGTCATCAGATAGATGTCGAACTGGTCGACCCCAATCGACTCGAGCTCCCGCAGCTTGGCAGCGATCTGCTCCGGGTTGCCGAGGACACAGAATCGGTCGCAGATCTCGTCGGTGACGAACTCCCCGTGCTTGGCGCCGACGCGGCTGTGCTCCTTGTAGTCGTAGAACTTGCGCGCCTTGACGAAGTCGGTCAGCGCCGCCGGGATCTGGTCCGAGTTCTCGCCGTAGCGCTCGATCAGGTCCATCACGTGGTTCGAGACCATTGCGGGGAACCAGCGCACCTGCTCGCGCGCGTCCGCGAGGTCGTCCGAGACGTGGCTCGGCGCGCAGACGATGCACTGGAGCGCGTCCGGGTCACGGCCTTCCTCCTCGGCGGCGCGCCGCGCGGTCTCCATGATCCACTGGATGATCTGCGGATCGGCGAGCTGGATGATCACGCCGTCGCCGACGCGGCCGGCAACCCCCAGCGCGCGGGGCCCATAGCCGGCGACTTGCATCGGGATCTCCGGGAGCTCCTTCCTCACCCACGCGAGCTCGAGCTCCTTGCCGTTCCACTCGACCTTCCGCCCGTTCATCAGGTCCTTGATCATCCGCAGGCGGCGCTCGAACTCGTCCACCTTGACCGGCTTGAGGCCGACGACGCGGCGCGAGGAGTCGCCGCGGCCGATGCCCATCACCATCCGGCCGTTCGAGATGTCCTGCATCGTCGCGTACCAGCTCGCGGTGATCGTCGGGTCGCGGATTCCCGGGTTGGTGACGCAGTGGCCGAGCTTGATCGTCCTGGTCTGCGTCGCGGCGATCGCGAGGAGGGCGTAGCTCTCCTGCCACAGGATGTGCGAGTCGTACGTCCACCCGTACTCGAACCCCTGGCCCTCGGCCTGCTGGAGGACCTCGATCAGCCGCGTGTACGGCGGGTCCGGAAGGACGGTGACTCCGAAGCTCAGCATCTGCGCCTCCCCGGTCGCTGGCAGGGGAACGAGCATATCGCCTCGAAATCCGGCCGGAAATGGCCTTCGCGTTCCTCGTTCTCGCCTTTGCGGCGGGTGGTGCGCTCCCGGTGCAGGCGGGGGTCAACGCGCGCCTCGCCGAGTGGGTGGGCGGGCCGATCCGGGCCTCCATGATCTCGTTCGCGGTCGGTACGGCGGTGCTGTTCGTGCTCGCGCTAGTGGCGACGCGCGGGATCGTGAACACCGGGCGGGTGAGCGAGATTCCGTGGTGGGCGTGGCTCGGAGGCGCGGTCGGGGCCGGCTACGTTGCGAGCACGGTCGCGGCGGCGCCCCGGCTGGGCGCGCTGAACCTGTTCGCGGCGGTCATCTTCGGCCAGCTCGTCTGCTCGGTCCTGCTCGACCACTTCGGGGTGCTCTACCGCGAGCATCAGCTCAGCGCGGGCCGGCTCGCCGGCGTAGTGCTCCTCGGCGCCGGAGTCGCGCTCGTGCGCTTTTTCTGACCGCCGGGGACGAATCGTCACGCTTTCGTGACGCCCAGACATGTCCCGTCGGGCCACGTCCGGGGACAGTCCCCGGACATGGCCGAAAGGGACGGTTTGGGACGGATCGTCACGCCTTGTGACGGAAAGAGACGCCTAGGCGGCGGCGACGCGGGCGATCGTCTTGTGTGCCAGCCGATCGAGGGCCTGCACCGAGAGCTCGAGGTGCTCCTCCTTCGTGTCCTCGAGCTTCGTGTGTGAAAGCCCGCGGAGGCTCTGGACGAACAGCATCACGGTGGGCACCCCGGCCCGCGATACCTCCGCGGCGTCGTGGAGCGGCCCGCTCGGGAGCCGATGCGACTGCCCCGCGACCTCCCGGATCGACTCGTCCGCGAGCTCGATCAGCCCCTCGTCGAACAGGATCGGCTCGATGTTCCAGATCCGCTCCCAGGCGACCTCCACGCCCTCCTCCTGTGCGAAGCGCATGGAGGCAGCCCTCGCGCTCTCCAACATTTCCGCGAGCTTCGAGGCATCGAGGTGCCGCTGGTCGAGCAGGCATTCCGCGGTCTCGACCACGGACGTCACGATCCCCGGCTTGGTGACGACGCCGCCCATCGTGCAGACGGCCCCTTCGCCCGCGCGCTTCGCGATCTCCCGGATCTCGAGCTCGAGCCTGGCCGCGCCCGCGAGAGCGTCGCGCCGCTTGCCCATCGGCGTCGAGCCCGCATGGGCGGCCTGGCCGGTGAAGGTGACCTGGTGGCGCTCCACCCCGAACGTCCCCAGCACCACCCCTAACGGGAGATCCATCGACTCGAGCACCGGCCCCTGCTCGATGTGCAACTCCAGGTAGGCAACCGCCCCTTCGAGCTGACGACGGGCCTCCAGGGCCCGATCCAGGTCGACCCCCCGCTCCGCGAGCACCTGGGGCAACGCCCGTCCCTCCGCGTCGCGTCGCCCGCGCAGCTCGTCCTGATCATCCATCGAGCCCGCCGCAGCGGAAGACCCGAACAGCGAGCGCCCGAAGCGCGCGCCCTCCTCGTCGGCCCAGTTCACGAGCCGCACCGTCACCACCGGCTCGCCTTCCTCCGCGATCCGCCGCACCACCTCGACCCCGGCCATCACGTTCAGCGCCCCGTCCAGCCACCCGCCGTTCGGCACCGAGTCGATGTGCCCACCGATCAGGACCGCGCGCTCCGACCCCCCGCGCAGCGTCCACCACTGGTTGCCCGCCTCGTCGATCTCCTCCTCGAGCGGCAGCCCCGCCAGCTTCTCGCGTAGCCAGGCGCGCGCCGTCTCCCAGGTGTCGGTCCAGGCCACCCGCTGGGCGCCGTCCTCGTTCCCGGTCAGCTCCCGGAGCTCCCTCAGCTCGAGGACGGTCCTGCTCGGCTCCAGGGGCACGGGCCGACTCTAACCCGCGTCCCGCAGAGTGTGGTAAGCATCTCCGATGGCCTCGATCGCGGTCGAGGGGCCGGCGCAGCCGAGGATCTCCGCAGCGGCGGGCTGGGCGAAGCGCGTCCTGCTCGTACTCGCCGGCCTGGCCGTCTTCTGGGGGATCTGGGAGGGCTACCGCTGGATCGGAGAGCGTCTGGGGATCACGTGGCCCTTCCGCGTGGACGAGATCAACATGCCGCACATCCACGAGATGCTGTGGACGCTGACGAAGCCGCTCCAGCCCGGCGGGCCCGCTCTCCTCACGGAGGAGTGGCACTGGGCGCTCTTCACCGGCAAGGAGGCGCTCGTCGGCTTCCTGCTCGGCGGGGCGATCGGCTTCGTCCTCGCCGTCGTCCTGGCCCACTCGACGGTCCTGCGCCGCGGCCTCCTCCCCTACATCGTCGTCTCGCAGACCGTCCCGATCCTCGCCGTGGCGCCGATGGTCGTCGTGGGCCTGGGGACAAAGGGCGTCCAGCCGTGGGTCGCGGTGGCCGTGATCGCCGCGTACCTCACCTTCTTCCCGGTCGCGGTGAACACGCTGCGCGGACTGATGTCGCCCGACCCCCGCGCCCTCGAGCTGATGCGCTCCTACGCCGCCGACCGCCGGGCCGTCCTCTGGAAGCTGCGCCTGCCGGCGTCGCTTCCGTTCGTGTTCTCCGCGCTGAAGATCTCCGCGACCGCCAGCGTGATCGGCGCGATCATCGGCGAGACGCCGGCCTCGATCCAGAACGGCCTCGGCGGCGCGATCGTCAACTTCAACCAGTACTACTCGACCGCCCCCGAGCGCCTGTGGGCGACGAACATCGTCTGCGCGGTGCTCGGCCTCTTCTTCTTCGCCGTCGTCCTCATCGCGGAGCGGCTCGTCCTCAAGCGCGCACCGGAGCACGTCGCTTGAACGCGCAGGCGTCGGCGGTCTCTCTCAAGGGCGTCTCCAAGTCGTTCAGGGCCGGCGTGACAGCGCTGACCGGGATCGACCTGGACGTGCGCCCGCGCGAGTTCGTCTCGCTGATCGGGCCGTCCGGCTGCGGCAAGTCGACCCTGCTGCGGATCATCGGAGACCTGATCGAGCCGACCACGGGCACCGTCGAGGTGAACGGCAAGAGCGCCCATCAGGCACGGCTCGACCACGACTACGGGATCGTCTTCCAGGAGGCGGTCCTCTACGACTGGCGCACGGTCGCCAAGAACATCGTCCTCCCGCTCGAGCTCCTCAGGTGGGACCGCGGCCGGCGCAACGCGCGGGTGAAGGAGCTGCTCGAGCTGGTCGAGCTCGAGGGCTTCGCCGACCACCATCCCTGGCAGCTGTCGGGCGGAATGCAGCAGCGCGTGTCGATCGCCCGCGCGCTCTCGTTCGACCCCGCGCTGCTCCTGATGGACGAGCCGTTCGGGGCACTCGACGAGATGACCCGCGAGCGCCTGAACATGGAGCTGCTCCGGATCTGGGAGGCGAGCGGCTCGACGATCGTCTTCGTCACGCACTCAATTCCTGAAGCCGTCTTCCTGTCCACGCGGGTGGCGGTGATGTCGGCGAGGCCAGGGCGGATCGCCGGGATCGTCGAGGTCGACCTGCCCCAGCCACGGGGCGGGCGCACGCGCGAGGAGCCGCGCTTCTTCGAGCTGGTCACCGAGGTGCGCGAGCGACTCGCTGCGGGCGGGGCCGACCTCGTCGCCGAGGAGCCCGAGGTGGCCGAGGAGGCGCTTTGAGCACCGCCGTCATCCAGCGCCGCGCGCTCGAGTGGCTGCCCGCGCTCGTCGTGTTCGCCCTCGGCATCGGCCTATGGCAGGGGCTGGTCGCCGCCTTCCACGTCCAGGAGTTTCTGCTTCCGAAGCCGACCGTGATCGCCCGCACCTTCTGGGAGGAGCGCGGCTCGCTCTGGCACGCGGGCTTCTACACCTTCAAGGAGGCCCTCGGCGGCTTCGCCCTCGGCTCCGGCCTCGGGATCCTCGCGGCGCTCCTGTTCGCGGCCTTCCGGCCGCTCGGGACCGCCTTCATGCCCTTCGCCGTCGCGGCCAACGCGGTCCCCATCATCGCCTTCGCGCCGATCATGAACGACTGGTTCGGGCTCCTGAACCCGTTCTCGAAGATGGCAATCGCCGCCGTGCTGTGCTTCTTCCCGGTGCTGATCAACACCCTCCGCGGCCTGACCTCGGTCGATCCTCGCTCGATCGAGCTGATGCGCTCCTACGCCGCCGGCCAGGGCTCGCTCTTTCGCAAGGTGCGAATCCCGAGCTCCCTGCCGCACCTCTTCACCGGCCTGAAGATCGCGAGCGTGCTCTCGATGATCGGCGCGATCGTGGGCGAGTACTTCGGCGGGCCGACGGACGCCCTCGGCGTGACGATCCTCAACGCCTCGTCGTACACGAACTTCCCGGTCGCCTGGGCCGGGATCGTGGTCGCCAGCGCGTTCGGGATCCTGTTCTACGCCGCCGTCGCCCTTGCCGAACGGCTGGCGACGTCGTGGGAACCTTCGCGGCGGGACTTCCGCGCGGAGTGATTCCGGTTCAGAATGGCGCCGTTGGAATCCCGGGTTGTCGACACGAAAGGGAGTGGAGGCTGATGAGCAGTCGTAGGCTCTGGCTCGCGGGGCTCGCCGTCCTCGTGGGTCTCCTCGTCGCGGGCTGCGGCGGCGGCGGAAGCAAGTCGGGCGAGGCGGGCGGAGGGAAGCAGCTCAAGCGCGTGACCCTTCAGCTCAAGTGGGTGACGCAGGCGCAGTTCGCCGGCTACTACGCCGCGAAGAAGAAGGGCTTCTACAAGGAAGAGGGCCTCGACGTGAATATCAAGGTCGGCGGGCCGAGCATCACGCCCGAGCAGGTCGTGCTCGGCAAGCAGGCCGACTTCGGAATCGACTGGCTGCCGAGCCTGCTCGCCTCACGCGACCACGGGCAGGACCTCGTGAACATCGCGCAGGTCTTCACGCGCAGCGGCATGACCGAGCTGACGTGGAAGGACTCCGGGATCACGACGATCGCCCAGATGAAGGGGAAGAAGGTCGGCGTCTGGTGCTGCGGGAACGAGAACGAGCTCTACGCTGCGCTCCGCAAGAACAACATCGACCCGAAGAGCTCGAGCGACGTGAAGATCGTCAACCAGCCCTTCAACATGAACCTGTTCCTGAACCGGGACGTCGACGCCGCCGCGGCGATGACGTACAACGAGCTCGCCCAGATCCTCGAGACGAAGAACCCGAAGACGGGCAAGCTCTACCAGCCGAGCGACCTGAACGTGATCAAGCTCGAGGACGTCGGCACCGGCATGCTCGAGGACGGCATCTTCGTCCGCGGCGACTGGATCCAGAGCAAGGACAACCAGGAGACGGCGAAGAAGTTCCTCGCGGCGAGCTTCAAGGGCTGGGCCTACTGCCGCGACCACACGGCCGAGTGCACCCAGATCGTGCTCGACAACGGGCCCACGCTCGGCAAGGGCCACCAGACCTGGATGATGAACGAGATCAACGCGCTCATCTGGCCGGCGCCAAAGGGGGTCGGCGTGATGGACAAGGCCGCCTACCAACGGACGGCGCAGATCGCGCAACAGTTCGGGGTGATCTCGAAGCCGCCGAGCGCGGATGCCTACCGCACCGATCTCGCGCAGGAGGCGATCGACGAGCTGGACGCCGAGGGCGTGGACGTGAACGGCTCCGGCTGGAAGAAGCAGAACGTCAAGGTGACGCCGAAGGGCGCGTAGCCTGGCCAGCAGTCGGACGGGGCTTCTCGCTCGCGGGAGGCCCCGTTTTCTTCTACGCTCGCCGTTAGATCTGAAGGAGGCCGGGATGTCCGTACTGATCAAGGGTGGCCGGATCGTCACGGCCGCCGACGACTACGTCGCCGACCTGTACGTAGAAGACGAGCGCGTGACCCTGATCGGCGAGTCGCTCGACGTCGGCGCCGACAAGGTGATCGACGCCTCGGGGAAGCTCGTCCTACCCGGCTGCGTCGACCCGCACACCCATCTCGACATGCCCTTCGGGGGCACGGTCACGATCGACGACGTCGAGTCCGGGCAGACCGCCGCCGCGTTCGGCGGGACGACCTGTCATGTCGACTTCATCATCCAGCCGCAGGGCCACACGTTCGCGCAGGCGGTTGAGGAGTGGCGCGCGAAGGCGAACGGCAAGCAGGTGATCGACATGGGCTACCACATGGCCGTGACCGACCTCGCGGAGGGTGGCACGCTCGAGGAGCTCGCGTCGCTGCCCGACGAAGGGATCACCTCGTACAAGCTCTTCATGGCCTACAAGGGCGCGTTGATGGTCGACGACGAGACGCTCTTCCGGACGATGGAGGTTGCGGCCGAGACCGGGGCGCTCGTGATGGTGCACGCCGAGAACGGCGACGCGATCGACGTCCTGGTGAAGAAGGCGCTGGCGGAGGGGAAGACCGAGCCGAAGTACCACGCCCTGACCCGGCCGCCCGAGACGGAGGGCGAGGCGACCAACCGGGCTATCCAGCTCGCGCGGGTCGCGGGCTCGCCGCTGTACGTGGTGCACGTGTCGTGCCGCGAGGCGATCGAGCCGATCGAGCTCGCGCGCGAGAAGGGCTGGGACGTCTGGGGCGAGACGTGCACCCACTACCTGTTCGTCGACTACACGTTCCTGGAGCGGCCCGACTTCGAGGGCGCGAAGTACGTCTACACGCCGCCGCCGCGCGCGAAGGAGAACCAGGAGCACCTCTGGAACGCGGTGCGGACGGATACGCTCTCCGTGATCTCGACCGACCACTGCGCCTTCCTCTGGGACGGGCAGAAGACACTCGGGCGGGACGACTTCTCGAAGATCCCGAACGGCGCGCCGGGGCTCGAGAACCGGCTCCAGATGATCCACGAGTTCGGCGTGCGCGCCGGGCGCATCTCGCTGAACCGGATGGTCGAGCTACTGGCGACGAGCCCGGCGAAGCTGTTCGGGCTCTACCCGCGCAAGGGCACGATCGCCGTCGGCTCGGACGCGGACATCGTCGTCTTCGACCCCGAGAAGCGGGTGACGATCTCGTCGGCCACGGATCACTCGAAGTCGGACTACAACCTGTACGAAGGCACCGAGGTGACCGGTTCGCCGGAGGTGGTGCTCTTGCGGGGGCAGGTCCTGGTGGAGGGCGATGAGCTGGTCGCGCAGCCCGGGATCGGGCAGTTCGTCCCGCGCGCGAGGTTCGGCCAAGAGCTGCGGACCGCAGAGCCCGTCGCATAACGACGAACTTAGACCGGCGGCTCCGGGTCGTACTGGATGTAGCGGCGCACCTCACGCGCGCGCTCCGGCGAATGGAGCCGCGCGACGAGGTGCAGCGCCATGTCGATCCCGGCCGAGACCCCGGCGGCGGTGACGATGTCGCCGCTGTCGACGAAACGGTCCTCCGGCCGGACTTCGATGTCCCGGCCCAGGGTGGGCAACATCTCGAGCGAGCCCCAGTGCGTGGTCGCGGGACGACCGTCTAGGAGCCCTGCGTCGGCGAGCACGAGCGAGCCCGTGCAGACGCTGGTCACGAGCGCGCCGCTGTGGGCGATTCCCCGCAGCCACCCGCGGACCTCCTCGTCGCCCAGCTGGGCGCGGGTGCCGCGGCCGCCCGGGTAGACAAGCACGTCGAGCGGCGGCGCCGTCTCCCAGGTCTCGTCGGGCAGCACGCGCAGCCCCTTGGCGCACGTGACCGGCCCGGGCTCCCGGGCAACCGTCAGCACGCGCACGCCGTCCTCCGGAAACTGCTGAGCCCACGCCGCGAGCACTTCCCACGGCCCGGCCCAGTCCAGCTCCTCGGCTCCGTCGAAGAGCGCGACACCGATCGTGGTCACAGGGCCGGGAGCTCCGTGTCGACGATCCGGGCCTGCTGGATGCCGTGCAGGCGGTTCGGGAGCGAGCCGATCAGGAGGTTGCGAAGACCGGCGCCGAGGGCGCTGCTCGACTGGGCCAACCGTCCTGCCGCCTGCGAGCGCTTGACGATCTGCGCCGTCCGGTCTCGACGCTCGGCCTCGTAGGCCCGCAGGCCGCACACCGGGTCGGCCGCGTCTCGCAGCGACGCCGCCAGCACAACGGCGTCCTCGAGCGCCTGGGCCGCTCCCTGGCTCAGGTCCGGCGTCATCGGGTGGACGGCATCGCCGAGGAGCGTCACCCGGCCGCGTCCCCACTCACGCGTGGGCTTGCGCAAGTAGATCCCGGTCCCTGAGATCGCGTCCTCCGACGTCGAAGCGACGGCTGCCTCGATTGGCTCGTGCCAGCCGCGCACCAGCCGAGCCAACTCCTTCTTCCGCCCCGGGACGACCGGCGCCTCCGGCTCCGGCCGGCTCTCGGAGACGAACCAGTACAACCGGCCGTTCCCGATCGGGATCAGGCCGAAGCGCACCCCGCGGCCCCAGGTCTCCGTCATTCGCCCGCGCAGCGACTCGTGCTCGAGCTCGGTCACTGCCCGCCAGCCGGTGTACCCGGCGTACGAGGGCGGACCGTCGTCCAGCAGCCACGCCCGCGACTTCGAGCGCAGGCCGTCGGCGGCGACGAGCAGGTCGCCCGCGAGCTCCTCGCCGCCGTCGAGCTGGACGATCACGCGCTCGCCTTCGTCGCGGAAGCCGGTACAGGCGACTCCGAGCCGTAGCGCGGCGCCGAGCTCGGCGGCGAGCACCTCTTGGAGGTCGGCCCGATGCACGCCAAGCATCTCCCGCCCCTCGAGCGGGAGATCGATCAGCGCGTCGCCGTTCGGCTTCAGCGCGACCAGGCGCTCGGTCGGCAGCCCCCGGCTTCGAACCGCGTCGGCGACGCCGAGCCGCTCGAGCGCCTGAACCGCGTTTGCCGCGAGCCCCAGCCCTGCGCCGACCGTCTCCAGCTCCCGGGCCTGCTCGACGACCACCGGCTCGATCCCGACCCGGCGCAGCGCGATGCCTGCCGCGAGTCCGCCGATCCCCCCGCCGACGACGAGTACCGGCAAGAACTAGCGCGTCTGGGGGAAGCCGAGTTCGACCTTCGACGTGGCGGGATCGGGCCAGCGCGAGGTGACGACCTTGCCCTGCGTGTAGAACTGGATCCCCTCGGGCCCGTAGACGTGCAGATCGCCGAAGAGCGAGCTCTTCCACCCGCCGAACGAGTAGTACGCGACCGGGACCGGGATCGGGACGTTGATCCCGACCATCCCCACGTTGACGTCGAACTGGAACTGCCTCGCCACCCCGCCGTCTCGGGTGAAGAGCGCGACGCCGTTCCCGTAGGGGTTCTCGTTCACGAGCTTCACGGCCTCGTCGTAGGTGTCGACCCGCGTCACCCCTAGCACCGGCCCGAAGATCTCGTCCTTGTAGACGTCCATCTCCGGCTTGACGTCGTCCAGCAGCGTCACGCCGAGGAAGAAGCCGCCTCCGTCCGGAGCCGTCTCGCGGCCGTCCGTGACGATCGTGGCGCCCTCTTCGCCGCCTTTTTCGATGTACGAGGCGACCTTGTCCCGGTGCTCGCGCGTGACGAGCGGGCCCATCTCGGAGTCCGCTTCCAGCCCGTTCCCGACCTTGACCTTCGGCAGGCGCGCCTTGATCGCTCCGACCAGCTCATCACCGGCGTCGCCTACCGCGACGAGCATCGACACCGCCATGCAGCGCTCGCCGGCCGAGCCGTAGCCCGCGCTGACCGCGGCATCGGCGGCCATCTCGATGTCGGCGTCCGGGAGCACGATCATGTGGTTCTTCGCTCCCCCGAGCGCCTGGACGCGCTTTCCGTGCGACGTCCCGGTCTCGTAGACGTAGCGCGCGATCGGCGTCGAGCCGACGAAGCTCACCGCCACGACGCCGGGGTGCTCGAGGATCGAGTCGACCGCGACCTTGTCGCCGTGGACGACGTTGAAGACGCCGTCGGGAAGCCCCGCCTCCTTGAGGAGCTCCGCCGTGAACATCGAGGCCGACGGGTCCTTCTCGGACGGCTTCAGCACGAAGGTGTTTCCGCAGGCGATCGCCGGCGCCCACATCCACATGGGCACCATCGCGGGGAAGTTGAACGGCGTGATCCCCGCCACGACGCCGAGCGGCTGGCGGATCGAGTAGACGTCGATCCCGGTCGAGGCCTGCTCGGAATAGCCGCCCTTCAAAAGCTCGGGGATCCCGCAGCAGAACTCGATCACCTCGAGCCCGCGCGCGACCTCGCCCTTCGCATCGGAGAGCACCTTTCCGTGCTCGAGCGTCAGGATCCGGGCAATGTCCTCGCGGTGCTCGTCGACGAGCCTGCGGATGCGGAAGAAGAGCTCGGTGCGCCGGGACAGCGAGACCGTGCGCCAGCTCTCGAAGGCGCGCCGGGCGGCCTGCACCGCGGCGTCGACCTCCTCGGGGCTCGCGAAGTCGACCTCGCCGCTCTGCACGCCGGTCGCCGGGTTGTAGACGGGCCCGCTGCGCCCGGAGCCGCCCTCCACGCGCGCCCCGTCGATCCAGTGGGTGATGCGGCCGATCTCGCCGCCCGCCTTCTGCTCGGTGAACTGCTCAGCAACCTCCGTCATGCCATCCTCCTTCGTGAGGTGCCAGCGTAGATGATTGACGCCGGGAGTTCGCGCGTTCGGCTGCACGATCTGGCGTGTCTGGGCCGCTCCCACCCACCGGATGCCGGCGGAGCCGGCCTCCGGTGGGCGTCCGCTTCGCGACGCCGGGCCCCAGAGCAGCCAGCTCGCGCCCCGAGACGGGCGCACTCCCGGCATCAACCATCCGCGCTCCGGCGATAGGATCGCGGCATGGCGGTCACCGAGACCGGTCAGGAGCAGGCGAACAGGATCCGGGAACTCGACGACCGGTACGTCCTCCACTCCTGGTCGGTGCAGGACCAGATCAGCCCGCTGCCCGTCGCCGGCGGCGAGGGCCGCTACTTCTGGGACCACGAGGGCAACCGCTACCTCGACTTCGCCTCGCAGCTCGTGAACGTCTCGATCGGCCACCAGCACCCGAAGGTCGTCGCTGCGATCGTGGAGCAGGCGCAGAAGCTGACCACCATCGGGCCCCCGATGGCGCACGAGGCGCGCTCGGAGCTCGCGCGGCTGCTCTCCGAGGTCACTCCCGGCGACCTGACGATGTCCTTCTTCACGAACGGGGGCGCCGAGGCGAACGAAAACGCGATCAAGCTCGCGCGCTGGTACACCGGCCGGCACAAGGTGATCGCGCGCTACCGCTCGTACCACGGCGCCACGGCCGGGGCGATCACGCTCACCGGCGACCCGCGGCGCTGGCCTGCGGAGCCGGCGATTCCCGGCGTGGTGCGGATGCTCGACCCCTACACGTACCGCTGCCCGGCCGGCCACCCCGATCCGTGCCCGGTCTGCTCGGGCGCGCCGCACCTCGAGGAGATCCTCCAGTACGAGGGGCCGCAGAACGTCGCCGCGGTGATCATGGAGACGGTCGTCGGCACGAACGGGATCATCGTCCCGCCCGACGGGTACCTGCAGTCGATCCGCCAGGTCTGCGACCGGCACGGGATCGTCCTGATCCTCGACGAGGTGATGGCCGGCTTCGGCCGCACCGGCCGCTGGTTCGGTTGCGACAACTGGGACGTCGTCCCCGACATCATCACGCTCGCCAAGGGGATCAACTCCGGCTACGTGCCGCTCGGCGCTATGGTCGTGAACGAGAAGATCGCCGACTGGGTGCGCGACAAGTACTTCGCCGGCGGCCTCACCTACTCCGGTCACGTGCTCGCCTGCGCCGCCGCGATCGCCTCGATCGAGGCCTTCCGGGAGGAGAGAATCGTCGAGAACTCGGCCGCGATGGGCGAGGTGCTCGCCGACGAGCTGCCGCGCCTCGCGGACCGGCACCCGGCGATCGGCGAGGTCAGGGGCAAGGGGCTCTTCTGGGGGGTCGAGCTCGTTCTCGACCGCGAGAGCCGCGAGCCCCTCGTCCCGTTCAACGCCTCGGGTGAGGCCATCGCGCCCGTCGCACAGCTGATGAAGGCGGCGATGGAGCGCGGCCTCTACCTGATGACGCACTGGAACGTGATCATGATCTGCCCGCCGCTGACGATCACCCGTGAGGAGCTCGACGAGGGTCTCGGCATCCTCGACGAGGCGCTGCCGATCGCGGACGAGCACGCCGCCTAAGGCGCTCGCTTGCGACGCCGACCAGAGAGGGCGTGCGGGCTCAGCCCGTGCGCCCGTCTGAGTTAGGGTTCTTGGCTCCGCCGCCGGCCGGGGAGCCGCCAATCCGCACGATTCGCATCGAGGCGCCGACGACGAGCACCGCCACGCAGCTCGTCCACGATCTGGTGCCGTTCGCCCGCACCGACCTGGTGCCGCTCGGCGGCGAACGCTGGGAGGTGCTTGTTGAAGAGGGCTCCGAGGAGGCGCTCGATGCCGTCCTCCACGCCGTCGCCAGGTGGGCCGCCGGCTGCCGGATCGAGCGCACCCGAGTGCTCGTCGACGACGAGCCGGTGGACCTGCCCGACGAGAGTTAGTCCTCGCCGATCAGCGGGAGCCCGTTCGCGACCACGCGCTTGCCGTCCACTTCGTAGATCAGGTCGACGCTGTCGTTCTGGCGATACGTCCCGGCGACACCGAGGAAGAGCGAGAGCCAGCGCCAAAAGCCGAGCCGGCCCTCCCGGGCGAGACGCCGGTCGAAGACGAGCTCGTCGCCGGCGCGGTGATAGTCGCGCCCGGGCTCCTGCCGGATGCCGTTGACGAAGACCTCGAAGCGCTCGCCAATTCCAGCCGGCAGGTGCACGCGCGTCCGCTCGGCCACGCTCATAGAATGCCACTCGCCCGTGCGCCGCCTGCTCGTTCTCACGTGCGTCGCCCTGCTCGTGCTCGCGCTGGCGGGAGCGGCGTTCGCGGGCAACGGCGGCCTTGCGCCCCAGGCCCCGGCCTCACCCAACGAGAACGCGATCCGCTCGATCTACTGGCTGATCCTCGGAATCACGGGCGGGATCTTCCTGCTCGTCGAGGGCGCGCTGCTGATCTTCATCGTCCGCTACCGCAGCCGCGGGCGGCCGCGCGAGCTGGAGGGACCGCAGGTGCGCGGCCACACGAACCTCGAGCTCGCCTGGACGGCGATGCCGGTCGTGATCCTGGCGGTGATCGCCGGCTTCGTCTTCTACAAGGCCGGCGGAATCCGGAACGCCTCCGCGACCGCTGCGGGCGGTCAGACGATCCGGATCGAGGGCCACCAGTTCTACTGGCAGTTCGGCTACCCCAACGGCGCGATCTCGGTCGGCACGTTGCGGGTCCCCTACAACCGGAAGATCGAGCTCCAAATCAACTCGCCCGACGTCGCCCACAGCTGGTGGGTACCGGCCCTCGGAGGCAAGCTCGACGCGATCCCGGGCCGCGTCAACCGCACCTCGTTCCGCGCTGACAAGCTCGGCACCTTCCGCGGCCAGTGCGCCGAGTTCTGCGGCATCCAGCACGCGGCGATGCTCGCGTACGTCGAGGTGCTGCCGGCCGAGAAGTACGACGCCTGGGTGCGGCAGCGCCGCGCCTCTCCGACCGAGGTCGGACGAGAGACCTTCGTCGGCGTCTGCGCCACGTGCCACGGGCTCTCGGGCCAGGGGGACATCGGCCCGCCGATCGCGCAGAGCCCACTGCTACGCGACCGGGCGGCGCTCACGCTCCTGTTCCGGGAAGGTCGCGGTGCGATGCCCGCGGTCGGCAAGACGTGGAGCGACGAGCAGCTGGACGCGACCATCGCGTACCTCCAGAAGCTGTTCAAGGCGGGAGGCGGCAGTGGCGGCTAGGGCCGAGCCCGTCCCGGCGTCCGTCATCGTCTCGCGCGGCCGCGTCTCGAGCTGGCTGACGACGGCCGACCACAAGCGGATCGGGATCCTCTACATCGCGACGAGCCTCGCGTTCTTCCTCGCCGGCGGGATCCTGGCGCTGCTGATGCGCGCGCAGCTCGCGACGCCGAAC
This sequence comes from Gaiellaceae bacterium, assembly GCA_036506915.1. GTDB lineage: Bacteria > Actinomycetota > Thermoleophilia > Gaiellales > Gaiellaceae > AC-32. The sequence goes on along the minus strand of DASXQY010000197.1, from coordinate 54,359 downwards.
GAGCACTTCATCAGGCGCGACGGCTACGACGAGCTCTTCACGATGCACGGCACGACGATGATCTTCCTCGTCGTCGTGCCCATCCTCGCCGGGTTCGGCAACTACCTGGTGCCGCTGATGATCGGAGCGCGCGACATGGCCTTCCCCCGCCTGAACGCGTTCTCGTACTGGCTCTTCCTACTCGGCGGGATCGTGCTGTACTCGAGCTGGTTCGCATCAGGCGGCGCTCCGCGCGTCGGCTGGACCGGCTACGTGCCGCTCTCGGACCTGCCCTACACCCCCGGGCACGGAGTCGACCTCTGGATCCTCTCGCTCCACATCCTCACGATCTCGTCGCTCGCCGGCGCGATCAACTTCCTGGCGACAATCCACAACATGCGCACGCCGGGCATGACCTGGATGCGGCTCCCGCTCTTCGTCTGGTCGATCGAGGTCTTCGCGGCGCTGCTCGTGCTCGTGTTGCCGGTGCTCTCGGCCGGGCTGACCTTGCTGCTCCTCGACCGGCAGGTCGGAACGCACTTCTTCGTTCCGGACGAGGGAGGCAGTGCCCTGCTCTGGCAGCACGTCTTCTGGTTCTTCGGCCACCCCGAGGTCTACATCATGATCCTGCCCGCGATGGGGATCATCTCCGAGGTGATCCCCGTCTTCTCGCGGAAGCCGATCTTCGGCTACAAGGCGATCGCCTTCTCGACCGTCGCGATCGGGTTCTACTCGATGCTCGTCTGGGCCCACCACATGTTCGCGGTCGGCCTACCCGGCTATTTGCAGGGCTTCTTCATGATCTCGTCGATGATCATCGCCGTCCCGACGGGGGTGAAGATCTTCAACTGGCTGGCGACGACCTGGCGCGGGAACCTGATCCTCGACACGCCGATGCTGTTCGCGCTCGGCTTCATCGCGATCTTCACGATCGGCGGACTCTCGGGGATCTTCGTCGCCGCCTACCCGTTCGACTGGCAGGTGACGGACACCTACTTCGTGGTCGCCCACCTCCACTACGTGCTCTTCGGCGGCTCGATCTTCGGGATCTTCGCCGGGCTCTACTACTGGTGGCCGAAGATGTTCGGGCGCATCCTCGACGAGCGGCTCGGGAAGTGGAACTTCTGGCTCATGTTCGTCGGCATGAACCTGACGTTCTTCCCGATGCACATGCTCGGGCTGCTGGGGATGCCGCGCCGGGTCTACACCTACACGCAGGGTGGGCTGTGGGAGTGGTACAACCTCGTCTCGACGATCGGTTCCGGCGTGATGTCGCTCGGGATCCTCTTCTTCGTGGTCAACGTGGTGAAGACGTCGCGAAAGGGAGTGCGCGCGGTGAACGACCCGTGGCTCGCGGACACGCTCGAGTGGTACACGACCTCGCCGCCGCCACCGCACAACTTCGACCGCGTGCCTTACGTCTCGAGCCCGCGGCCGCTGCGCGACCTGCGACGCCGCCTGGCGGAGTCTCGTGCCTGACCTTAGGCCGGGCGTGTGGCTCAGGCTGACCGCGCTCGCGGCGGCGGCGGCCTGCTGCGCGGCGGTCGTGAGCGGCGCGCTCGAGCTCGGGACCGCGCACCGGGCGCTCGCGGCACTCACCCTACCGCCACTGTGCGCGCTCGTCGCGGCGGCGTGGATCGCGCACCGGCGGCTGCTTGCCCCGGCGGCCGGCGCGCTCGTCGCGTTCCTGGCGGCGGCCCTGGTCACCCCCCGGCCGGCGCATCTCGGACTCGCGGCGCTCTCCCTGTCCGCGGGGCTGGTCGCGCTGGCGGCCTGCTTCCGCGGGAAGCCGGTGCCTCCTGCTCCGTGGCGCGACTACGTGACGCTCACCAAGCCGCGGATCATGTCGCTCCTACTGTTGACGGGAGCGGCAGGGATGTTCGTCGGCGCGCGCGGGCTGCCTCCGGTGGGGACGTTGGCGGTGACGCTGGGCGGGCTCGCGCTTGCGTGCGGGGGAGCGAGCGCGCTCAACCACGTCCTCGATCGCGACGTCGACCGGCTGATGCGGCGGACCGGCCATCGACCGGTCGCCGAGGAACGCGTGGCGCCCGCGCGCGCGCTCGAGTTCGGGCTGGCGCTCTCGGCGTTCTCGTTCGTGCTCCTCGCGTCACTCGTGAACGTCCTCACGGCGGTGCTCGCGCTCGTCGGGAACCTCTTCTACGTCCTCGTCTACACGCGCTGGCTGAAGCGCTCGACGCCCCAGAACATCGTCATCGGCGGCGCGGCCGGGGCGGTGCCGCCCCTTGTCGGGTGGGCGGCAGCGACCGGCGACCTGACGCTGCCGGCGCTCTTCCTGTTCCTGATCGTCTTCTTCTGGACGCCGCCGCACTTCTGGGCGCTCGCGCTCGTGATCAAGCGCGACTACGAGGCGGCCCGGATCCCGATGCTGCCGGTCGTGCGCGGCGATCGCGAGACTGCGCGGCAAATCGTCTGGTACTCGATCGTGCTGGTCGGGGTGACCTTGCTCCCATTCGCGTGGCGGACGGCCGGGGTGCTGTACCTGGCGGCAGCGCTGCTGCTCGGGGCCCTGTTCCTGCGGCTCGCGTGGAGGTTGCGCCGCGAGACGACGCCGGTTCGGGCCGGCGCGCTGTTCCGGTTCTCCCTGCTCTACCTGGCGCTGCTGTTCGTCGCGATGGCCCTCGACCCGCTGCTCGGATGACCGGCCCGGACGTCGAACGGAAGAACATGGTTCTCGGGCTGGCGCTGTTCGCGCTCTTCCTCGTCCTGTTCGGGCTCACGGTCGCTGCGGCGTTCATCTACCTGGCCCTCGACTGAGCCCGCACGGCGCGCCGGCCTGGCCGGGGCCCATTATGGGTCAGGGTCCCTTAGTACGGTTCGCCCAGCCTCCTCCCCGAGGCGATCGTATCGGCGAAATTCGTACGGGTGGGTGACGGAAGGGTGACGAAATCGTGACGGCGCCAGGCGCTGCGGAGCCCGACGGGATCTTCCTTGCGCGACCGGAGCCCGAGCCCGACGCCCCGGCGGGGATGCGCCTCGCCGTCAAGGACCTCTTCGACACCGTCGGCCTCGTCACGACCTACGGCTCGATCCTCTTCGCGGATCACGTCCCGGGCGAGACGGCCGGGGCTGTGCGGATGCTCGAGGCTGCCGGCTACGTCGACGTCGGCAAGACCAACCTGCACGAGTTCGCCTACGGCACGACCTCGGAGAACCCGCACTTCGGCACCGTCCCGAACCCGCTCAGGCCCGGTCGGGTCGCGGGCGGCTCCAGCGGCGGCTCGGCGGCGGCGCTCGCGGCGGGCCTCGCCGACGCGGCGCTCGGGACCGACTCCGGCGGCTCGATCCGGATCCCCGCCGCCTGCTGCGGCGTCGTCGGCTTCAAGCCGAGCCACGGACTCGTCCCCATGGACGGGTGCTTCCCCCTCGCGCCGAGCTTCGACCACGCGGGCCCGATGGCGCGCGACGTGGCGGGGTGCGCCGCGATGATGGCAGCGCTCGCACCGGAGGTCTCGCCCACCGACCCCGAGCTGGACGACCTCGAGGTGGGCATCGCCTGGCTCGACCTCGCCGACCCGCAGGTGCGCTCCAGCGTCGAGGCCGCGGCGGCCCGCTTCCCGCACCGGCGCAACCTCGATCTGCCGCTCGCGTACGACGTCGGGCCGGCCTTCAGACGCGAGGTGGCGGACGTCCATCGGGAGCTCTTCCTCGAACACGCGGACTCGTACGGCGAGAACGTCCGCGTCAAGCTCGAGCGCTGCCTCGAGGTCACGGACGCTGAGTACGAGCGGGCCGCGGCCGTCCGGGAGCGCTACCGCGAGCAACTGCTCGAGGCGTCCGCCGGCGTCGACCTCCTCGTCACCCCCACGCTGGTCTGCGTGGCCCCACCCGCGCCGACGGACGAGCTCGCGATCCGCGACAAGCTCACGTGCCTGACGCTTCCCTTCAACGCCACCGGCTGGCCGGCTCTCGCGCTTCCCTGCGGCCTCGCCGAAGACGGCCTGCCTGCCTCCGTCCAGCTCGCTGCCCCGCCGGGGGAAGACGCGCGTGTCCTCGCAGCCGGCGCCGCGCTCGAGCGGGCGCTCTCCCGCCGCTGACTCACTCGTTCGAGTGAGGCCGCCGGCCGGCGCGCTGCCGACAACTTCTCCCGACGATGGCGCGCGTCCGTCTTACTGCTGCGGTCTTCGCCGCGCTTGCGGTGGCTTTGCCCGCCCACTCGGCCTTCGCCGCGACGAAGAGCCCGCAGGAGCTGCGCGGCTTCATGCTGCGCGCAACCGAACCGGTCGTCCACACGTTCTCCCGCACGCCCTCGTTCGCCTGGAACCCGGTCGCCGGAGCAACGAGCTACGAGTTCCAGCTCGGGACGAGCAAGGACTTCAACGAGAACGGGATCGTCTGGGAGACCGAGGGCGTCAAGAGCCCGGCGGTGGCGATCCCGATCTCCCTGCCGTGGATCACCGGCAAGCCGTACTCGCTCTACGCGCACGTGCGCGCGGTCACCCGCAAGGGCGCGACCCCCTGGAGCGCGGCGTTCGGCTTCAACATGCGCTGGGCGACGCTCCCTGCCCCACTGACGCCGAGCTACCCGGGCCTGCTGCGCTGGACGAACGTCCCGGGCGCGAGCGGGTACCAGCTCTGGCTTGTCGACGCCGGCAAGTGGTTCACGACCCGCTCGAACCAGGCGGACGAGCGCGAGTACTACACCTTCCACCAGAATCCGGCCTTCAGCGGCGTCGTCCACTGGCGCGTCCGCGCCACGCGCTGGCTCTACGGCGAGACCGCAAACGGCCTGCCGTCGGTCTCGTACGGTCCGTGGAGCCCGATCTACTCGAGCTACAACCCGCCGTTCCCCGTTGGACCGCTGGCGCTAAAGGCGACCGTCTCGAACGTCGTCTCGGACGCGGCGAGGGCGCAGGCGCACGAGATCATGCCGGCGTTCGTCTACGGCGGCGACACCTGGATGGGGAAGCCGGAGGAGCTCTATCGGGTCGAGGTCTTCACCGACGAGGACTGCCTGAACGTCGTCTTCCGCGGAGCGATCGTCGGCAGTCCCGCGTACGTCCCGCGCCCGACCGGCCCGCTCGCGCTCCCGACGGACGTCGACGGGATCACGGCGGCCCGCACGGCGTTTCTGCCGAGCGGCACCGAGCCCGACTCGTACACCTACGACGGCATCGCCGTGAAGGGGACGGAGTCGAGCGCCGCGCCGGCCTCCGGCGATAGCCATACGTCGCTTCCGCCGTCCATCACGGTCACGGGCGCGCACGTCGATCTCTGGGACAGCGACTGGCCCGGCGGCCGCTACTACTGGACGGTGATGCCGATCGAGGCGGTGCCCGCCCAGCAGGTCGAGACCACCCTCGCGGCTCCCGTCGCAGCCGGAGCGAAGGACATCTTCGTCGCCAACGCGACCGGCATCAAGGCCGGCGACACCCTCCACGTCGGCACCGTCCCGGAGAACGCGGTCGTCGAGGGTGTCGCGGGGAACGACATCACGCTCGCGGCGGGGGTCGCCGCCTTCCACGGCGCGGGCGAGCCGGTCGTCCGCCCTGCAGGCCGAGTCACCTACCAGGAGCCGGAGCTGACGCAGGAGTCATGCGCATCTGGGCGGGTGCTCGCCTTCGGGAAGTCGAGCGAGCCGGTGGTGACGGGCCAGACCGCTCCCTTCGTCTCCGGGCTCTCGCCCGACGGCAAGCTCGTCGCGGCGGCCAACTCCCAGCCTCGCTTCTACGGCCAGCCCCTCGTCGCCTGGCAGCCGGCGGTGGCAGCCGACCAGTACGAGGTGCAGTGGAGCCACACGAGGTACCCGTGGAAGACGGCCGGCACGCAGCAGACGTGGGGAACCTCGCTCACGCTCCCGCTTACTCCCGGCACCTGGTTCTACCGCGTGCGCGGCCTCGACTCGCTCATGATCGGCACGAAGCCGCAGCTCTCCTGGTCGGGCGCCGTGAAGCTCGTGGTGACGAAGCCGCGCTTCCGGGTCGTTCGCTAGGTTCGCTCGAGGAGTCGCCGATCGGAGCGGCGCCGCTGTGCCCGCCCGGCCGCGATCGCGACACCTCCGATTGCGAGCAGCGGCCCGACGACGACCAGCGCGTACAGCAGGATCTCGAGCTCGCGTGCAAGCACCGAGCCCGCGTCGTCGATCGTCCGCTCGAAACGGCTCTGCCCCGCCACCGCCTTGGCGCGCGGCGTGACCAGCGTCAGTGAAACCCGGGCCAGCTCGGCCCGCTTCGTGATGGCCTGCTTCGTCGAGGTGAGCGCCTTGACCCGGCGCCTGTCAGTCGCGAGCCGCTGCTCGAGCTCGGTCCGCTGCTCCGAAGTCACAGAACCGGCGAGCTCACGCTGGATCCTTGCGATGTCCTTTCGCAGCACGGCGAGCGTGCTGCCGATGTCGTCCACCCGGCGCTGCACGTCCTTGACCGAGATCCGCTGAGAGACGAGCGTGCCGTACCCGGAGAATGCCTCGAGCGCCTGCTGCACGTGATCGACCGGGATCCGGAGCACGAGCGACGACGCGCCGCGCTTACCCGGCACGTTGTAGACGGCGGAGGCGACGTAGCCGCCGAGAGCCCGGGTCAGGCGCATGGCCTGGCTCGTCCGCGCGGACAGGTCGGACCGGTCTTCCACGCGCAGAGTGAGCGTGGCCTCGTACTGTTGGAGCCGGGCGCGGTCGAGCGTGAAGGCGCCGGCGCTGCGGCCAAGCCTGGTCGGCGCGAGGGCGTTTTTGCTCTCCCTCTCCGCGGGGCGCACATCCGGGGCCGGGGCACCGACGTTCGTGGTCGAGGGCCTCGCCGACGCGCCGAGCTGCGCGCTTGGAGAACCAGAATGCACGAGACCGATGCCGACCGCGACGCTGAGCGACACGGCGACCGCGCCGAGGGCGACGGCAGGCACGACGCGCCGCAGCCTCAGCGCAGGACGCCTCGGCGGGGGCGGCGGCTCCAGCGCGCGGACGCGCTCCCGCAGCGGCTCCGAGGCCAGCGGCCGCGCGGCCCGCAACTCGCGCGCGAGCTGCTCGAAACGGTCGTCTACCAGTTCAAGCGGCGACACCGGCGCTCACCTCCTTCTCCAGCTTCTGCAGGGCGCGGCTCAGCCGGGTCGAGCACGCGGTCGGGCTGATCCCGAGCACGCGGGCGGCGCCCTCGCCGTCCAGGTCGAGCACGATCCGGAGCGCGACCACCTCGCGCTCGGCCGCCGACAACCGGGCCAGCGCCCCTTCCAGCGCAGGTGAGAGGCCCTCGCCGAAGACGGGCTCCTCGGCCTCATGCCGCTGGAGCGCGTACCGGCCCTCGCGCCGGCGTCGCCGCTCCTCGGCGCGGAAGTGGTCGAGCGCCGTCGTCCGGGCGAGCTGGCAGAGCCAGGTGCGCGGGCTCCCGCGGCGCGGGTCGTAGCGGCGCCAGCGCTCGAGCGCGCGGGCGAAAGTCTCGGCTGTCAGCTCCTCGGCCACGTTCTTGTCTCCGGTCAGGTACACGAGGTATGCGTGGACGTCGTCGAGATGCCTCTCGGCCGCTGCGGTGAACTCGTCCGCGCCCGACTTCACGGCACCTATACGCCGCCGCCCGCCCATAGCGTCACATTCGTGCTGCTCGGGTGGCGTCCTCGTAGATCGGGTCGCGCGTGAAGCGCTCGAGCTCGTCGCTGAGCAGGTCGGACGGGTGCGGCGGGTCGCCCGGCGGGAACGGCGTGGGCTTCCCGTCCACCTCGACGCCCACGAGCCGGTCGGAAGGCTCCTGCTCGAGATCGACCTGCCGCCGGAGCCGGGACCGTAGCCAGCCGGCGAGGAGGCAGGCCTGCGCCTCCGTGCCGGTCACCTTGATCCGCCGCACGTCGGCGATCCCGGGCCAGAGAGAGGCGAGCTGGGCTCGCCAGCGGCTCGTGCGCGCCCAGGCGATGTCGGAGACGGCCACGTGGTCGAAGAAGCCGGCCAGGCTCGTGTACGGCTCGGGGAGCCCCGGCCACTCCGTGCTGTCGACGATCAGCCGGTCGACCACGCCCACGAGCTCGTCGAAGTAGCGCTCCTCGAACGGGGGCAGCCCGCGCCAGCGCATGAAGACGGGCAGGTCGGGCAGGAAAAGCGGCTGCACCACGCTCGCCGCGGCCGCAGCGCGGGCACCGCCGAGCCGGACCCGGATCGTCTCCGTGCAGACCTTGCGGCCCTCGCCCTGCGGGAAGCTGTCGACCTGGACGCTCGCCTCGATCCCGTCCTCGGCGTGCGGTTGCGGGAAGAGGACGATCGTCCGCGACGGATGCCGCTCGGCGAGACCGGCGAGCACGTCCTCCGCGGCCTCGACCCAGGCCTCCGGCACCCAGGCGACGTGCGTCATCACGCTGGTGCGCTGGTACGGCTCGCCGCGGTCGTCCATGCGCGCAAACGCGAGCTCGTGCTCGATCTCAGCGATCGAATCTAGCGCCGTCGCCACGAGCGTCCGTCCCGCCGCATCAGCTCGTCCGCCGCGGCCGGCCCCCACGTCCCCGCGGCGTAGTTCGGGAACGCCGGCCGGTCGCGCTTCCAGAATCCGACGATCGCGTCCACGAGCGACCACTGCTCCTCGACCTCGTCCGAGCGCGTGAACAGGGTCCCGTCGCCGAGCAGGCAATCGAGGATCAGGCGCTCGTACGCCTCCGGGATCCCGGTGCGAAACGCGCCGCCGTACAGGAAGTCCATGTGCACCGTGCGCAACGTCAGCCCTTGCCCCGGCACCTTGGCCGCGAACTCGAGCGAGACGCCCTCGTCCGGCTGGACGTGAACGACGAGCACGTTCGGCCGCAGTCCCTCCTCGGTCACCTCGAAGGGCGGGTGCGGCGCGCGCTTGAACTCGATCGCGATCGAGGTCTCGCGGCGCGCGAGCCGCTTTCCGGCCCGAACGTAGAAGGGCGTGTCGGCCCAGCGCCAGTTGTCGACGAAGAGCTTGGCCGCGACGTACGTCTCGGTCAGCGAGTCGCTCGCGACGCCCGGTTCCTCCCGGTAGCCGGGCACCTCCTCGCCCTCGACGTACCCCCGCCCGTACTGGCCGCGGACGACGTGTTTGGGCCCCGGGGTGTGCATCGCCCGCAGCACCTTCACCTTTTCGTTGCGCACCGACTCCGAGGTGAACTCGATCGGCGGCTCCATCGCGGTGAGCGCGACGAGCTGGAGCATGTGGTTCTGGAAGATGTCGCGGATCGCGCCGGCGCGCTCGTAGAACGCGGACCGCCCCTCGATTCCGATCGACTCGGCCACCGTGATCTGGACGTGGTCGACGAACTGGCGGTTCCAGATCGGCTCGAAGATCCCGTTCGCGAAGCGCAGCGCGAGCAGGTTCTGGACCGTCTCCTTGCCCAGGTAGTGGTCGATGCGGAAGATCTCGCTCTCGTCGAAGTACCCCTGGAGTTCCTCGTTCAGCTCCTGCGCGGAGGTCAGGTCGCGGCCGAACGGCTTCTCGACGATCAAGCGCGCCCAACCCTTGGAAGAGCGGCGCTTGCCGATCTCACGGACGAGCGGAGCGATCGCGTCCGGGGGAACGGCGAGGTAGTAGACCCGGTTGCCGCCGGTACCGCGCTGCTCGTCCAGCTCGTTCAGGACCGAGACGACGCGATTCTCGCCGCCCTCGTCGGTGAACTCGGTCGCTACGTAATGCGTGCCCTCGGCGAGCCAGTCCCAGGCCTCCTGCCGGAACTCGTCGCGCCCGAACTCCTGCACCGCGGCCTTCATCCGCTCGCGGAAGGCGTCGTCGCTCTCCTCGCTACGAGCGACGCCGACGACGGCGAACTGCTCCGGCAGCAGCCGGCGCAGCGCGAGGGAGTAGAGGGCCGGAAAGAGCTTGCGTTTGGTCAGGTCGCCGGAGGCACCGAAGATGACGAGCACGCACGGATCGGGCGTGCGCCGGAGGTGGAGCCCCTCGAGGAGCGGGTTCTCCACGACGGCGGCCGGCTGCTGCGTCGTGGCCACGGCCGAAGCCTAGACCCTAAGAGGGCGGCTACGGCTTGACGCCCGGCGGGCAGGGACCGTAGACGCCGCCGCACAACGGCGTCGGCTCGAGGCCCTTCACCTGCTGAAGCGGCAGCTCGCCGACCAGCTTCTCGTGGCTGCGGAAGAACGAGCTCCAGGTGCGGTAGACGCTCAGGGTCTTGGGGAACCGGCTTGCATCCGTCGTCGAGTAGCCGAACCCGCGCCAGCGGTTGAGCGGCAGCTCGATCGTCTCGCCGTTCACCAGCTCCAGCTCGACCCGACCGACATCCGCGCGAGCGACGCCCACGATCGTCGAGTAGTCGACGACGCTCCCGCCATGCCCCCCGCCCGAGACGCCGAGGAACACCGCCTGCTCGTCGCTGCTCGGGACACCCGGCTTGGGAGGGTCGTGGACGCACTCGAACAGGCTCCCAAAATGCCCACCCCCACCGAGCTTGGCGAGGCAGACGTCGCCGTTCAAGCTACGCGCAGCCAAGAAGGCGTTTTCTGCTGAGCCGTCCCCAGCCGAGACGATCTGCCGAACGGACCCGAGGTCAACCCGGTCGCGGGCCAGCTTGCCGTGGAGCTGCTCGTTGCCGCTCCGGACGATTGCCGGTGCTTCGATCGGCTCACCCGGCACGCCTTCGGGCCACGTCCAGGTCGGCGACGGCTCGCTCCCGAAGACGTCGGCGACCTGACGGAAGCCGAGTGCGGGAGCCGCCACGAGCAGCGCGACCGCGAGCAGGGCTATCGCAGCCGCGAGGACGAGCACCCGGCCGGCCGGCCGCGAGCCGTGCGCTCGCCGACGCACGTCTGCCCAGTCTCGGGTCGAGGCGTCCGGAAGTGGCGCGAGACGATCGAGGTGGGTGCGGATCAGCGGCTCGACGTCGATCACGGGTGAACCTCCTGGATCTCCTTGCGCAGCGTTCGGTGCGCGGCGCTGAGCGTTGCGGACACGGTGCCGACCTCGACCTCGAGAACGGCGGCGATCGCGCGGTAGTCGAGGTCGGCGTAGTAGCGGAGGTAGACGGCGAGCCGCTGCCGCTCGGGTAGCGCCGCGATCCAGGCCCGCACGACACGTTCCTCGGCCGCGTCACCGTTCTCCGAAAGGCTCGGATCGTGGGGCACAACAGCCGCGGGGCGCCGCCGTTGCTTCTTTGCGGCGTTGACCACCGACCGCCAGACCCATGCCTCGAGCGGTCCTTCGCCCCGGTAGGACCGGCGGGAACGGATCGCCGCCGCGAAGCCTTCCTGAACCGCCTCGTGCGCACCGTCCTCGTCGTGCGTGATCAGGAGCGCGACCCGCAGGAAATGCCGGTAACGGGCGCGATAGAGCGCTTCCAGATCGGCCACGTCGGCGCGCTGCCCCACACCCTTATTGATCCACAGGCGGCCGTCTTTGTTTAGGAGCCCGCCGGACGAACCGCATGGCCGCCGAACTGGTTGCGCAGCGCTGCCGCGACCTTGGCGGAGAACGACTCGTCCTGGCGCGAGGCGAACCGGGCGTAGAGGGCGGCGCTGATCGCCGGCGCGGGAACGCTCTCGTTGATCGCCTCGAAGACCGTCCAGCGTCCCTCGCCCGAGTCTTCGACGTAGCCTTCGATCTTCTCCAGGTCGGCGCCGTCCTGCTCGAAGGCCGCGTGGAGGAGCTCGAGCAGCCAGCTCCGGACGACGGAGCCGTTCCGCCAGATCCCGGCGATCTCGTGCAGGTCGAGGTCGAACTCGGAGGCGTGCAGGATCTCGAAGCCCTCGCCGTAGGCCTGCATCAGGCCGTACTCGATTCCGTTGTGGACCATCTTGGTGAAGTGCCCCGCGCCTGGGCCGCCGACGTGCGCGTAGCCCTCCTCGGGCGCGAGCGTGCGGAAGATCGGCTCGAGCCGCTGCACGGGCTCGTCCTCGCCGCCGACCATCAGGCAGAAGCCGACCCGCAGGCCCCAGATCCCGCCCGAGACGCCGGCGTCCACGAAGTGGAGCCCGCGCTCGGCCGCCTCGGCGTGCCGGCGCTGCGAGTCGCGGAAGTTTGAGTTGCCGCCGTCGACGATCGTGTCGCCGGGCTCGAGACTCCCGAGCAGCTCCTGAAAGGCGTCCTCGGTGATCTTGCCGGCCGGGATCATCAGCCAGACCGCGCGCGGCGGCTCGAGCTGGGACGCGAGCTCCGCAGACGAGCCCGCGGTCGACTCGACCTTCGGGTCGTACGTCTGGACCTCGTGGCCGTCTCCGCGCAGCCGCTCCGTCATCCCAGCACCCATCCGTCCGAGACCGACCATTCCGAGCTGCACTAGAAGTCCTCCAATCTCACTCGAACGATTCTGCGCCCCCGTTCCGCGAGTGACGCGAAGTCACCGGCCGCCTGCGCGCGGATCAGGCGCCTGAAACCGAACTTCTTCGCCGGGATCGGTACCTCGTCGCCGGGGTCGTCGACGACCTGGACGAAGAGGCCCGTGTTCGGCCCTCCTTTGTGGAGCTGCCCGGTCGAATGGAGATAGCGAGGGCCAAGCCCGTGCGTGACGACGCAGCCGGTTTCGCGGCGGGCACGCTCGATCAGCGGGTCGAGGTCGGCTTCGCGACTCGGGTCGACGAACGCCTGGATGCAGACGTAGTCGCCTTCGCCGGCCTGCGCGAACAGCTCGTCGAGCGAGCCTCGCGGCCCGACGTCGGGCTCGCCGCGCGAGGCCAGCACCTCATTCGTCCGGTCCTTGGCCGCCTGGACATTCGGCTGATCGAACGGATTGATCTCGAGGATCGATCCGGCGACGGCGGTGGCGAACTCCCAGCGGTAGAACTCCTGTCCGAGCTCGTAGGGCGCCGGGAGCCGCACCTCGGCGGCCTGACGGTCCGGGCCCTCCGGCGCTTCGCCCGGAGCCGGAATCAGACCCTTGCCCTCCTTCCCGGTCGACTCGGCGAGCAGCTGCTCGGCCCAGAGCCCGAACCCGGCGACGTTGGGGTTGATCGCGACCTTGTCGCGGCCTTCCCGCCAGCGATCGCCGAGCTCGAGACCCAGCTCGAGGCCCGGGTTCCCTTCCTCCCCGTGGCACGCTTCGACCATCTCCTCGACGCGCTCGAGCAGCCGCTCGAGATCGACTCCCATGAGCGTTGCGGGAAGCATTCCGAAGACCGACAGCGCAGAGTAACGCCCTCCGATCGTCGGCTCGCCTTCGAAGACCCCGAGGAACCCGCGCTCCTTCGCCAGCGCCTCGAGCTCGGATCCGGGATCAGTGACGGCGGCGAAGAACTCCCCGCGCTTGCCCGTCTTCTCCCAGAAGTGCTCGAGATGGCAGCGCGTCTCGAGGGTCGTGCCCGACTTCGAGGCCGCAATGAAGAGTGTCGCGTCGAAGTCGAGCGTCTCCGTCACGTGCCGGACCGCTGCCGGGTGCGTCGTGTCCAGCACGTGGAAGCCCTGCGCCTCGAACGTCCGCCTGAGCACCTCCGGCGCCAGGCTGGAACCGCCCATCCCGAGGAGGACGAACGTGTCGACGACCCCCGGCGCGGCGAGGTCCTCGGCGAACTGGCGAAGCTGACCCACGCGGCTCCGCATCCGCATCGGCTCGTCGAGCCAGCCGAGCCATTTCGCCTCGTCGTGGCCCGTCCAGAGGGTGGCGTCGCGGGCCCAGATGCGCTCGACAACCTCGGCGGGGGCGACCGTGCTCATTGACTCGCGTCGAGGAATCCGAGCACGAGCTCGTCGAACTCGCGCGGTCGCTCGAGGCTCGGCACGTGCGCGGTATCGGCAATCGATGCTCGGTGGGCTCCCGGAATCTCTCGCTCGAGCCTGTCGGCGATGGCGTGGATGTCCGGCACGTCCAGCTCACCGGCCAGGACGAGCGTTCGGGCCCGGACCTCGCCCAGCCGCCGGGCAAGATCGTCCACGAGCAGCTCCTCCTCTGCGGTCTCCTCGACGGGAAGCTGGAGCTCGTACGCGCGCCGCTGCATCTCGGCGACCTGCGACCGCACGACCGGATTCACGTCTTCGGGGCCGCGTCTTGGACCGTCGACCCAGATTCGCACGCTCACTTCGACCGCTTCGTCCAGATCTCCGCGCCTCAGGGCCGCCTCCTCCTCTTTCCAGGCCGCCTGCATCTCTTCCGACCACTCGTGTCCCGGCAGCCCGGAACCGACGAGGACCAGCGCCTCGACGAGCTGCTGCCGGGCGAGAGCGACCTCGAGCGCGACGCGGCCCCCCACCGAGACACCCACGAGCGAAGCGCGCTCGATCTCGTGGCGCTCGAGCAGATCGACGAGGTCACACGCGTTCGAGAAGCGCCCGGGCTCGATCGGCGAGCGCCCGAAGCCACGCATGTCGTAGCGGAGGACGCGGTGCCGGGGTGGAAAGGTCTCCCACTGCGGGTCCCACATCCGGCTGTCGCAGATCCCCTCGTGAATCAGGACGACCGCGGGACCCTCCCCGGCGATCTCGGCGTAGAGATCCGTGGCAGTGACGGTCAGGCCGACACCAGCTCGCCGCGCTTCGCGCGTACGCCCTCGAGCAGCTCAGAGAATGAGTCGGCGAACTTCTGCACGCCCTCCTGCTCGAGCACCGCGACGACGTCGTCGTAGTCGACGCCCGCCTCCGCGACCCGCTCGAAGACACGCCTCGCCTCGTCGAGGTCGCGCTCCAGCGTCAGCGCCACCTCGCCGTGGTCCTGAAAAGCCTGGATCGTCTCCTCGGGCATCGTGTCAACGGTCTCGGGGCCGATCAGCTCTTCGACGTACATGACGTCGCGGTACTCCGGGTTCTTGGTCGAGGTCGACGCCCACAGGCAGCGCTGCGTGCGTGCGCCCTTGGCCTTCAGCGCCTCCCAGCGCCCGCCGGCGAAGAGCTCCTTGTACCGCTGGTAGGCGAGCTTGGCGTTCGCGATCGCGAGCTTGCCCTTCAGGTCCTGCGGCGCGCCTACCTCGTCGAGGCGGCGGTCGGCTTCCGTGTCGACGCGCGAGACGAAGAAGCTCGCCACCGATGCGACCGGCCCGGGGTCGCCGCCGATCTCGACCAGCCGCTCGAGCCCGCGCAGGTACGACTCGACCACCTCCGCGTAACGCTCGAGCGAGAAGATCAGCGTCACGTTGATGCTGCGTCCCCGGGCGATCATCTCCTCGATCGCCGGTAGCCCGGCCTTCGTCGCCGGGATCTTGACGAAGCAGTTCGGCCGGTCGACGAGCTCGTGCAACCGCTGCGCCTCGGCGATCGTCGCGTCGGTGTCGAAGGCGAGGTTCGGGTCGACCTCGATCGAGACGTACCCGTCCTGGCCGTGGCCCTCGTCCCAGACCGGCCGGAGCAGGTCGCACGCGTCGGTCACGTCGGCGACCGCGAGCTTCAGGAAGACCTCCTTCAGGTCGTCCTCGGCCTGGAGCACCTCGCGCATGTGCTCGTCGTAGGCGTCGCCCTGCGAGATCGCCTTCTGGAAGATCGTGGGGTTGGACGTCACGCCGACTACCGCGTCCTCGCGCATCATCCGCGCGAGCTCGCCCGTCCGGAGGATGTCGCGCGAGAGGTAGTCGATCCAGACGCTCTGTCCGAGCTTCGCTAGTTGATGCAGCCGTGACTCAGCCATACGTTCGTTCCCCTTCCATTTCTTCAACCTTTTCGAGACGGCGGACGTAGCGCTCGCCGCCGTCGAACCTCGCATTCAGGAATGCCCGGACGAGCTCCGCGGCAAGCTCGGGGCCGACGACCTCGGAGCCGAGGCAGAGCACGTTCATGTCATCGTGCTCGACGCCCTGGTGCGCCGAGTAGGCGTCGTGGCACACGGCCGCGCGGATGCCTCTCAGCTTGCTGGCGGCCACCGAGGCCCCGACGCCGGAGCCGCAGACGAGCACCGCGCGCTCCGCCTCGCGGCCCTGGATGGCCTCGCCGACCTCGCGCGCTTTGTCCGGGTAGTCGATTCGCGGCTCGGGGGCGTCGGTGCCGAGGTCGAGCGTTTCGTGTCCCAGCGCCGCCAGCTCCGAGAGCACGCGTTCGCGCAGCTTCACGCCGCGGTGGTCGAAGGCGACCGCCACTCTCATCAGGACCGTTACGTTACCCGGGAGTCGTCGTCCAAGGAGGTCCGGGCCAAATGAACGAGACCGAGCTCTGGCGGGAACTGGGACAGCAGCTGCGCGTGGATTCCATCCGCAGCAGCGCGGTCACCAAGTCGGGCCACCCGACCTCCTCCATGTCCGCGGCCGACCTGATGGCCGTGCTGCTCGCGAAGTACCTCCGCTACGACTTCGACCGGCCGGACGATCCACGTAACGACCACCTCGTCTTCTCCAAGGGACACGCGTCTCCGCTCCTCTACTCGCTGTTCAAGGCGGCGGGGGCGATCGGCGACGAGGAGCTCCTCACCTTCCGCACGTTCGGCAGCCGCCTGCAGGGTCACCCGACTCCCGCGATCCCCTGGGTGGACGTCGCGACCGGGTCGCTCGGGCAGGGCCTGCCGTACGGGGTCGGGATCGCGCTAGCCGGCAAGAAGCTCGACCGGCTGCCCTACCGCGTCTGGGTGCTCCACGGCGACAGCGAGGTCGCCGAGGGCTCCGTCTGGGAGGCCTTCGAGCACGCCGCGTTCTACGGGCTCGACAACCTGACGGTGGTGCTCGACGTGAACCGGCTCGGCCAGCGCGGCGAGACGATGCACGGCTGGGACCTGGATTCCTACGTCGACCGGGCGCGCGCCTTCGGCTGGCACGCGATCGCGATCGACGGGCACGACGTCGAGGCGATCGACCGCGCTTACGGCGAGGCGGTGTCGACCACCGGCATGCCGACGGTCGTGGTCGCCAAGACGGTCAAGGGGAAAGGTGTCAAGGAGGTCGAGAACAAGGACGGCTGGCACGGCAAGGCGCTCGACAACCCGGAGCAGGCGATCGAGGAACTCGGCGGGGTTCGCAACATCGTGATCGACGTGGCGAAGCCCGAGGGCGACGCGGAGCCGCACCGCTTCGAGACCCCGGGTGGTGAGCCGCCGAGCTGGGACGTGGGCGAGGAGGTGGCGACGCGCAAGGCCTACGGCGACGCGCTGCTCGCTCTCGGCGCGATGCGCGGAGACGTCGTCGCGCTCGACGGAGAGGTCTCGAACTCGACCTACGCCGAGGAGTTCGCGAAGGCCTTCCCGGAGCGCTATTTCGAGATGTTCATCGCGGAGCAGCAGATGGTCGCGGCGGCGGTCGGGCTCCAGGTCCGCCGCTGGGTGCCGTTCGCCTCGAGCTTCGCGGCGTTCTTCACCCGCGCCTACGACTTCATCCGGATGGCGGCGATCAGCCGGGCGAACATCCGCCTCTGCGGCTCCCACGCCGGCGTCTCCATCGGTGAGGACGGACCGTCGCAGATGGCGCTCGAAGACCTGGCGATGATGCGCGCCGTCCACGGGTCGACGGTGCTCTACCCCTGCGACGCGAACCAGACCGCGAAGCTCGTCGAGGCGATGGCCGACCGCGAGGGGATTGTTTTCCTGCGGGCGACACGGGCGGCGACGCCGGTCATCTACGAGGCGGGCGAAGAATTCCCGGTGGGCGGGTCGCGGGTGCTACGCGAGGGCGACGACGTGGCGATCGTGGCCGCGGGGATCACGCTGCACGAGGCGCTGAAGGCGGCCGAGGAGCTCGAGGGCGACGGGATCTCGGCGCGGGTGATCGATCTCTACTCAGTCAAGCCCGTGGACGCGGAGACGTTGCGCGCGGCTGCCGAGGTGACCGGCGGGCGGGTTCTGACGGTCGAGGACCACTGGCCCGAGGGAGGGATCGGGGACGCGGTCCTGGAGGCGCTGTCCGACGGCGAGGCCCCGGCGCGGGTTCAGCGGCTGGCCGTCCGCGAGATGCCCGAATCGGGCAAGCCCGCAGAGCTGCTCGCAGCGGCCGGGATCGACGCGGAGCACATCGTCGAGGCGGCGCGCTCGCTCGTGCGCTCGCCCGTCGTTACCGGCTAGAACAGACGTCGGTACAGCTGGCGCTGGCGCTCGCGGGCGGCGGCGTGAAGCTCGGCGCGCTCGGGGTCCGGCTCGTAGGTCGCTCCGAGCGGGGCGGGGTCGGGGCGCGCGCCGAGGCGCTCCAGCGCGTGCACGGCGGCGCCGCGCGCGGAGCCCTCCGCTACCGCCGAAGCCGTTACGGGCCGGCTCAGGACGTCGGCGCAGAGCTGGATCCAGTCCGGACTGGCGAGGAGCGCGTGCCCAGTCGCGATCACGGTCCGCACCTTGGGGAGGAGCGAGGCGATCTCGGCCAGCCGGTAGGCGACTCCCTCGAGCGCGGCCTGGTAGAGGTCGTCCGGGCCGGTGCCGAAGGTGAGGCCGGCGACGGCGCCGGCGGCGTGTGGGTTCCAGCCGGGGCTGCGCTCGCCGCCGAGCAGGGGCAGGAAGGTGAGGCCGTGCGCGTAGGGCGCTTTCAGGCGGGGAGCGTCGAGCCGAAGAGTTCGCTCCAGCCACGCGTGCAGGTTGCCCCCGTCGGAGACGGCGCCCCCCTCCACGATCCGGCGTTCATCGAGGAGGTAGCAGAAGAGGCCTGGGCGCGGCTCCGGGCTGTCGGTCTGCCGGAGCACTCGATAGGCGCCCGAGGTGCCGATCGTCAACGCTGCGTGCTCGGCGTCGGTGCTGCCGGCGCCGAGGTTCGAGCAGGCGCCGTCGCCGAGCGGCGGGAAGACCGGCTCGCCCGCGCCCGCCGGGTCGTCCGAGAGCGGCGGGAGCAGCTCGCGCTCGAGCCCGAGCGTGTCGACAAGCTCCTCGTCCCAGCTGCGGGTGCTGAGGTCGAGAAGGCCCGTCCCGGAGGCGCTCGAGAGGGTCATCCGCAGCTCGCCGGTCAGTTGGAGGAAGAGGTACTCGGCGAATGAGACGGCGTGCCTCGCGCGGGCGAAGAGATCGGCGCGCTCGGCCGCGAGCCAGGCGAGCTTCGCCGGCCAGTAGCTCGAGTGCAGGACGGAGCCCGTGCGGGCGTGGACCTCTTCCGGGTCAAGCCGACCGGCAAGCTCCTGGGCCTGCCGAGCGGAGCGGCGGTCCTGCCAGGGCAGCACAGGGATCAGCGGCCGCCGCCGCCCGTCGAGAAGGAGGAGGCTGTGCCAGAAACAGGAGATCGCGACCGCGTCCACCGTCGCGACGACGCCGAGCGCCGCACGCGCCTCGTCGAGCACCTCTCGTGCGGCGGTGACGAGCAGGTCCGGGTCGAGCTCGACGCTCCCATCGCGGCCGTAGACCGGCTCGTACGCCCTCCGGGCGGCGGCGCCTTCGAGCTCGCGCCCGCGCTCGTCGTAGGCCAGGGCCCGGACGGAGGAGCTCCCGACGTCGAGCGCGAGCACCGGCATGAGCCGCAGCTTAAGTGGCCGCAGCAGCCGACTACGCTTAGCCGCATGGCCGTCGTGATCGCCTCCAACCTGCGCAAAGAACTGGCAGGCTCGCTGCTCTTCGAGGGCGTCTCGTTCTCGCTCGAGCGGCGCGACCGGCTGGCGCTCTCCGGGCCGAACGGGGCCGGCAAGACCACGCTGCTCCGCATGCTCGTTGGCGAAAGCGAGCGACACGGCGGCGAGCTCGTCTTCGCCAAGGGCACGCGCACCGCGCTCCACGACCAGCGCCCCCCGCTTCAACGCGGGCTCAGCCTGCGCGAGTACGCGCTCGGCGGGGCCAAGGATCTGGCCGCGACCGAGGAGGAGCTGCGGACGCTCGAGGAGGCGATGGCGGCCGGCGACCACGGTCCTGCCACGCTGCGGCGGTACGCCGAGGCGCAGGCACGCCTCGAGCACGCCGGTGGCTACACCTGGCGCGAGCGGGCTGCGGCCGCCCTCCGCGGCCTCGGCTTCTCCGAGGACGATCTCGAGCGGCCGCTCGACACCTTCTCCGGGGGCGAGCTCACGCGCGCCTCGCTCGCGCGCGCCCTGGCCGGTGACCCCGACCTGCTCCTGCTCGACGAGCCGACCAATCACCTCGACGTCGAGAATCTCGAGTGGCTCGAGCAGGAGCTCCAGTCGCTGGACGCCGCCGTCATCCTCGTCGCGCACGATCGCTGGTTCCTCGAGGCGGTGACGACGGCCGTGCTCGAGCTCGAGGCGGGACGTTCGCTGTTCTTCCCTGGGCCGTGGCACGCCTGGCGGCGGGAGAAGGCCGCCCGAGCGGCCGCTGCCGCGAAGACCGCCGAGCGGGTCGGCGAGGACATCGCACGGCTCGAACGGTTTGTCGAGCGCTTCCGCTACAAGAAGACGAAGGCCAAGCAAGCGCAGGCCAAGCTGACCCAGATCCAGCGTCTCGAGCAGACGCGCGCGGGCGCGGCTGGAGAGCTCGAGCTCCTGACACGCCGGAGCCGGTCGCTCGGGTTCGACTTCTTCAAGCCGGCTCGCAGCGGCCGAACGGTCGTGGAGGCGGTCGGTCTCGCGATCTCCGCCGGCGACAAGCGGCTGCTCGAGGAGGCGACATTCGCGCTCGAGCGGGGCGAGCATCTCGGCCTCGTCGGGCCAAACGGCTCCGGCAAGACCACGCTCCTCGAGACGATCCTCGGGCTCCGCGAACATCGGGCCGGCTCCGTTCGGCTCGGCCACGGCGTCCAGCCCGCGTACTTCTCACAGCACGAGCTGGAGCTCGACGAGCGTGGCAGCGTGCTCGACTGTGCGCAACGCGCGACCGGCCTGCCGCGACCGCAGGCGCAGTCGCTCCTCGGTCGCTTTCTCTTCTCCGGCTGGGAGCAGCACGAGAAGCCAGTCACCGCTCTTTCCGGCGGCGAGCGGCGGCGGCTCGCGCTGGCTCTTGTCGTCGCCTCCGGCGCGAACCTGCTCGTCTTGGACGAACCGACGAACCACCTCGACCTCGAGAGCCGCGAGGCGCTCGAGGCGGCGCTCGACGCCTTTCCCGGCTCGGTGCTGCTGGTCTCCCACGACCGCGCACTGCTCGATGCGATCGCCCATCGCCTCCTCGCGATCGAGGACGAGACCGTGCGCTCCTACGAGGGCGGCTGGGCCGAGTACGCCCGCTCGCGGACCGAGCCGCCGCCCGAGCCGAAGCCCCAGCCCGCGCGGCCACGGCGGGGCAGGCCGACACCGCCGCCGGCGCAGCGGCCGACCGACCTGGAACGTCTCGAGGGCGAGATCTCGCGGCAGGAGGAGGCGGTCGCGGAGCTGGAGCGCCTGCTGGCCGAGGACTGGTCGAACGTCGACACGCTCGCAGCCCACCGGCAGGCACGGGACGAGCTTCGGGAGCTGCTCTCGCGGTGGGAACGCCTGTTCGAAGAGGCGCAGGCCTAGCGCTCGCCGAGGATCGGCTCGAGCGCGACGGTCTCCGTTTCCACGAGATGGCGCGCGGGGTCGGGATCCAGGGCGGTGCGCTGCGGCGAGGCGTAGTAGGCGGAGTCGGCACGTTCGAAATCCTCGTGACCGACGATCCAGACGAACCGGTCCTGATCGCGGTTGACCCAGGCGCCGACGATCGAGAAGCCGTGTTCCAGCCGGAGTGGGTAGACGAACTCGCGCCACTCCCGCAGCCACTCGTCCATCTCGCCGTGCCTCACTCGGTAGCTCCGGAGCTGGTAGCGCACGACTACTCCTCGTCACCCGTAAACGTTGCGACCAGCGCCTCCGCCACCACCTTCATGGGTCTCCCGGAGAGCTGGCTGGCCTTGCGCAGGCGCGTGAACGCCTCCTCCTCACTCAGCCCCTCGCGCTCCATCAACAAACCCTTCGCCCGCTCGATCGCCTTGCGCGCGGACAGCGCCTCTGCGAGCGAATCCGCCTGCTCCCTCAGCGCCGCCAGCTCCTCGTGTCGCGCCCTGGCGGTCCTGATCGCGGGGAGCAGATCCTGCTCGCGGAACGGCTTGACCAGGTAGCCGAAGACGCCTGCCTCCACAGCACGAGAGACAAGCTCCTCCTGGCCGTAAGCGGTCAGCATCACGATCGGGATCGGTCGCTCGTCGAGGATCCTGCGCGCGGCCTCGATTCCGTCGAGACGGGGCATCTTGACGTCGAGGACGGCGAGATCTGGCTGCTCGCTGCGCGCCAGCTCGACCGCCTCGAGCCCGTCCTTCGCCTCGGCGCACACGTCGAAGCCCGAGCGCTCGAGCAACTCGCGCAGGTCGAGCCGAATGATCGTCTCGTCCTCGGCGACGAGAATCCTCACGCGCGGGATCGTAGACTCCCGGGGCGTGAGCAACTGCTGCGCCCGGAGCTACGAGCGGTTCTTCGGCGAGCGCACCGCCCGGCGGGACGCGCGCCGCTACCGCCGCAAGGGCCTCGATCCGACCGCTCAGCGCCTCGTTGACGAGCTCGCTGGCCGCGGTGTGTCGGGTGCGAGCGTGCTCGAGGTCGGCGGCGGCGTCGGCGCGATCGAGCTCGAGCTGCTCAAGCGCGGGGCGGCGAGAACAACCAACGTCGAGCTCTCACACGGCTACGAGCAGGAGGCTCGGGCCTTGGTTGCCGAGGCCGGTGTCGGGGAGCGCGTCGAGCGCCGTCACGGTGACTTCGTCGAGGCGGAGGCGGATCTCGATCCCGCCGACGTTGTCGTGCTGCATCGGGTCGTCTGCTGCTACCCGGACCCCGAGGCGCTGGTCGGACAAGCCGCGGGGCACGCCCGCCGCCTGCTGGCGCTGACCTTTCCGCGAGACACGTGGTGGATCCGGCTCGGCTCGCGCGTTGCAAACGTGTGCTTCCGCGCCGTCGGCTGGGTGGAGTCATACGTGCATCCGCCGGCGACCATCCTCGGCGCGGCGAAGTCACGGGGTCTGACCCCGGTTCACGACCATTCCGGCTGGCTCTGGCGCACCGCCGTCCTCGAGCGCCGGTAGCCGCGCGGCGCTTCATGTTCACGCGCGTGTAACCGCGGGTCCCGACCCGCCCCCCTGCCATGGCGTGAGCCTAGCGCCGAAATCCGCGCGGGTGGGTGACGCGACCGTGTCGAAATTGTCAATTCGTGCGCACAGGTCGCAATGGGCGAGGCGCGAAGGTGCACGACGCCGCGACAGGAGCAGGGGCACATCCGAGCGGGTGTCAGGCCGGGAAGACGACCTCCGCCCGCAGGCCGCCGTTCGACTCGAGCGAGAGGGTCCCGCCCAGCTCGTCGCGCACAAGCGCGCGCACGATCGACAGCCCCGTCCCCGAGACGGGCTCGCTGTCCACTCCGGAACCGTCGTCCGTGATCGCGAGCACGACGTCGCCGTTTCGCCGAACCAGCTCGACCCGCACGAACTCACCCCCGTGCTCGAGCGCGTTTTGGAGCAGCTCCGAGAAGACGAGCGCCAGCGCGGTCGCCCGGTTTCCTGCCAGAGAGACCGGCTCCAGCTCCGCCTCCACCGCCTTCGAGGCTCCCAACCCCTGCACGAGCATCGCCCGCAGCCGGTCAAGCAGCTCGTCCAACTCGACGTCGTCGTCCCGCCGCTCGGTCAGCACCTCGTGCACCGCCGCGATCGCGAGGATCCGGTTGACGGAGTCGTCCAGGGCCTTGCGCGCGTCGACCCCGTCGGCCCGGGCCTGCAGGCGAAGGAGCGAGGCAACCGTCTGGAGGTTGTTCTTCACCCGGTGATGGATTTCCTGAGCGAGCACGCCGCGCATCACCGCCCGCCCGTGCTCGAGCGCAACCGCCGCGTGGGTCGCGATCGAGCCGAGCAGCGCGCGGTCGTCAGCGGAGAAGGGCATGTCCCGGTCGCAGACGAGCTCGCCAACCTGGCGACCCTTCCAGCGCAGCGGCACGCGGAGCGCGTGCTTTCCGGCCCGGCCCTCGGGCCACCCGACCTCGCCGTCCTCGAGCACGAGCGCAGCACCCGTCGCCCCGACCGCATCAACCGTCGCCTCGACGATCCCGACGAGCGACTCTTCGAGGTACAGGGACTCCGAGACGGCCTCCGAGATCCGCGCCAACGCCTCCAGCTCGACCACCCGCCGCTGCGCCTGGGCGTAGAGCTTTGCGTGCTCGATCGTCTGGGCGACCTGGGCGGCGATCGCGAGCAGCAGGTCAATCTCCACCGCCGAGAACTCCCGCGGCTCGCGCGTGCGCACGTTCAGCGCGCCCGCGAGCCGATCTCGGGCCAGGATCGGCACCGCGAGGATCGACTCGTACTCGTCCTCCGGCAGGTTCGGGAATGCCTTGAAGCGCTCGTCCAGGTGCGCCTGCGCCGGGATCATCACCGGCGCACGGGCCGCCGCAGCCGACCCCGTGATTCCTTCGCCGGGACGCATCCGCGGCCGGCCGGTCATCTCCTCGACCCCCGTCCCGTGCGTCGCCCGCAGGACAAGCTCGTCCGCCTGCTCTTCGTAGAGGTAGACGAAGCAGGCGTCTGCCCCGAGCGCATCCGCCACCTTCGAGGCGACGAGCGAGAGCACCTCCTCGAGATCGAGCGACGAGTTGACCGCCGCGATCGTCTCTGTGAGCAGCCGCAGGTGCCGTGCCGTCTCGTCCACGCGTCGATTGTAGGCCGACGCGATCCCTACGCTTCTGCTCCGTGAGCACCTACCAGTGGCTGCTGTTCTTCCACGTCACAGGTGCTTTCCTGCTCCTCGGCGGCGGCGTCGTCGCAGGGGCGCTGAACCTCGCGGCGGTGGGACGGGACCGGCCCAGCGAGATTCTGCTCCTCTTCGGGCTGATTCGGATCGCGGTCGGCGCGATCCTGCTCGGGACGCTGCTCGCCTTCGTCTTCGGCCTCTGGCTCGTGCACGAGGCCGGCTACGGGTACGGCGACGGCTGGGTGATCACGGCCATCGTGCTGCTGGTCCTCGGTAACGCGCTCGGCGGCATAGGCGGACGGCGGGACGACCGGACGGCGCAGCTCGCGCGTGAGTACGCAGCCGCGGGCGACGCTCCCAGCCCGGAGCTCCGCGCCCGCGTGCGCGACCCGATCTCGCTCGCCCTCAGCTACGGCAGCGGCCTGGTCCTCGTCGCACTGCTGGCGATCATGATCTGGAAGCCGGGCGCCTGATGCTCGCCGTGATCCGGCCGGACAGCTGGAACCTGCCCCTCTTCCTGCACGTCCTCGGCGCGGTCATCCTTTTCGGCGCCACGGCGACCGTAGCGATAGCCGGCTTCGCCGGGCTCCGCTGGAAGGATCATGCACCGCTGCTTTCGCGGCTTGCCCTCCGGACCTGGCTGCTCGCGGTCGTGCCGAGCTGGATCCTGATGCGCGTCGCTGCCGAGTGGATTCTCGGCAAGGAGTTTCCTGACAAAACGCCGGGCTGGGTCGACGTCGGCTTCACCGTCTCCGAGGGCGGCGGAATTCTGCTGCTCGTGCTCGGCGCGGTCGCCTGGCGGTGGGCCCGCCGCGAGGGCACAGGAGGCGCCGGAACGGCAGTGTCCTGGCTCGCGTCGATTGCCGTCCTCGCCCTCGGGGTCGCGGTATTCGCGATGAGCGCGAAGCCGTGACCTCTAACAAAACCTTTACCGGCCCCGCAGATAGCCCTCGCACTCGCAGGATACGGTCGTAGCCGATGTCGGTCCCCGCCATCACGCTTCTGGACACCTCGGGCTTCCTGGTGGCCGACGCGCGAGGCCGGGTGGTCGGGCGAGTCGAGTGCCCGATGTACGGAACGCAGCCCGACGTGCCGGATGCGCTCTCCGTGCGCAAGGGCTTCTTCGCCCGGCGCCGGCGGCTGGTTCCCGCCAACGCGATCGACCAGATCGACGGCACGAGCGGCGTGATCGGCCTCCGGGTCGAGCGCGACTCCCTGCGCAGCTTTCTCTAGACCCGCTCAGAGACCCCAAGAACGACCGCGAGCTGCGGATAACCCAGCAGCTCGCAGTCGGCCGTCAGTTCGGTCTCGCCTGCCGCAAAGCGACGAGACCGGACACCCATTGTCTCACGTTCACGGTTAGAGCACCGACAAATATCGATCTTTCTCCCAATCGGTGAGCTGTACGCGGTAGTGGTCCCACTCGATCCGCTTGAGCTCGACGTAGCGGTCGAAGATGTGCGGCCCGAGTGCCTTCCGGGCGAGCTCGGACTGGGAGAGCTCCTCGATCGCCTCGCCGAGCGTCTCGGGGAGCGAGACAATCCCCCGCTCGCGGCGCTGGTCGGGCGTCAGGTGGTAGAGGTTCGTCTCCATCGGCTCCGGCAGCTCGTAACCGCTTTCGATCCCGTCGAGGCCGGCGTGAAGGAGACAGGCGAAGGTCAGGTACGGGTTGCACGCGGGATCGGGGCAGCGGATCTCGGCGCGGGTGGCCTGCTCCGACCCCGGCTTGTAGAGCGGAATCCGGATCAGAGCCGAGCGGTTGCGCTGCGACCAGGCGACGTAGACCGGCGCCTCGAAGCCCGGGACGAGCCGCTTGTAGGAGTTGACCCACTGCGCAAAGACGGCGGAGATCTCACGCGCATGCCGTAGCTGACCTGCGATGAACGCCTTGCCGGCCGTCGACAGATGCCACGGGTCGTCCTCGTCGAAGAACGCGTTCCGCCCGTCCGCGAACAGGGACTGGTGCGTGTGCATCCCCGAGCCGTTCTCGCCGAAGATCGGCTTCGGCATGAAGGTGGCGTGGAAGCCTGCCTTCTTCGCGATCTCCTTCACGATCAGGCGGTAGGTCATCGTGTGGTCGGCCATGGTCAGGGCCGGCGCGTAGCGCATGTCGATCTCGTGCTGGGAAGGTCCGACCTCGTGGTGGACGTACTCGATCGGGATCCCGACGCTCTCGAGCGCCCGGACCGTCTCCTGGCGCAGCTCGGTGGCGGCGTCCAGCGTCGTCATGGCGAAGTAGCCGCCCTCGTCGAGCGTCTCCGTGCCCTGATCGTCCTTGAAGAGGAAGTACTCGAGCTCCGGGCCGACGTTGAACGTCTCGAACCCCATGTCGGCCATCCGGTCGAGCGCCCGGCGCAGGACGTAGCGCGGGTCGCCCTCGTACGGCTGTCCGTCCGGCGTGACGATGTCGCAGATCATCCGGCCGACCTTCGTCTCGCCTTCCTTCCACGGCATGACCGCGAAGGTGTCCGGGTCCGGGATTGCGACCATGTCGGACTCCTCGATCGCGTTGAAGCCCGTGATCGACGAGCCGTCGAAGCCCATGCCGTCGTCCAGCGCGTCCTCCATCTCGGCGGGCGTGACGGCGAAGCTCTTCAAATGTCCCTCGATGTCGGTGAACCAGAGGAGGAGGAACTCCACCCCCTCGTCCTGGATCCGTCGCAAAACCGTCCTTCGCGCCTTGGGGTCGCTCGTCGCCCGCTTCCGCTCGACCTGCTCCATCACGCCCTCCCTTCAAACACAAAGGCCCCGGACGCACCGCGCCCGAGGCCGCGTCGCCTCGTGATCGCGGGAGTCTATACCGAGGCGGGCGCCTCCGTGAGCTCGGGCTCGGGGCCGTGGCCGATGCCTGCCCGGCCGTAGAGGCCAAGCGCGGGAACGAGCAGCGCCGCCGCCGCGAAGAGGGCGGCGCGGATCGAGACCAGGCTGCCCACGGCGCCGACGCCGGGCCCCACGGCGAGCTGGCCGACCGCGTCGGACTGGCCCGTCATCGAGATCACGGTCGCCCGCACGGACGAGTCGTTGATCGACTTGTTCAGCCACGTCATGTAGAGCGGCGAGACGAGCGAGCGGCCGAACCTCGTCGTCCAGTAGGCGGCGAGCGCAAGGGCGAAGCCGGCGGCGAGGCCGAAGGCGATCAGGCCGGCGAGGACGATCGCGGTCGCACCCGCAAGCATCCGGACGAGCGCCTCCGGCCCGGCTCGTTCCAGGCGCCGCACGAGGTAGACGGACGCCGCAAGCCCGATAGCGATCGAGCCGACCCGGAAGATCCCGAACCAGACGACGGAGTCGAGCCCGCCGAAGGCGGGCAGGCCGATGTCGCGCAGGAAGTGCGCCTCGAAGAGGCGATCGAAGCCTTCGCTCGACGCGCCGGCGAAGAAGATCGCGAGCAGCAGGAGGACGAGCACCGGGCGCGACCGGACGAGGCGGGCGCCGCGGCGGGCGGTCTCGAGCCGGGAGCCCGTCTCCCGCGGGCGGGGCCGGAATCCGGTCTCGGGCATCACAAGGCCGAGGGCGATCCCGAGCGCGAAGGTGGCGGCACCCCCCGCGGCGATGGCCACCGCGAGGCTCCAGCTCGCGAGGGCCACGCTGACGACGAGCCCGGCGAGGGCGCCGGCATACTCGGCCCGCTGGCCGCGCGCGAACGTCGCGCCGAGGTTCTCGCTCCCGAGCTCGTCGGTGATCCACGCCTCCAGGGAGCCGCTCTGGAATGTCCAGCCGACACCCCAGACGGCGTACGCGGCCAGGATCGCGGGAAAGCTCGTGAGCGCTCCCACGGCGGCCATCGCCGCCCCCTGAACCAGTACCCCGATCACGACGGAGCGGCGGCGCCCGAAGGTGTCCGCGACGACGCCCGTGGGCACCTCGAAGAGGAAGATCGCCCCCTCCATCACCGTGCCGACGAGGACGAGCTGGAAGGGCGACAGCCCGACCGTCCGGACGAAGTAGACGGCCGTGACGGTGAAGCTGACCGCCCAGGCGAACGACAGCCCGCCCTCGTAGAGGTAGTACGCGCGGAGAGCAGGCCAGCGCGTCACGGCCGCCGCAGGGGTAGGGGCGCGATCATCGCCAGCGTGAGGCCGCGGTACTGGTAGCCGAGGCGCTCGTTGACGCGGCGCATGTTCTCGTTCCCACGCTGCGTCCAGGTGACGAGCTCGCGGAGCCCGTTCGCGGACGCCCACGAGATCTGCCGCCGCTTCAGCGCGGGAGCGACCCCGCGGCCGCGCCAGGCGCGTCGGACAACCGTCAGCCCGTGCTCGGCCCGCGTCGGATCGCCCGGCCACTCCAGGAGGCCCGCGTAGCCGATGATCTCGCCATCCGAAAGCGCGACGAACGACGCCTCGGGCAGAGTCGCCTCCTCACGCAGCCACTGCTCGCGAGGAATGTCGAGCTCCTCGTCGAGGGCCATGTCCGCGTAGCCCTCGGTCGCCAGGCCATAGGCATCGCGTAGGAGCCCCGGCCGCTCGGCCACGACCGCCATCTCGACGCCTTCGGGCGGAGGCGGAGGCGGCTTTTCGTCGCCGATGAACCTGACCTGCTCGACGTCCCGGCGCCGCTCCTCGAAGCCGAAGCGGCGCGCGAACGCGACCGAGCCCTCGTCCGCGCCATCCACGAGGACGCCGGCCTTGCGAAAGCCGAGCGCGACGCAATGCTTCTCGAGCCCGTGCACGAGTGCCGTCCCGACGCCGCGCCGGCGGTGCTCGGGGAGCACGCGGGCCGTCAGAAAGCCGCGCCCCGCGGCATCGGACGGGCCACTGAGCCCGCTCCCGGCCAGCGCTCCGTCCAGGTGGGCCAGGAGGAACAACCTGTCCACCTCCGCGCGCAGCTCCTCGACGGTCGGAGCCCGCTCTCCTGGTAGCACCCGCAGCTTGACCTGCCGCCACGCCTCCAGGTCGGCGTCGGTCTCGGCTTCGAGTAGCTCGATCATCCGGACCGCTTCAGCTTCCCGTGCTTCTTCGCGTAGCGCTCGCCGGTGCGGAAGACCCAGAGCCCGAGCGGGACCGAGACGGCTCCGATCACGAGCAGCGGCCAGATCTCGCCCCAAAGCGAGCCCACGCCCGCGCCGTCGAGGATCGCCTCGCGGCAGCCACGCAGCGCATAGGTCGCCGGCGAGATCTTCGCCAGCAGCTGCATCCAGCCCGGGAGCACCGAGACGGGGTAGTAGACGCCCGAGACGACGAGCAGGACGCCCTGCGCTACGAAGCCGAGTTGCGTCCCCTTTTCGGGCGAGATCAGCGGCAGGACGGCGGTCATCATCCCGATCCCGATGAACGAGATCGAAGCGACGACGAGCAGCACCAACGCGGCGGCGTAGTCGGCGTTCGGCAGGTGGAGGCTGAAGAACGCGGCGACCACGCCGAACAGCAGCACCGCGCGGACGACGCCGTAGCCGATCGCGAAGACGCCCATCCCGAGCAGGTGCACCGGTCGCGAGAGCGGCGCCATGAACGTGTACTCGATCGTCCCCTCCCAGCGCTCCCACGCGACCGTCTCGGTGAGGATCTCGAAGATGATCCCGAGGTAGGCCCAGATGACGGCGCCCACCAGCAGGATCGTTGTCACACGGTCGACGTCGATCCGGCCGCCCACCGCCGGGATCCCCTTCGCGATGAAGACGATCGTGAGCGTGTTCGCGACCGTCCAGACGAAGAACGCGATGTCCCACCAGATGTAGCGCTTGACGAGGTAGAGGTTGCGCTCGACGACGCCGCCGAGGCCGACCAGCTCGTGCCGGAGGGCGAGGCTCATCGCCCTCATGCCGCCTCCTCACCGTGGTCGAGCCCATGCCCCGTCGCGGCGAAGAACGCCTCCTCGAGCGTCTCCGCCCCGAAGCGCGCCTTCAGCTCCTCCGCCGGCTCGAGGCAGAGCAGCGCGCCGTCGTCGAGGATCCCCACGCGGTCGGCGAGCGCCTGGGCCTCGGCGAGGTCGTGCGTGCAGAGAAGCACAGTGGCGTCGTGCTCGGCGCGCACCTCGCGGATGAACTCCTGCACCTCCTGCTTCGAGCGCGGGTCGAGGCCCGTTGTCGGCTCGTCAAGCAGGAGGAGCATCGGCGCAGTGAGGAGCGCCCGGGCGAGCGCGACCTTCTGCTGCATCCCGCGCGAGAGATTCTCCATCGGCTCCGTGCGCCGGTCCTGGGGGAAGCCGACCCGCCCGAGGATCTCCGGAATGCGGTCGCGTGTCGCCGACGCGCGCAGGCCGTAGAAACGGGCCGCATAGCTCAGGTTCTCGACCGCCGACATCTTCTTGAAGAAGGAGGCCTCGACCGAGACGCGGTTCACGAGCCGGCGGACGGCGCGCGTGTCGCGGACGGAGTCACGGCCGAAGACGCGGGCGCTCCCCCCGTCCGGCAGCAGCAGCGTCGAGAGCAACCGGACGAGCGTCGACTTCCCGGAGCCGTTCTGGCCGAGGATCGCAACGCACTCGCCGCGCTCGACGGCGAAGCTGACGCCGCGGAGCGCCTGGACGAGACGGCGTTGGCGGCGCAGGCGAGCGCGCCCGTCCTTACGGGTGAACTCCTTGCGCAGATTGTCGACTTCGAGGGCGTACATGCTGCTCCTGGATCAAGGGACACGACGACAGGCGCCTGCCTCCGCGTGAGGCGGCGCCCGCGAGGCGCTGTGTCAGACCAGGGTTGGCATGCTCATCCAACTTACACGGCGCTTCCGCACCCGGCAAGTCGGCGCTTCCGCATCCGGCAAGTCGCCGGCCCTACACCGAACCGTCGTCGCTGCCGATAGACGGAACGGAGCCGCCGTCGATGACCTACGACGAGACCTGGGACGAGCGTCCCACCCGCCGCCTGCCACTCGCGCCGATCGCGGTGGCCGTGGCGCTCGCCGCCCTCGCCGGCTCCGCCTTCGTGCTCGTCCGCCAGGCAGGAGTCGTCAGCTCCGAGCGTTCGGCCCGCAAGGCCGAGGTCGCTCAGCTGGCGAAGCGGGTGACTGCGCTCGAGGCGCGCAACGCGACGCTGTCCGGACGGCTCGGCTCCGCCGAGAAGACCCTGAAGCGGCGGGAGACCGGGATCGCGCCGCTCGCCTCGCGCGTCCTCCGGAGCGTGTTTACCGTCGAGACCGAGAACGGGCTCGGCAGCGGCTTCGTCGCGTGGACCGACGGCGACGCGAGCTACCTGGTGACCGCGAACCACGTCGTCGAGGGACAGCTCGGAAGCGGCGTGACCATCTCCCGCAAGGGCGGCTCCTGGAGCGGCGAGATCGCCGCCGTCGACCCGACGCACGACCTGGCGGTGATCCACATGAGCGGGAAGCCGGCCGGCGCCCTCCCGCTCTGGCAGAACCCTCACGGCCTGCGGCCGCGAACCGGCGACCAGCTCCTGCTCGTAGGCAGTCCCTACGGCCTCTACGGCACGGTCACGACCGGAATCGTCAGCCGCGTGACGCGAAAGGTGATCCAGACCGACGCGGCGGCGAACCCCGGCAACTCCGGCGGCCCCGCCCTCGACAAGCAGGGGCATGTGGTCGGCGTTCTCGTCGCCGGCGGTGGCGAGAACATCAACTTCGCGATCCCGATCGGGCTGGCGTGCGCGAAGCTGCGTCGGTGCTAGACGGCGTCCGGCTCTTGAGCTAGGGTGCGAACAGTGCCCGCCGCCGAAGGCGGGCGCGGAGGCATTGGGGCCTCAGGACTCTCGGGAGTCCTGGGCCCTTTTTGTTTGGTCCCGAAAGGAGGAGCATGGCGGCGGAAGAGACGAAGCACTACCTGGCGAACGGCTCGGCGGAGAAGCCGGCGCCCAAGGAGACACTGGCGTGGGCGGGCCGGACGCAGGCGCAGATGGTCGACCTCAAGTTCTGCGACCTGCTCGGCACCTGGCAGCACGTGTCGCTGCCGATCTCGGCCTTCGACGAGTCGGCCTTCGACGAGGGCCTCGGCTTCGACGGCTCCTCGATCCGCGGCTGGCAGGGAATCGAGGAGTCGGACATGCTGCTCATGCCCGACGCGGCCAGCGCCGTGCTCGATCCCTTCACCGAGGCGCCGACGCTCTCGCTCGTCTGCGAGATCGCCGACCCGGTGACGAAGGAGGGCTACGGCAAGGACCCACGCCGGATCGCGCGGCGCGCCGAGGAGTACCTGGCCGAGACTGGGATCGCCGACACGGCCTACTTCGGCCCCGAGTGCGAGTTCTTCGTCCTCGACTCGGTCTCGTACGAGCTCGCCGACCATCGCTCGCACTACGCGATCGACTCGGCCGAGGGCCACTGGAACTCCGCCGAGCCGGGGCTCGGATACACGGTGCGCCCAAAGGAGGGCTACTTCCCGCCGGCGCCACACGACACGCTGCACGACCTGCGGACGCAGATGGTGCTGACGCTCGAGCGGCTGGGGATCCCGTGCGAGTTCCACCATCACGAGGTCGCCTCCGGCGGCCAGTGCGAGATCGACCTGCGCTACCAGCCGCTCGCGCGGATGGCCGACCAGGTGATGACCTACAAGTACGTGGTCAAGAACGTCGCCCGGGCGGCGGGCAAGACGGTCACGTTCATGCCGAAGCCGCTCTTCGGAGACAACGGCTCGGGCATGCACACGCACCAGTCCCTCTGGAAGGAGGGGACGCCGCTGATGGCCGACAAGTCCGGCTACGCGGGGCTCTCGCAGCTTGCGCGGTCCTACGTCGGCGGCTTGCTCGCGCATGCCCCGGCGCTGCTCGCGTTCTGCGCTCCGACAACGAACTCGTACCGGCGGCTGGTGCCGGGCTTCGAGGCGCCGGTCAACCTCGTCTACTCGCAGCGGAACCGCTCGGCCTGCATCCGGATCCCGATGTACTCGGAGTCGCCCAAGGCGAAGCGCGTCGAGTTCCGCTGCCCGGACGCGGCGGCGAACCCGTACCTCGCGTTCGCGGCGATGTTGATGGCCGGGGTCGACGGGATCCAGAAGGGGCTCGACGCCGGAGAGCCGGCGGACTACGACCTGTTCGAAGAGGCGAACGCCTCTGTGGCACAGGTGCCGGGCTCGCTGGCCGAGGCTCTCGATGCGCTGGAGGCCGACCACGAGTTCCTGCTCGGGGGCGGCGTCTTCTCGGAGGAGCTGATCCGCACCTGGATCGACTACAA
The DNA here is from genome assembly GCA_036506915.1 of Gaiellaceae bacterium. Taxonomy (GTDB): domain Bacteria; phylum Actinomycetota; class Thermoleophilia; order Gaiellales; family Gaiellaceae; genus AC-32. Next base: position 21,070 of record DASXQY010000197.1, on the reverse strand, counting down.
GCGGGAAAACGAGGTCGACGTCGTGCGGCTGCGGCCACACCCGGCCGAGTTCGCGCTCTACTACGACTGCTAGCGGTTTGATCGCGACCGCAGTGGAAGTGCGCGACCTCCGGCCGGGCGACTGGCCGGAGGTCGCGCGGATCTACGCCGAGGGGATCGCGACCCGGAACGCCACCTTCGACACGGAAGTGCCGTCGTGGCCGGACTGGGACGCGGCGCACCTCGCCCAGCACCGGCTCGTGGCCGTGCAGGAGGGGCGGGTCGCAGGCTGGATCGCGCTCGCGCCCGTCTCCGAACGTTGCTGCTACGAGGGCGTGGCCGAGGTGAGCGCCTACGTCGGCGAGGAAGCTCGCGGACAGGGCATCGGCTCGGCGCTTCTCCAGACGCTCGTCGAAGGCTCCGAACGGGCCGGGATCTGGACGATCCAGACGGGCGTGTTCCCCGAGAACGAGGCGAGCCTCGCCCTCTGCCGGCGGTTCGGCTTCCGCGTCGTCGGCACCCGCGAGCGGCTCGGCCGGCTCGACAGCGTCTGGCGAGACGTGCTCCTGCTCGAACGACGAAGCGAGGTGGTGGTCTGAATGGAAACGAAACTGGAACTTCTTCTCCCGGCACCGTCCCTTTCGGCCACGGCCGGGGACAGTCCCCGGACCGGTCCCATCGGGACGTGTCTCTGATGGTCAAGGTGGAAGCGGTCGTCCTGCGCGAGCGCGTCGAGACGGTTATCGACGCGGTCGAGGAGCAGACTGGCCACGTCGGCGTGACGGTGGTCGAGGCGGTCGGGCACGGGCGTCAGCGCGGGATCACGCACGAGTACCGCGGGCGCGTATTCGAGTCGCGCTTCCTGCCCAAGGCGCTGCTCACGTTCGTCGTCGCGGACGAGCTCGCCACCGCAGTCGCCGCGACCGTCGCCGACGCCGCGCGGAGCGGCAACGACTGCGGCGACGGCCTCGTCTGGACGACGCCCGTAAAGCACGTCACCCACAACCGCACGGGCCTGCCGCTCGAGCGCGCCGAGGAGGCCGCATGAAGAACTCCGATCTCCTGCTCGCCGCCAACACCCTCTGGGTGGTCGTCGCGGCCGTGCTCGTGATGTTCATGCAGGCGGGCTTCGCCTTCCTCGAGGCGGGCCTGACCCGGATGAAGAACGCCGCCCACATCGCGGGCAAGAACGTGCTCATCTTCGCGGTCTGCTCGCTCGTCTACTGGGCGGTCGGCTTCGGGATCGCCTTCGGGGACGGCAACAGCGTGATCGGGACACACGGCTTCGCGCCCTCGGTCGACTCGCTCCTCGCCGCGGGCAAGGCGCCCTACTCCTTCTTCACCACAATCCCGAGCGCGGCCGGCTACCTGTTCGAGGTCGTCTTCGCAGGCGTCTCGCTGGCGATCGTCTGGGGCGCGATGGCCGAGCGGGCGAAGCTGTGGGTCTACTTCGTCTTCGGAGCGCTCTTCACGCTGATCTACTCGGTCACGTCGCACTGGGTCTGGGGCGGCGGCTGGCTCTTCGGCCTCGGAATGCAGGACTTCGCCGGCTCGACGGTCGTCCACTACCAGGGCGCGCTCGCTGCGCTGGCCGGCGCGCTTCTGCTCGGGCCCCGCATCGGCAAGTTCGACGGCGGGCGAGGGAACGCGATTCCCGGGCACAACATCCCTTACGCCGTCCTCGGCACGATCATCCTCTGGTTCGGCTGGTTCGGCTTCAACCCGGGCTCGACGCTCGGCGTCGTCACCGGCGACCGCGTCGGCTTCTTCGCCTACGTCGCGCTGACGACCAACCTCGCCGCCGCGGCCGGGGCGCTCAGCGGCGCCGTCACCGCTTGGATAGTCCTGCGCAAGCCCGACATCTCGATGATGCTGAACGGCGTCCTCGCCGCGCTGGTCGCGGTGACGGCGGCGTCGGGCTTCGTCGCGCCCTGGGCCGCCGTCGTGATCGGGCTCGTGTCGGGCGTGATCGCGGTCGTGGGCGTCCTCGCGGTCGAGCGGATCGGGATCGACGACCCGATCGGCGCGGTCGCGGTGCACGGTGTCTCCGGCGTCTGGGGGACGCTCGCCACGGGGCTGTTCGCAGTCCCGTCCCTGGCGGCGACGCTCAAGACCGGCACCGGCGGCCTCGTCTACACGGGCTCGTTCCACCAGGTCTGGGTGCAGCTCCTCGGGCTCGCCGCGGTCGGCGCCTTCACGTTCTCGGCCTCGTTCGGCTGCCTCTGGACGATGAAGCGCCTCTGGGGGATCCGCGTCGAGGAGGAGACGGAGACCGCCGGCCTAGACGTCTCCGAGCACGGCATGTGGGGCTACCCCGAGTTCTACATCCCGGTGCCGGGCGGGTACGGGACCGAGGCGCACGGCCACCTGCTCGGTCGCTCACACCATCACGAACACCGTCCGACGACGGCGCCAGAGTCGGCGCAGGAGGCCGCATGAGCGAGAAAACCGAGAAGTGCACCTGCGAGAAGCCGCTCCTCCAGGAGAAGTCGGAGCAGAAGGGATCGAGTCAGAGCTGGTGCGGGCGCTGCAAGCGCCCGCTCGCGCTGCGACCGGCCACGTTCCGCAGCGCGTTCACGTGACCAAGTAACAGTCTGTTACTTGGCGAGCCGCGCCTTTCGGCACGCTACGCGGATGCGCTACCAGTTCGTCGATTGCCGCTGGGAGCTCGGCACCCCCGGTCGCGGCCGGGAGCTCTACCTCACCGGCCACGTCCCGGGCGCGTCCTTTCTCGACGTGGAGGAGGACCTCGCGGCGCCGCCGGGCCCACGCGGACGGCATCCGCTACCGAGCGCAGAGCACTTCGCCGAGGCCGCCTCGCGGGCAGGGATCAGTGGCGGGGTGTTCGTCGTCGCCTACGGGAACATGGGCGGGGCCGAGCGGCTCTGGTGGCTGCTGCGCCACTTCGGGCACGACGACTGCGCCGTCCTCGAGCTCGGCGGCTGGCTCGGGCCCTTGCGGGCCGGCGAGGAGCTGATCGAACCGGCCCGGTTCGAGCCGCGCCCGCGGGACGACGACACGATCTCGGCACCAGAACTCGCGGGACGGCTCGACGAGCTGGCGCCGGTCGATGCCCGCGTGCCCGAGCGCTTTCGCGGCGAGCCGAATCCGATCGACCGCGTCCCGGGCCGGATCCCCGGAGCGCGAAACGCACCCTGGAACGAGCCGCTTCCCGAGCTGCCGAAAGGCGCGCTGGTCGCCTACTGCGGCTCCGGCGTCACCGCCTGCGTCGTCGTCCACCGCCTCGCGCTGGCCGGGCGCGAGGCGAAGCTCTACCCCGGCTCCTGGAGCGAGTGGGAGCAGCTGGATTTGCCCGTAGAACGGGGCTAGGCAAGCGAGAACGTGACCGTCACGGTCGCCTGGGTCTCCTGCGTGCCCGGCTCGATTGGCGTCTCCCTCACCGCGGTGAGTGCAGCCCTCTCGTAATACGGCTGAGGCGCCGGGGCGCCCTCCTCCACGCGCACCACCCGGCCGAGCTGGACGTCCGCTTCGGCCGCCAGCGCCTCCGCCTTCGCACGCGCGTCGGCAACAGCGTTGCGCAGGGCCGTCCGGTACTGCGCGTCCCGATCGGCCCGCTCCAGCGACGGCCCCGAGGTCTCGGTGGCGCCCGCGGCGACCGCCGCATCGACCACGGCGCCCGCGCGCGCGATTCGCCGCACCTTCGCCTGGACCGAGGCGTGAGCCCTGAAGCCCTCGACCCGGGAGCCGTCGTTGCTCCAGTCGGGCATCACCGAGACGTCCGTCGTCTGGAGGTCGCGGCCGGCGACTCCTGCGCCCTTCAGCGCCGCCACCACGCCCGCCATCCGCTCTGCGTTCGCGGCCTGCGCCGCCCGGGCGGTCGCGCCGGTGCTCTCGACGCCGAACGAGAACGACGCCTCGTCCGGAACGGCCACCGTCGTCCCGGTGCCGGTGACGGTGATTCCCCGGCCGGCCGGAGCCGGCGAGCCGTGGGCGGCTCCAGGCCTTCCCACTCCCGCGAGCGCAATCACGGCGACGAGCAGCGCAGCGAGCGCAGCGATCAACACGATCCTCTTCATGTCGTCCTCCCGGTTCGGCTACAGCGCAGGTACGCCGCCGGAAGGGCGCGGCGTCACAAAGTCAAGCCGCTAAGGCACCGCTTGCGGTGCCGTTGTCAGGACGTGCGGGCTGTGCCCGTGCGTCCGTCTGAAATAACCGGTCGACCCAACTGGCCGGGCGAAGCGGTCTTAGGCAGTCGCCGTCGACACGTCGTGGCGGCCGAAGCCGTTCAGGTAGGGCTCCCAGCCGTTCGGGATCCTCGGCGTTGCAAGGTGGATGAAGAGCACCGGAGCCGGCGGCCGAGGCTTCGCGCGCAGGGCCATCGCCACCTCCTCCGGGAGCCGGTTGCCCTTGCGCATGTTGCACGGTGCGCACGAGGTGACGACGTTCTCCCAGACGGAATCGCCCCCGCGGCTGCGCGGGACGACGTGATCGAGCGTCAGACGGCCGGTGGTGGTGCCGCAGTACATGCAGCGCCACCCGTCGCGGGCGAAGAGCGCCCGACGCGAGATCTTGCGCTGAAGCGTCCGCGGCACGCGCACGTACTGCACCAGCCGGATCACGTGCGGCCGCGGATAGGTGTCGGTCGCGGATCTGAGGGGCTGCTCGAGCTCCTCGATCACCTCGGCCTTGCCCTTGAACACGAGCACGTGCGCACGACGAACGGTCGTCACGTTCAGCGGCTCGTAGCTCGCGTTCAGGACAAGAACCTGCTGCATCCGGCCGAACTTTAGCGAGACATGGCTCGTTCGACGGCTTCGGATTCCTCCGGCGAGAGCGCGATCGAAGAGCGCCCTCTGTCGAGCTCCTTCATGTAGATCCGCGCGTAGTCGCGGCCCTGGATCGCGCTCACGACAACACCTGTGCGCCCCGAGTCGAGCACCGCCAGGGAGGCCGATTGGTGTCCGCCCGTGTCCTCGTATGCGTTGTAGCGGACGATCGAGGTGTTCGTGACGGACTCATCGACCCGGCGATCGACGCGGACGAGCCCGGCCGCGATCTCGTCCACGGCCCGGTGGAGGTCGTCGATCCGGCCTTGGAGCGAGACCGCGAAGTCGACGAGGTCGGTCCGGTCCTCGCCGAGCAACACTGCTTGCCCCTCGTGCAGCCGCCGGACCCGCAGCGTCACCCAGAGCGCCGCGAGCAGCGCGACCGCCGCCGCTGCCGCCGCGCCGATCGCAATCCAGGCGGCCGTCGCGCTCGAGACGCTCATGCCGCCGCCATCCTAGTCGGTGCTACCCCGCGGAAAAGATCACCGGATACTCGGCCGAGTTGTTGTCGATGTTGTGCTCGCCGCGCACCGGTTGCACCTCGACCTTGATCGTCGCGGGTGTCGCGAAGTTGGGCGTGGAGAAGTTCTTGAAGGTGACCGTCTGCGTATCGCCCGCGTTGATGAAGGGGATGAACGCCTTCTTGGTGATCGGCGCGGCACCCGCCTGCTCGATCGTCAGCGTGACCGGGATCTGAACCTCCTGCGACTCGCCGGAATCCTTGACCGTGACCTTGAACGCCAGGGCCGTCGTCACGGTAATCGTGTTCGAGTTCGTGTTCAGCTCCCGCGCCGCGGGGAGCACCTCCGTGCTCTCGATGTTCGTGCCCCGGATGGCACCCGGGGAGACCGAAACCGAGCCGCCGCGAATCCGCTGCAGCACGGGCGCCAGGTTGTTTGCGCTCACGAGCTCTGAGCTCTGGAGGAAATTCGAGTCCGGCACGAGCGGGCCACCGTTCTCGCTCGTCCCGGTGACACCCTGCTGCCGCAGCTCATTGCGGCTCGGGTCCTTGAACTCGTCGTCCCAGACGACGTCGCTGGCGAGCAGGCGCTGCATCTGTGAGGCGAGGACGGCGGCCGCGCGGTCGACGTCCTTCGTGTTGGCCGTGGCCGCAAGCGCGTTTGCGAGCCCGTTCAGGCCGCTGACGCGGAACTGGAGCGCCTCGATCACCGCCTGGTGCTCGTCGCGAAGTCGGCCCGGCGGGGTGATCTCCCGCGCACGCTCGACGTCGAGCTGCTCCTGGCGTGCGAATCCCGCGATCCTGCGCTGGAGCGCGGCCTGCTTCACGCCCGTCTGCAGGAGCGCGTTGCTCAGCTGACGCCCGATCGTCTGGGACGCCGAGGCGACCTCCGAGACCTTGGTCATGTAGTTCTTGTACGTCGCGTTCTTGCTCGACTCCTGACAGCTCTGGATCCAGAAGACGAGCAGGACGATGATCAGGATCGCGAAGGCGATCAGGCCGACGAGCCGCAGGAGCGGAGTCAGGTCGGTCGGCGCGCGCGGCGGGCGGCGAGGCCCGCGGGGACCACGGCGGCGAATGCCCCGCTCGGTCTGGGCCGCCTCCTGGGTGGGCGGCTCCTCCTCGAAGAAGTCGAAGTCGATGTCGGTGTCGAGATCGCGCTCGCTCATGACCGTGTTTGCAGGAAAAAGCCGGACGAAAAGTCGGCTCACTCTACCTAGTTCCCCGGAAGACAAAGGCAAGGACAAAGGATTGTCCGGAGGGGGGCGAAAACTGTTGGATCGTGGCCGAGGCGGCACTTGCGCTCTCCCCAAGTGAGCTCGTGGTCGAGCGCTACCGGCCCCTGCGGCCGCTCGGAAGCGGCGGCTCCGGCTCGGTCTGGCTGGCGCGCGACGAGCAGACCGGGCTCGACGTCGCCCTCAAGATCGTTCCGCGCGAGGGAAAGGCGGCAACGCGCGCGGAACGCGAGGCTCTGGCAGCCGCGCGGCTTCGCCACGAGCGCTGCCTGCGCGCCTACGGCCTCGAGCGCGACAGCCGCAACGTCTACATCGCTTACGAGTACGTGCCCGGCGAGACGCTGCGCCAGGCGCTGCGGGCCGGTGCGCTGGACGACACTTCCGCAGTCGAGGCGGCGGCCCAGGTGCTGGAGGGTCTCGCGCACGCTCACGCGCGCGGGATCGTCCACCGCGACGTGAAGCCGTCCAACATCCTCGTCGCCGACTCGCCGGAGCTCTCGGTCCGCCTGCTCGACTTCGGCCTCGCGCAGCTCGCGGAGGAAGAGCCCCTGACAGCGACCGGTGACGTGCCCGGAACGCTCGCGTACGTACCGCCGGAGCGCTTGCGCGGGGAGCCCGGGACCGCCGCCGCCGACGTCTGGGCCGTCGGCGTCCTGCTCTGGGAGGCACTCGCGGGCTGGCACCCGTTCTGGAACGGCTCGCTGCTCGAGACGGCCCGGCGAATCGAGGCCGGGGCGGCGCCGCTCGCGCAAGTGCGCCCCGACCTGCCGAAGCCGCTGGCGGCCCTGGTCGACAGGATGCTCGCGCTCAACCCCGCGGCGCGGCCGCCCGCCGCGAAGCTCGCGCACGAGCTACGCGATGCCTTCGCCGAGCGATTCCGCAGGCGCAAGACGCGCACGACCCTGCCGCCGGTGCGAGCACCACTCGGGCTCGCAGCGCCCGTGGCCGCGGGGCTGTTCGCCGGCTGGACGACGAGCGCGCTGCCGTTCTTTCCTGCGGTCTTCGCTCCTCTGCTCGGCCTGCTCGCGTTCGGCCTCACGCTCGTCCGGCCCCGGCTCGGCCTCGCCCTCGCGCTGGCGGCGCCCGTGCTGCCGCTCGGGAACGTCTCGTCGGGGCTCGCGCTCCTCTACGCCGCGCTGGCCTGCGCCTGGCTCGCGCTCTCCTGGCGGGCCCCACGGGAGGGCCTCTTCCTCGCGCTCGGCCCGCTGCTCGCGCCGCTCTCCGCGCTCGGGCTGCTTCCGCTCGCGGCCCTCGGCGTGCGCAGCAGGTCCCGGCGGGCGCTCCAGGTCGCGGCCGCCGTCCTGCTCGCGGCGATCGTCGCCGGGCTGCGGCACGCACCGCTTCCCTTCACCGGCGCAGCGCCGCCGAAGGGCCTCGGCATCACCGGCAGCGAGGACCCATTCGCAGTCGCGGTTGCGCTCTGGCACGGGCTGACCGCCCACCCGACCCTACTGCTGGAGGCGCTGGCGCTGGCTGCGGCGGCAGTCGCTCTCCCGTATGCGCGCGAACGCGGCCTTTGGGCAATCGCAGGCCTGGGCGCGGGCCTGATCGCGGTTACGCTTCTGCCCGCACCGACCGTCGCCGCTGCCCCGCTCGTCGTTGCGGCCTGGACCACCTGCACCGTCTTGGCGGTCAGAGCCCGGAGCTAGAGTTCTGGCCCGGGGGCATAACCCCGTGCGAATGAGCGTCCTGCGGAACATCGAGCACAAGATCGAGGGCCTGTTCGAAGGTGTCTTCGGGCGCGCGTTCCGCACCCACGTCCAACCGGTCGAGCTCGCCCGTAAGCTCGTCAAGGAGATGGAAGACCATCGAGTCATCTCCGTCTCCCGTGTCTACGCCCCGAATGAGTACACCGTCTACCTCGCGCCGGCCGACCGCGAGCAGTTCGCCAGCTACGAGGAGTCGCTCCAGAGCGAGCTCCAGGAGTACATTGCGGAGAACGCGCGCCGCGAGCGGTACGAGCTGCTCTCTCCGCCCGAAGTCAAGTTCGAGACCGACTCCGACCTCGAGATGGGCGAGTTCGGCATCGCGACGCGGATGGTGCAGGGCCCCGTGCCGCAGCCCGGCGAGCCGGCGCCGCAGCCGCAACCGGCGGCGACCATGGTCTACCGCAAGCCCGCCGAGACGGAGGCCGTCTCGGCCGAGGAGCTCGGGCTCGGGCGCGAGACCGTCAGCCTGACCGTCAACGGCACGAAGCACGAGCTCGACCAGCGCCAGGTCACGATCGGCCGCTCGAAGGACTGCGACATCCAGCTTCCCGATCCAAACGTCTCGCGCCGGCATGCAGAGGTGCGGCAGGAAGGCGCGGCCTACTGGGCGGTCGACCTGGACTCGACCAACGGGATGGAGGTGAACGGGCGCCGTCAGAAGCGGGCGAAGCTGCGGCAGGGCGATCGGATCGTGCTCGGCTCGACAGAGCTCGTCTTCCGGCGGGAAACGGAGTGACGCCGTGATGCTCGCGTCGATCGCGGTCGAGGAGGCGCTGCTCGTCCTCAAGATCCTGTTTCTCGTCCTTCTCTACCTTTTCATCTGGCGGATCGTTCGCACCGCCTCGCGGGACGTGCGCCTGCCCCAGGAAAGCTTCGTCCTCGCCCCGGGCTCGGTCCCCGGCCTTGCCGAGCAACCGCGGATCGAGGCCGGCAAGCTGGTCGTGATCAAGAGCCCGGCTCTCGCGGAGGGCGACGAGCGCGTGCTCGACTCGGCACCGATCACGCTCGGGCGGAGCTCCAGAAACGACGTCGACCTCGGACGGGACGAGTACGCCTCGTCGGACCACGCGCGCATCGAGCCCCGGCGCGACGGAGTCTGGCTCCAGGACGTCGGCTCGACCAACGGCACCTACCTGAACGGGACGCGTGTCACCAAGGCGAAGCGCCTCTCGCCCGGCGACGTCGTCCGGATCGGCGAGACCGAGCTGAGGTACGAGCTGTGACATTGGGCCACAGCGCCGGCCTGAGCGACCCGGGGCGTAAGCGCCGGCGCAACGAGGACGCCTACGTCCTCGAGCCGCCGCTCTTCGCGGTCGCCGACGGAATGGGCGGCGCGCAGGCGGGCGAGCTCGCCTCGAGCCTCGCGGCCGCCGCCCTGCGTGACGACTCCGGGGCCGCAGGAGAGAGCGGCGAGCGCCGCGTCGACGAGCTGATCCAGGAGGCCAACCGCCGCGTGTACCAGCGCCAGTCCCGGGACGCAGCGGCGTCGGGGATGGGGACGACGATGACCGTCGCGCTCGTCGAGGACGGCACCGTCGCGATCGGCCACGTCGGCGACTCCCGCGCGTACCTGATCCGCGGACGCAGGCTCGAGCAGCTCACCGAGGACCACTCGCTGGTGGCCGAGCTCGTCCGCAGCGGCAAGCTCTCGCCGGAGGAGGCCGAGGCCCATCCACAGCGCTCGGTGATCACGCGCGCGCTCGGTACCGATCCCAACGTCGACGTGGACACGTTCTCGGTCGAGACCAAGCCCGGCGACGTCTTCCTGCTCTGCTCCGACGGCCTGACGTCGATGGTCGGCGACGAGGCGATTCTCTCCGAGGTCGAGCGGAACCGGAGCGACCTGAAGGCCGCCGCGAAGGCGCTCGTCCGCGCCGCGAACAGGGGCGGCGGGGAGGACAACATCACGGTCGTCTTCTTCGAGATCGCGGGCGCGGGCGAGGACACGGGTCGAACCCTGACGCTGCCCCCGGTGGGGGAAGACGGCGGGGACGCCGAGGACGAGGACACCCTCGACGAGCTCGACCGCGTCCCGGCGGTGGGAACGATGGTGGTTCCTCCCACCGAGGTCGTGCGGGAGGAGGCCGGGCGCGACGGCCGGCCCGGAGAGGAGCGCGGCCCCGGCCGCCGGATCGTGATCGTGATGCTCGCGGTCCTGCTGCTGGCCCTTGCCTGCGGCTTCGTCGTCTGGGGCCTCTGGCGCTCCCACTTCGTGGGCGTCGAGCCGGACGGGCAGGTGGCCGTCTACCAGGGCGTCCCATGGAACGTGGTCGGGGACGTCCACCTCTACCGGACCGTGTACGTCAGCCCGCTCCTGGCCGCGCAGCTGAGCCAGAGCGAGCGCCGGAAGCTCTTCGACCACAGCCTCCGCAGCGAGGACTCCGCGCTGGACGCGGTCCAACGCTACGAGCAGGAGATCGGCAAATGAGCGCCCGGAACCGCGAGCTCGCGAACCTGATGGTCGTCGGCATCCTGACGGCGATCGGCTTCGCGAGCGTCTACATCGCGCGCCAGGAGGTCGTCTCCACCGCCTCGCTCTCCTACGCCGGCTTCTTCTTCGCGCTCTACCTCGCCGCCCACCTGATTGCCCGCCTGACGGTGCCGTACGCCGATCCGTACCTGCTGCCGATGGCAGGGCTCCTGACCGCCGTGGGGGTGACCGAGATCTACCGGCTCGACCCGACCGACGCCTTCCGGCAGGGGCTCTGGATCGTGCTCGCCCTCGGCGCGTTCGCCGCCACGCTGCTGGTGCTCCACCGCGACTACCGGCGCCTCGAGAGTTACAAGTACCTCTTCGGGCTGACCTCGATCGGCCTGCTCGCCCTGCCGGCGGTGCCCGGGCTCGGGACGACGGTCAACGGCGCCCGGCTCTGGATCCACTTCGGCTCGCTCCAGTTCCAGCCCGGCGAGCTGGCGAAGGTGATGCTGATCGTCTTCCTCGCCGGCTACCTGCGCGAGAAGCGGGAGGTCCTTGCGCAGGGCCGCCTGAAGGACTTCGGCCCACTGCTCGTGATCTGGGGCGGCGCGATGCTCGTCCTGGTCGAGACGAACGACCTCGGCTCGGCGCTCCTCTACTTCGGGATCTTCCTGGCGATGGTGTTCGTGGCCACGGGCCGGCTCGCCTTCGTCCTGATCGGCGGTTGCCTGTTCGTCGGCGGCGCCGCAGCCGCTTACAAGCTGATCCCACACGTCCGCGAACGGGTTGAGATCTGGCTCGACCCCTGGCAGCACGTCCACTCGACGGGGTATCAGATCGCCCAGTCGCTCTATTCGATCTCGAACGGAGGCTTCGGAGGCTCCGGGCTCGGCAAGGGGACCTTCACCACCACCGGCGGAACGCAGCTCATCCCCTCCGCCAACACCGACTTCATCTACTCGGCGCTCGCGCAGGAGCTCGGCCTGGTCGGCGTCTCGGCGCTACTGCTCGTCTTCATGCTCTTCGTCGCGCGAGGGATGCGGGTCGCGATGCTCGCCGACGACGGCTTCTCGAAGCTGCTCGCGGCGGGCCTCACGTTCGCCTTCGCGCTCCAGACGTTCATCATCGTCGGCGGGATCCTGCGCATCATCCCGCTGACCGGGATCACGCTTCCCTTCGTCAGCTACGGGGGCTCGAGCGTGGTCGCCAACTTCGTCCTGCTCGCCGGGCTGATGCTGGTCTCCAACCGCGCGAACGCGGAGCGCGCATGAACCGCCAGATCGCCCGCCTAGCGCTCGTCGGCCTCGGCCTGATCGCCGCCCTGATCGTCGGCACCACCTACTGGCAGACCTGGGCCGCCGCGGGCCTCGCCGACCGGCAGGACAACGCGATCCAGCGGGTCGCGGAGTTCTCGATCAAGCGCGGGCTGATCCGCGCCGCGGACGGCACGATCCTCGCCACGAACCGGAAGAAGCGGACGAAGTCCGGGCAGACCATCTACCGCCGCCGCTATCCCCAGCGGGGCCTGTTCGCCCACGTCGTCGGGTACTCGACCGAATCTCGCGCCCGCGCCGGGCTCGAGGCCTCCGAGAACAACTACCTGACCGGCGCGAACGCGAACCTGGACACGATCCTGAAGACCACGTTCGCCAGGCTGCGCGGCGCGACGATCAAGGGGAACAACCTCTGGCTGACGCTGCGGCCGCGGGCACAGCGGATCGCGATGCAGCAGCTCGCCGGCAAGTGCGGCTCCGCGGTCGCGCTCGACCCCCGCACCGGCGCGGTGCTCGTGATGGGCTCGCGCCCGACGTACGACCCAAACCTGGTCGAGAAGGACTTCGCCGCGATCTCGCACATCCAGGGTGCGTGCAGGCCCGCTGCGCCCCTCGTCAACCGGGCGACGGACGGCCTCTTTGTTCCGGGCTCGACGTTCAAGGTCGTGACGAGCGCGGCGGCGCTCGACTCCGGCAGGTACAACATCAACTCCACCTTCGAGGATCCGGGGTACTGCATCGAGTACGGCAAGAAGGTGCTCAACTTTGCGGACCAGAGCGGGCCCGAGGTTTTCGGCACCGTCAACTTCCTGCAGGCGCTCGAGCACTCGATCAACGCCGTCTTCTGCAACATCGGCAAGTCGATCGGCGCGGACCGGATCCTCGACAAGGCGAAGCAGTTCGGCTTCTACAAGGACCCGCCGCTCGAGACGCCCTCGAACGAGCGCGCGCCCAGCGGCCTCTACGACCACGGCCGGCTGTTCGACCCGAGGAAGCCGCAGTTCCAGGTCGACCCGGGCCGGCTCGCGTTCGGTCAGGAGCGGATGCTGACCACGCCGCTCCAGATGGCGATGGTGGCCGCCGGCGTCGCGAACCAGGGCGTGATCATGCGCCCGTACGTCGTCAGCCGCGTGACGAACCCCGGCGGCGGCGTGGTCACGCGCACCCATCCGCACAAGTACGAGCGCGCGATGAAGACCGGCACCGCGCGCGACCTGGTGCGGATGATGGAGGCGGTCGTCACCGGCGGCACCGGCACGGCGGCCCAAATTCCCGGCGTCAGGGTGGCCGGCAAGACGGGCACCGCGGAGACCGGGAGCCGGGTAAACCCGAACACGACCTGGTTCATCGCCTTCGCGCCGGCGGGAGCCCCGCGGGTCGCCGTGGCGGTCGTCCTCGAGAACCAGACGGGCGCGGGCGGCACGACGGCTGCGCCGATCGCGAAGGAGATCATGCAGGCGTTGCTTGCAGGAAGGTCGAATCCCTAACCTCTGATGGAGAGACATGGCCGTCTCTGACACGCTGATCGGAACCGTTTTCGACGGCCGCTACCGCATCGTCCGCAAGCTCGGCGCGGGGGGAATGGCCGACGTCTACCTCGCCGAGGACCAGGAGTTGGGCCGCCGGGTGGCGATCAAGATCCTGAACGACCGCCACGCCGCCGACGACCAGTTCATCGAGCGCTTCCGGCGCGAGGCGAAGAATGCGGCCGGCCTCTCACATCCCAACATCGTCTCCATCTATGACCGCGGCACGGCCGAGGGCACCTACTACATCGCGATGGAGTTCCTCGACGGGCGCTCGCTCAAGGAGATGATCGTCGGCCGCGGCCCGGCGCCGGTGAAGACGGCGATCGACTACGCGCGCCAGATCCTCGCCGCGGTCGGCTTCGCGCACCGGAACGGGATCGTCCATCGCGACATCAAGCCGCACAACGTCCTCGTCAGCCCGGAGGGGCGCCTCAAGGTGACGGACTTCGGGATCGCGCGCTCCGGCGCGAGCCAGATGACCGAGGTCGGGTCGATCATCGGCACCGCCCAGTACCTCTCGCCCGAGCAGGCGCGCGGCTCGCCGGTCGACCAGACTTCCGACCTCTACTCCGTCGGCGTCGTGCTCTACGAGATGCTCACCGGCCAGGTTCCCTTCACGGGCGACACGCCGCTCGAGATCGCGATGAAGCACCTTTCGGCGGTGCCGAAGCCCCCATCGGAGCTGCGCCCGGACGTGCCGCACGACCTCGATCTGATCGTGCTGCGGGCGCTCGCGAAGAGCCCCGAGGAGCGCTACCAGACCGCGGAGGAGTTCGACCGCGACCTCTCCCAGGTGGCGGAGGGCCTGCCGGTCGCGGCCGAGACGGCGGACGCCGCCACGGCGGTGCTGTCGGGTTCCGGCATCCTCGCCGCGGCGCCGACCGCGATCGTCTCTCCCCCGGCATCACCGCCGACCGCACCGGCCCGGCCCTCGCCGCCCGGCCGCACGCCTCCGGCGGGCTACTACGGCTACGAGGGCCCACCGCGGCGCCGACGGCCGATCTGGCCGTGGATCCTCTCTTTGCTGCTGCTGGCCGCCGCGGGCGGAGCGGCCTGGTTCGCCTACACGAAGATCCAGGACCAGCTGAACGCGAACAAGCCGGTCGCGGTGCCGCTGGTCGAGGGCATCCGCGAATCGGCCGCCAAGATGAAGATCCGCGACGCGAACCTGAACCCGAAAACCCAGACCGAGCCGAGCACCGACGTCGACAAGGGCTTCGTGATCAGGCAGGACCCCGGAGCCGGTGACCGGGTGGCAAAGCACACGGTCGTAACGATCACGGTCTCAAGCGGCCCACCAACCGTGGTCGTGCCGAGCGTGCTCGGCAAGAACCGCGACGACGCGGTCAGCACGCTCAGCAACCTCGGCTTACAACCCCGGGTCTTCGACGTGCCGTCAAACGAGCCCGAGAACACGGTCATCGCCCAGGACCCGAGAGGCGGCAAGACCGTCGTCAAGGGCACGCGCGTCCGCATCAATGTCTCGAGCGGTCCAGCGGCGGTGAGCGTGCCGAACGTGATCGGCCTCCCCTTCGACCAGGCGAGCAGGGAGCTACAGGACGCCGGCTTCTCGGTCGCGCGCACGGACGCGGCGAGCGATCAGGCCAAGGGCACGGTGATCAACGAGGAGCCGAGCGGCACCGCCCCGCCGGGCTCGACGATCACGCTCACGGTCTCGAAGGGGCCGAAGAACTCCACCGTCCCAGACGTGACGAGCCAGGACGAGCAATCCGCGCGCGACACGCTGCAAGGGGCCGGGTTCAAGGTCAAGGTGAAGAACCAGGACGTGACCGACGCCGGCCTCGAGGGGATCGTCCTCGAGCAGAGCCCGCCCGGCGGCACCCAGGCACCGCCGGGCTCGACCGTCACGATCACCGTCGGACGGCTCATGAACCCCGCTCCACCGCCCCCGCCCGCGTGAGACGCGTTCGTGTCGCGATTCTGATGGGAGGCCGGTCGAGCGAGCACGAGATCTCGCTCGCCTCCGCCCGGTCGGTATTGGAGGCGCTCGATCCCGAGCGCTACGACTCCGTCACCGTCGAGATCGGCCGCGACGGGCGCTGGGAGCTGGGGACGGGCGAAGACGGGACGGTCGCCGAGACGCTTCCCGTCCCGGCCGCGAAGGTCCCAGCGACTCTCGGCGAAGTGGACGTGGTGATCCCCGTCCTGCACGGGCCCTTCGGGGAGGACGGGACGGTGCAGGGGCTGCTCGAGCTGGCTGGAGTGCCGTACGTCGGCGCGGGCGTGCTCGGCTCGGCGCTGGCGATGGACAAGGACCTCTTCAAGGCCGTGATGCGCGATCGCGGCATTCCCGTGACCCGGAACATCACGCTGCGGCGCGGGCAGGCCCCGGAGAACCCGTTCGGCTACCCGGTCTTCGTGAAGCCCGCGCGGCTCGGCTCTTCGGTTGGGATCTCGAAGGTACGGACGGAGGAGGAGCTGGCGCCGGCCGTCGAGCTCGCGTTCCGGCACGACGAGAAGGTGCTCGTCGAGGAGTTCGTCGCCGGAGTCGAGGTCGAGTGCGGCGTCCTGGGGAACGACGCGCCGATCGCGTCCCTCCCGGGCGAGATCGTCTCGCATGGCTTCGACGGTGCCGACTGGTACGACTACTCGGCCAAGTACGACGAGGGCGGAATGGACCTGGTGGTGCCACCGCGCCTGCCGAAAGAGACGATCGAGCGGGTCCAGGAGCTGGCGGTGAGCTCGTTCGTCGCGGGCGAGTGCGAGGGGATGGCGCGGGTCGACTTCTTCGTCCGCGAGGACGGCGAGGTCGTCCTGAACGAGCTGAACACGATCCCAGGCTTCACCGCGACGAGCGTCTACGCGAAACTGTTCGAGGCCTCGGGGATCCCGTATCCGGAGCTCGTCGACCGGCTCGTCCAGCTCGCGCTCGAACGCCACGAGCGCCGCTCACGCCTCGCGTATTAGACCTCGCGTTCCTGGGGCGACGCTGGCAAAGGAGGCCGAGCCCGCGGCGCGCAGGACAGTACAAACCAGTACGGACAAGCGCCGCGGGCACGGCCTCCTGCCGTCCAGCGGCGTCAGGCCTCCGCGGAGCCCGGCTTCGCCGGGCGGGAGCGGAGGCCGGCCAGGGACGCGAGGCGAGCGCCGCTCACGTCTTGCGTACCAGCTTCCGCGTCTCCGCGGCGTGCCAGTCGAGGCCCATCGCCTCGAAGCGTTCGAGCGCCTGCTCGATGAGCGCCTCGTCCTGACGCACGATCCCGAGCGCCCGCAGCGCGAAGGGCTCGATCACCGTCTTCGGCCTCGAGTGCGCGGCGGCCTCGTCCTCGACGTCGCGCCGACGGCCGAGCGCGGCAAAGGCGTCGAGGCGAGTCGTGATCGCCGATGCGAAGAACCACGGTCGTCTGCGGTCGTAGTGCGCCGAGACCAGCCGCTCTGCCTCGCCCAGATCACCGCGGGCCAGCGCGAGCTTTAGGCGGGCCCCCTCGAGCGCGAGCCCGTAGCCCTCGACCCCCAGCTCACCGGCCCGCTCCTCTAGCCAAGCGGCGCCGGCCGGGTCGCCGGTGTAGACGCGGGCGAGGGCACACAGGAGCAGCGTGCGGGCGTTCCGAACGCACGGCGTGTCGAGGTTTCCTTCGACTCGCTCGAGCACGTCGGGCTCGAGCTCCACGATCCGCTGCCAGTTTCCCCTCAGGTCCTCGACCTCGCACTGCACCGCGACGCCGTGGACACGGTGGTGCGGCGTGAGCGGCTCGTTCACCTCGCGGTGCACCCCGGCGAGCCGCGCGGCCTCGCGGAATCGTCCAAGCGCCAGCGTCGGTGGGATCGCCGCGCCGTAGACGTCGGCGACGAGATCGGGATCGGTGAGGTCATCGACGAGGTAGACAAGCCGCTCCGCCCAGGTGAGAGCCTGTCCGTAGTCGCCGACGCCGTAGGCAGCGGTCGCGCGAGCCGCGAAAGCGTAAGCGCGAAGATCTGGATCGCCCAACTTCTCCGCAAGCGCCGCTGCTTCTCGAGCCGACTGGTTCGCCTCGTCGCTTTGCCAGAACGAGCGCGCAACGAGGGCCTTGGTCCTTGCCGTGCTCGTTTGCCGAGCGTGCTCGAGGGCATGCTGGATCCAGCCGTCGACCACGCCGTCGGCCGGCAGCGTTCGCCACATGCCCCATCGCACGACGGTCTGAAGGGCCAAGTCCGCGTGCATCTCCGCCCGGAGATCGGGATCGGACGTGAGGCCGATCGCCGTCTCGATCGCCTCGACGAAAGGCTCCCCGTCGAACCTGAGCGCGTGCGCCCGGCCGAGCGCGTGCCAGAGCTCCGCCAGGGCAGCCTGATCGTCCTCGAGCTCGAGCGCGCGCCGGAAGAGCGCGATCGCGTCCTCCAGCTCATAGCGGCTCGTGGCGCGCTCTCCGGCGCGGCGCAGCCAGGAGACGGCGTGGCGCCGAAGCTCTGCCGCCTCCGCATCTGCCCCCTCCCAGGCCAGATCGGCGTGCTCGGGTCGCACCGCCTCCGCGTAGTGGTGGGCCAGTAGCGGCGCGAGCTCCTCGCGAGCCTCGCCGGTTCGTTCGAGCCAGCGCGCAAACGCCGCGTGCAGACGCGCGCGGCGGGCTCTGGGAAGGCTCTCGTACGCAACCTCGCGAGTGAGCGTGTGCTTGATCGCGTACTCGCGCTCGCCCGCCATCGACGAGCCGTGCCGGCGGCGGACGAAGTCGCGCTCCTCGAGCACGCGGAGGTCGGGCTCGCCCTGAACGAGCTCGTACACGGGCCCCGACCAGAAGACGCGGCCGATCACCGACGCCGCCTGGAGCGCTTCCTTCTCGGCCGGGTCGAGGAGGTCGATCCGCGCTGCGAGTACGGCCTGGACGGAATCCGGGACATTGAAGTCGGGCGGGAGTTGCCCGAGCGTCCAGCCGCCGTTCTCACGCCTGAGCAGCTCATGGTCGATCAGCGTGGCAAGCAGCTCTTCGACGAAAAACGGGTTGCCCTCGGCACGCTCGCTGACCACCGTGCGCAAATTGGCAGGCAGCTTCCCCACCAGTAGCTCGTCGATCATCCGGACCGAGTCCTCGGCGGAGAGCGCCTCCAACCGAATGATCTCGGCTCCTGTCTGGGAGCTCCAGCCGGGGCGACTGTCGAGGATCTCCGGACGGGCCGTCGCCAGCAGGAGGAACGGGCCGTGAACGTCTTCGATCAAAAGCTGGAGCAGCTCGAGCAGCTGCTCTTCGCCCCAGTGGAGGTCCTCGACGAGCACGACGAGCGGGCGCTCGGCCGTGACGGCGGTGAGAAAGTCTGTCCAGGCATCCTGAAAACGGTCGCGAACGAGCAACGGATGCAGGCCCTCCGAGACGTCCAGGCCAACAGTGAGGCCGAGGAAGCGCCGGTCGCCCACCCGCTCCAGGACGCTCTCGGCGGGATCGCTCTCGAGGATGCCGAAGTGCTCCTTCAGCACCTCGGCGAGCGGCCAGTAGGTGATGCCCTGGCCGTAGGGGAGGCAGCGGCCGGTGCGACGGAGCGGCTCGGGAGACTCCTCGGGGAGCCGCTCCCAGAGCTCCCGGACGAGCCGGGTCTTGCCGACGCCGGCATCGCCGAGGATCGTCACCAGCCGGGGCGTGCGCTCCCTCACCGCCGCGCGATAGGCGACCAGGAGGCGTTCGAGCTCGGCATCACGGCCCACGAACGCGCGCCGGAGCCCGCCGACGCCCCGTGGACGCATGAGCGAAAGAGCGCGCACGAGCCGCCGGCAGCGGACGCCTTCCGGCTTCCCCTTCGCCTCGATCGCGGTTTCCTCGTCGAACTCGAAGGCGTCGCGGGCGACCGCGATCGTGCGCTCGCCGACGAGGATCTCGCCGGGCTCCGCGCCCTGCTCCAGCCGCGCCGCGACGTTGACCGGGTCGCCGGTGACGAAGGAGCTTCCCTCGCGCGGCCGCCCGACGACGACCTCGCCGCTGTTCACGCCGATCCTGAGCTCGAGCCGGTCGTCAATCTCACGAACGCGGTGCCGCATGGCAAGCGCCGCGTGCAGCGCGCGCTCGGCGTGATCCTCGAGAGCCGCAGGGGCGCCGAACGCGGCCATCACCGCGTCTCCGGCGAACTTCTCGATCGTGCCACCGGCGTGCTCAACCTCCTCCACCATCGCTTCGTAGAAGCGGTCGAGCAACGCTCGAGTACGCTCGGGGTCCTGCGACCCGGCCAGCTCTGTTGAGCCGACGAGGTCGGCGAAGAGGACCGTCGCGAGCTTCCGCTCCACTCACGGATTGTGTCTCAGCCGGAGCGGGCGGTCACCTCGTTCACGTGCACCGCGGGATTCGGACCGAGGCCGGTGATCCAGACGACGTAGTACCGGTCTGCGGGAGCGTCGATCGAGAACGCCGTGCTCGTGCCGACGGTCTGGGAGCTCGATGCGCGCGAGAAGGGACCTTCCGACGACGAGCCTGATTCGATGACCGCGGTGAAGCCGGGGGTGTCGCTCTTCACCGTCACCTGCGAGAGCTTCTTCGCCCCGCTCGGAGCGAGCACGAGCCCGACGCCGGGCTTCTGGAGCCCATCGTTGTAGTGCTCGGTCGTCCAGTACGTCCCGGGGTCGCCGTCGCCGGCGAGCTGCACGTCCTCGTCGTGCTCGCGACCGTCCCCGGGAGGCGGGTCGTAGCTCGCCACTCCGGCCAGGTGCACTGCAACGGGAGGCGGACTGCTCTTGTCCTGGCCGACGAGACCGGACAGCTTCGGGCCCGAATCGGTGAAGGCGAACACCGCCGCGAAGATCCCCGCCAGGACGGCCAGGCCGGCGAGGAGCACGATCAGCGGCCAGACGCTCGGGCGATCGACTCCCGACCGGCGCAGCCGGCGGCGATCCCGCCGCGACGGCGGCGACACGACGATCGTCTGCTCGGACGAGCTGTCCGCCCCTCCGTCGAGCTCCCTGAGGCAGCCCTGAAGCTCGGCGGCGAGCTCGTCCATCGACCGAAAGCGGTCCCCCGGATCCTTCGCCATCGCGCGCCGGATCGCCGCGTCCAGGCGGGGAGAGACGTCGGGGCGCCGCTCCCGCACGCTCGGCGGCGGCTCGTTGATGTGGCGCATCGCGACCGCGACGAAGTTGTCCCCGGAGAAGGGCACCTCACCCGCGAGGAGCTCGTAGAGCACGGCCCCCAGCGAGTACACGTCGCTCAGCTCGTCCACGTGCGCCCCGCGCGCCTGCTCGGGCGCGATGTAGTCGCTCGTCCCCATCACGGTGCCCGTCCGGGTCAGGCCCCCGGCCACATCGAGCGAGCGGGCGATCCCGAAGTCGGTCACCTTTGCCCGCCCCTCCTCGGTCAGGAGCACGTTCTGCGGCTTGACGTCGCGGTGGACGAGCCCCTGCCCGTGAGCGAAGGCGAGCCCGCGCGCCACCTGAAGCCCGAGCCGGAGGGCGTCCCGCTCCGGCAGCGGGCCCGTCCGCTCCACGAGCCCCTTCAGGTTCTCGCCTGGGATGTACTCGAAGACGATGAACTGGCGCGAGTCCTGCTCGCCGCGGTCGATCACGGTGACGATGTTCGGGTGCGAGAGCTGCGCCACGGCCCGCGCTTCACGGCGGAATCGCTCGACGTGCTCTCCGTCGCCGGTGAACTGCTCGTGGAGCACCTTCAGGGCGACGTTCCGCTCGAGCAGCCTGTCGTGCGCCCGGTACACGCTCGACATGCCGCCGCTGCCCACGAGCTCCTCGAGCTCGTAACGCCCCGCGATCAACTCG
>DASXQY010000196.1:0-4790 GCA_036506915.1 Gaiellaceae bacterium | reverse complement strand
GGCCTGGCTTCGCGGCACCTGGCGGCAGGCGCGCCGCGGCTACGGCCGCGTCGTGGTCGTCTCGGGCCTCGCCAAGACTGGAAAGTCGCGGCTGGCCGCGGAGGTGGCCGGCTTCGCACATTCGAGCGGCGCGGCGGTCTCATACGCGGGAGCGGGCGGGACTGCAGCCGCGCTCGCCCAGTCTGCCCTTCGTGACGCCATGGCCGATCGGCAGCCCACGCTCGTCGTGCTGGACGACTTCGACGTGACGGGCGAGTCGATCGCGCCCACCCTAGCCGAGCTGGTGGACGCGATCGAGACCCTTCCAACTCTCGTCGTAGCCCTTGTTCAGGATCCGGATGCCATCCGCGCTGCAGCAGGGCTGATAGACCGCGTCGACAGCAGGGGAGACGGGCACCGCAGGCTGGGGCCGCTCGATGCTGCGGGTGTGCGTGAGATCGCTCGACTGTACGCAGGAGCCAACGTGCATGAGGTGCCGCTCGAGTCGATCGCGCGCGCCTCGGGCGGTGTGCCCGGACGCGTGCACGAGGTGATGAGCGACTGGGCCGAACGGGAGGCGACCAGACGGCTCGCCGCCGCCGCCGAGTTCCTCGCGACGGAGCGACGCGAGCGCAGCGCCGACCTCGAGTTCGCGAACAACGTAATCGGCCTCAAGCTCGCACGGTTCTACGGAGGTGAGGACAGGCCCGTCGAGACTGCCGCCGGCGAATGTCCCTACAAGGGCCTGGCCTCATTCGAGGAGGAGGACGCCCGCCTCTTCTTCGGTCGCGAGCGTCTCGTTGGCGAGCTGGCGGCGCGCACCGTAGGGGCCGGCCTGCTCGCCGTCTTGGGCGCTTCCGGAAGCGGCAAGTCATCTGTGATCGCCGCCGGCCTGCTGCCCTCGCTCCGGGCCGGTCTGCTACCGGGCAGCGAGCGCTGGCGCTCGCTCGTCATGCGCCCCGGCGAGCATCCGCTCGCAGCCCTCGATTCGCTGTCGATCTCAGACGTGGATGGAGACGAGCGACTCGTCCTAGTCATCGACCAGTTCGAGGAAGTCTTCACGACCTGTCATGACGAGGAGGAGCGCAGCCGTTTCGTCGAGCAGGTCGTCGCCATCGCCAGGGATGCGGAGCGAGCGGTCGTTGTCCTCGGCCTGCGGGCTGACTTCTCGGGGGAGTGCGCGGCGTATCCCGAGCTCGCGGACTTGCTCGCCGTCAACCTGGTGCTGGTCGGGCCGATGAACTCCGATGAGCTCCGGCGCGCCGTCGAGCTGCCCGCGCGCAGAGCCGGAATCCGGGTGGAATCCTCGCTTGCGGAGGGCCTCGTGGCCGAGATCGGCGACGAGCCGGGCGGGCTGCCGCTCCTCTCGACTGCGCTGGTCGAGCTGTGGATGGCACGTAGCGATGGCTGGCTCAAGCTGGAGGTGCACGAGAGCCTGGGCGGCGTCCGCGGCGCGGTCGCGCGCCTGGCCGACAGCTCGTACGACAACCTGACCGACGAGGAACGCTCTGCCGCGCGCCGCCTCTTCATGCGACTGGTCAGCACCGGCGAGGAGGGAGTACTGGCGCGGCGTACGGTTCCTCTCTCAGAGCTGGATCTGGAGCGTGACCCAGTGCTCGCCTCAGTCGTCGAGCGCCTAACCGACGACCGGCTGCTCACGGCGCATGACAGCGCCGTTGAGGTCGCGCACGAGGCGCTGCTTCGCGAGTGGCCGCGGTTCCAGGAATGGCTTACTGAGGACGCCCAGGGCCGGGAGCTCCGCGAGCACCTGACCCAGAGTGCGAAGCGCTGGGAGGGAGCCGACCGAGACGATGCGGAGCTCTACCGTGGCGCCCGCCTGTCCGCCACCCTCGACTGGGCCGCGGGCCACCAGCAGGAGCTGAACGAGCTCGAGCGGGAATTCCTC
The DNA here is from genome assembly GCA_036506915.1 of Gaiellaceae bacterium. Taxonomy (GTDB): domain Bacteria; phylum Actinomycetota; class Thermoleophilia; order Gaiellales; family Gaiellaceae; genus AC-32. The sequence goes on along the minus strand of DASXQY010000196.1, from coordinate 2,905 downwards.
GCCGAGAGCAGGGCCGTGAGCGAGCGCGAGCTGCTGCGCCAGCGGCGGACGAACCGCCGCCTCAAGGGTCTGCTCGTAGGCGTCGGCGTTCTCCTGCTCGCCGCGATCGCCGCCGGCGCGTTCGCCCTCGTCCAGCGGTCCGACGCGCAGCACAAGGCGCGCATCGCCCTCGGCCGCCAGCTTGGTGCCGTGGCCGTATCCGAGCCGCGCATCGACTCATCCATGTTGCTCGCACGCGAGTCGCTCGCCCTCGACCGCTCGCTGCAGACGGAGGGCACGCTGCTCGCGACGCTGCTGCGCGAGCCCGCGGTGACGGGGACGTTCACCGTCCCGATCGAGGACCGGCCCCAGCAAGTCAGAGTGTCCCCCGACGGCCGCACGATCGCCGTGTCGACGAACAGCAACGTGATGCGCTTCTACGACACGCGCACGCATCGCCAGATCCGAACGGTACCGGCCATCAATGCCGACTACACCTACGTCCCGTCGACGGGCCACGTATTCGCAGCGGCTCCTGGATCCACGCCCGCCTACAGGCTGCTCGACCCGCACACCGGGCGTGCGTTGGGCACCTTCCCCCTGAGCAAGCTGTGGCAGAGGACACCCTCGACTCCCTTCGAGCCCGCCCTCGTCACTCCAGACGGCCGCCGCGCCTTCTTGATCTGGGCCGTCTGGAACCAGGACGGCAGCGAGGGTGACACGTACGCCGAAACCTGGCGGCTGAGCCGCCGCGGCCCGCCGCACCTCGTGCCGCTCCATGCCAAGGGGATCGTCGCCGCCACCGTGACGGCCGACGGGCGCCTGGTCGTCGCAACCAACGGGGCGATCTCGACCTGGAACGCGGCGACGATGCGGCGGATCTCCTCGGTGCCGGGGCCGCGACTGAAGCCTGAGTTCGTAAGCGGCGCGATCAGCCCCGACGCTCGCACGCTCGCCTACGGCCTCGCCAACGGCACGGTGCATTTCTTCGATGTCGCCACCGGGAAGACGATCGCCGGCACCGGGGCACATTCAGCCGGTGTGGCACGCCTGGCCTTCTCCCCCGACTCCCGCACAGTCGTCAGCGCCGGCGACGACGCGCTCGCCATCCTCTGGAATCCCGCGACGGGTGCCCCGCTCGAGCGGCTCACGGGGCACGGGGGCCGCCTCCTCTGGCCCGATTTCAGCGCCGATGGCAAGACGCTCTACACGCCCAGCCTCGACGGCACGATCCTCCAGTACGACCTCGGCGGCAGTCGACGGTTCGGCAGCCCGTTCGGGCTCGGCGTTGCCGGAGTGCGGGCGCAGACCCTGGACGCCGCTCCGCTCCTCGCCGTCTCCCCGGAGGGGCGTTCGTTCGCTGCGACCGTTGCACAGTCCAGCGTCAACCTCTTCTCGACCTCGACGCTGCGACGCGTCGGGACGATTTCGCTGGCGAGACGCCGAACCGTCGGCGCGGGAGCATGGGCTGGGACGCGCTTCGTCCTCGGCGCCGACCGCGGGCTCGTTCAGATCTGGGACGTTGCCGGAGTGGAACCGAAACCGGTCGCCGCCTTACACGGACTGTCGAACCACGGGCAGTTGCGCTCGGTAGCGACCGCGGCGGGAGGCCGGGTGGTTGCCGCCGTCGACGCCTGGGACGGCCCTGATCCCAAGGACGGCGGACCGCCACCCCGCGAAGGGGAGCTTGCGATCTGGCGCAACGGCCGGCTCGTCGGCGGCAAGCCGATGAACCTGCACACGTACGGCAACGCGGTCGCGTTGTCTCGGGACGGCTCGACGGTCGCCGTCGCCACCGAAGACGGGCGCGTGCTCGTGGTCGATGCACACACGGGCCGGGCCGAACGAACGATCCGTCCGCTGCAAGGCCCCGTCAGCGTTACCAGCGTTGCGTTCTCGCCTGACGGAACGCTCGCGAGCGGCTCCTGGGCCGGCATTGTCAACCTTTGGGATCCGAAGTCGGGCACGGGGCTCGGTCACCCGACTCTCGTCGCCCAGGCTCCGGTAAGCGCAATCGCATTCGCGCCGGACGGCGAGATGTTCGCGACGTCCGGCGGCTCCAGCGGTCACACGAAGGTCTGGGTGACTTCGACCCTCCAGCAACTCGGCGACGACTTCCCGGGCGGTGAAGGCTCGTGGGGCAACGTGGGGTATACGCCGGACGGCCGATACCTGTTCTCCGTCTACGCCGACGGTACCGCGTACCGCTGGCCGGTGACGGTGGGCGCTTGGGAGGACCAGGCCTGCCGCGTGGCCGGGCGCAACTTCACCCGCGAGGAGTGGCGACGTTTCGTGGCCGGGCGCAGCTATGAACGAGTCTGCCCTGTGGTCCCCGCTCAGAGATAGCGTGATCTCCCAATCCACGGTCTGCGGAAGTCTTGCGCGGGTTCGAATCCCACCGCCTCCATATCCCCCCGGCCGATGTCTGACGCCTTCCGGTCGTTTCTGAAACGTGCAGCGCGGTTTCGCAGAAGGCGCGCCGGCCGTCGAACGTCGACGGAACGCGGCGCTTGCGTTCGCGTGGACGAGGATCGGGCGGGCCGCCTTGGGTGAGAGAAGAAAGAAAAGGAGAAGAGCTCTGATCAGCTACAAGGACGATCGTGCTGACCACCAGCTCGGGGCGGCTCCCACCGGCTCGGAGTACGGCCTCCAGATTGGCGAACGCTTGCCGCGCCTGGTGCGAGAACGTGGCGCCGGCGGGTAACCAGTCGCGGGATCGACGCCCGGCTGTCCCGAGACGAAGAGGAAGCCTCCAGCGCGGACGGCTTGCGAATACGGGCCGATCTGGGAAGGCAGACCCGGTCCGGTCACGACCTGACGGTTCATCCGTCCTCCTCCTTAGTGTGGCGACTCCCGATATCGAAAACGACCGGCTCGAGCAGATCAAGGTGAAAGCGGCGAAGGTGGGCTGGTCTGCGCCAGTGTT
>DASXQY010000195.1:0-10794 GCA_036506915.1 Gaiellaceae bacterium | reverse complement strand
CCAGGGCCCGAAGCGGGGCAGGTTCGGGCTCTTGCAGAAGGCCTCGTTGGCCGCCTCGTCGCCGAACCCGACCAGGCTCGAGCGGTCCGGCGGTGCCCCGGCGCCCTCGCCGTTGTCGAAGACCTGGAACCAGGCGAACGTCCCGACCGGCACGGTCGGGTCGCTGCTCTGCTCGACCACGCCGCCGATCTTCGCTCGATTCCCGTCGTAGACGACGAAGCACGTGACGTCCACGTTAAACCTGAAGGCGTCCCCTTCGACGACCTGGTGGTACTCGAACCGGCCGCTGACGCTCCCGTCCTCGTACCTGAGGGCGTTGAAGGCAAGGGTGCGGTTCTTGACCACGACGTCGAACGGGTTCGGCAACGGGATCGTCCAGTGGGCGCCGCCGTTCGCGGATGCCACAACGGCGCCGGGACCGGCTGCGGCGACAGGGATTGCAAGCAGACAGGCGATCACGACGGCAACCCAGACAATGCGCGCGCTCATGCGTCCTCCTCGGATGGCTGCGCCCAGGATGGGCCCCAGCGGGCCCCGCGTCTTGAACGCGCGCTACCTAGTCTGGAACGCGAGTTGCGTCTCGGTAGCGCGCCGGCGTCGTTCCGAAGCGGTCCTTGAAGAGACGCGTGAAGTGGCTCTGATCCGCGAAGCCGGCCCGTGCCGCGATCGCGGCGAGCGGTGCGTCGCCGCCCGCGAGCTCCTCGGCCGCCCAGGCCAACCGGAGCCGCCGCCCGTACTCGCCGACCGAGACGCCGTGGTGGGCCCGGAAGACGCGGGCGAGGTGGGAGGGATGGACGTCGACCTCGGCGGCGAGCTCGCTCAGGCCGATGCGCTCCCCGCCGCGGGCGCGCAGCAGCTCCTCCGCCGCCCCCAGCCATGCCGGAGGGCGGGCCGCCCGCCGCCCGGGTCGGGTCTCCCGGCTCGTCGCCGCGAGCAGCTCGAGGGCGAACCCCTCGGCCGCGAGCGGCGCGGCCGCGTCGGAAGTGCGCAGCTCTGCGGCGAGGCGCCAGGCAAGCCAGCCGAAGCCGCGGCCCCGGAACTCGGCGAGCCGGCCGAAGCACCTAAGCGCGGCGCCTGCTCCGGTTCTCGGCTTGACGATCGCGACCCTGGCCCCGTGCGCGCCGAAGCGGGCGCTGTGAGTCGCCCCGGCCGGCATGGTCACCCCGCATGAGCGGTCGAGCTCCATCGTCCGGCGCTGGAACGTCTTCACGAGGCCGCCGTCGAGCACGAGCGCAAGGTACGGGAGGTCCGGCTCGAAGGGGTCCTGCACGTACCCGGGCGGGAACCGAAGCTCCGAGAGCGTGAACCCGTTTACGTCCGCGGACGTGACGAGGACGCCGTCGTCCTCCGTCACCGCCGCAAAGCCAGCTCCCACGTCAGGTAGGACCGCGGTTCGGGGCTGACGGTTAGTCCGCCGCCGCGCGCGGCCCTGCTTCCGGAGAGGCTACTCCAGCGGCCGCATCGTCACGGTCGTCTCCGCCCCGATGACGCTGCCGGACGCTTCGTGAAGGGCGGCCACCGCGAGCGGCACCGGCGACTCGTTCCCTCCGGCTTCCTCCAGCGCGCTCATCACCTCTTCCGGACTCTCCAGCACGGCTAGGATCCTGCCGTCGTCGTCGTTCACGAGCAGATAGCTCACGCCGAGCACGTTCCCGGTTCGCCTCGTCTGAACCCTTCGGGTCTTCTGCGTACGCTTCGCCCGTGTCCGAGCGACGGCACAAGCATCTCGTCCTCATCCTCGCCCGCGAGTTTGCGTCCAACCTCGCCACGCCGACCCTGATCGCCGACGATCGCGGGCAGCTCGTCTTCTACAACGAGGCGGCGGAGGAGGTGATCGGCCGCCCGTTCGCGGAGGCCGGCGAGATGCCGCTGGACGAATGGACGGCGAGCTTCGAGCCCCGGAGGGTCGACACGGACGAGCCGATCCCGGCGGAGCAGAGGCCGGCGCGCATCGCCTTCGACCAGCGGCGGGCGTCCCACGCCGGCTTCCGGGTCACCGACCGGAACGGCGTCGTGCGCGACGTGGCGGTAACCGCGTTCCCGCTCTTTGCGCACGCGGACGAGTTCGTCGGGATCATGGCGATTTTCTGGCCCGAGGGAGCCTGACGGCCACGTGCGCCTGAAGATCTGGGGCTGCCGCGGCTCGGTCCCGACGCCGGGGCCGGAGACCGTCCAGTACGGCGGGAACACGTCCTGCGTCGAGGTGTCGCTCGCCGGCGGCGCCGTCCTCGTGCTCGATGCCGGCACCGGGATCATCAGCCTCGGCTTCGATCTGCTGGAGCGCGGGGTGAGCCGGGTGCATCTTCTGCTCACCCACCTCCACCTCGACCACCTCGAGGGGCTCCGGTTCTTCGCGCCGATGTGGAGTGACCGCGTGACGCTCGATATCTGGGGGCCGCCCTCTCCGCTGGTCAGCCTCCCCGAACGAATCGCCCGGTCCTTCTCGCCGCCGCTCTTCCCGATCGACCTCCGCGACGTCCCGGCCAGCGTGACGTTCCGGGACGTTCCGCGGGAGCCGTGGACGCTCGAGGGTGCGTCGCTGGCGGCGGAGCTCGTCGTCCATCCGGGGCCGACCGTCGGCTTCCGGATCGAGGAAAGCGGGGCGAGCTTTGCCTACATCCCTGATCACGAGCCCGCCCTGGCGGGCGCGATCGAGGGCAGGGCGCGGGACTGGATCTCGGGCGCCGCGATCGCCGGCGACGTCGACCTGCTCATCCACGACGCGCAGTACTTCGAGGACGAGTACGCGGAGCGGATCGGGTGGGGCCATTCGAGCGTCTCGGACACGGTCGCGTTCACGCACGCGGTGGGAGCGCGGCGCGTGGTGCTCTTCCATCACGAGCCGCGCCACGGCGACGGCTCCTTGGCACGCCTGGAGGTCCGCGCGCGGTCCCTCGCCGCGCGGAACGGGGTGGAGCCGACCCTCGCCCGCGAAGGCATGGTCCTCGAGCTTCCTTAGCCGAGGAGCAGCTATGCGGGCTCGAAGAGCTCGATCGGGTTGCCGGCGCTGTCCTCGAGGAGGATCTGCTTCCCGCCCGGCCCGCTCACGATCTCGTTCCTGAAGGTGAGTCCCGCCTGCTTCAGCTCGGCCGCCCTCGCCTCCAGGTCATCGACCTCGAGCACGAAGCGATTCCAGCCGCCGGCCTCCGGGCAGCGTCCGTCGGGCATGGGCCGGGCGGCCGAGCTCTGCGGCCCGCTCAGCCAGAGCGAGAGGTCCCCGAGCGCGACGATCGCGAAGGCCGGGCCCATCCGGCGCTCCAGGGTGAAGCCGAGCCGGTCCGTGTAGAAGGCGACGGCCGTATCGACGTCGTCGACCAAGTAGCGCGCAACGGCCATCCCGAGCACCCTCCCTCGCCTCGCTCATGACCTGGGTCGGGGGAATGTACCGGTCGTTGGGAGACGCTCGTGGCGGTGTCGTTCGAGGCGGGCGGTGCCCTGAACACGTTCGCTCGGACCGCGGTGCCGGTAATCAGCCGGATGATGCTCGCGAGCGTCCGGCGGTAGTCGAGCCCGTACTGCTGCCTGATCTCGCCGAGGCGAGGATCGTTCAGGTAGAAGAACCTGTCGCCGTCCCGCAGCGCCTGGAACTGCTTCTTCCAGATCGCGAGCTGGAGCTCACCGAACTCCGTGCCCGGGACGTGCTGCTCCGAGACCATTCCGACGAACGCGTCGAGCTTGTCTGGGCTTCCGTAGATCGCCTTGAGACGGGCGGCAAGGGTCGTCCGGCGGGTGCCGACGACCGCGTCCTCCTGGGCGCCGTCGCTTCCCAGCGGGACGGCGTTCCCATCGGCATCACGCAGCTCGACGAAGTCCAGGATGTGGGGATCGTCGATCGTCATCCCGCTCGGGAGGCCGTCGGTCGCCTCTCCGGTGATGGCCGTGAACGAGCGCTTCGGGCGGAGGCCGTAGGCCCGGCGGAGATCGTTGTAGGACGGCATGCCGTGGTCGCGTCCGCGCTGGATGTCGATCGCGCCCAGATCCTGAACGCCGGTGAAGCAGTCAGGGCTGACGACCGGCGTCCCGCACGCGGCCGGGTTGGATACGCCCGGCTTCGGGACTTGGAAGAGCACGCTGCGGAGGGAGTTGTCGATCTGCTCGTCGTTCCTGTACTGCCGCTCGGCGCCCAGGCTCCGAAGGACGGGTGCGAGGCCGATCGTCCGCAGCAGAGCGGGGTTGCCGAAGGCGAGGTTCAGCGGAATGGTGAGCTCGACCTCGTCGCCGTCGGGAGTGACGGTGATTCCTTCGCGCCGAAACGCTTTGAGCAGCTTCGGCGAGTACGTGCCTCGATCCACGGTCACGTCGAACTCGCCGTGGATCATGCTGTGAGCGCGGTAGCCGACCACGGCGAACTCGTTCGACAAGCCGGCGTTCACGGTTGGGTCGTAGCCTCGGTAGGGGTCGAGCTCGACCCCCATGGCCGGGAGGAACTCGTTGTAGGTGATGTACTGGATCTCCGCACCGACGAGGCGGCGCGCGATCCGGAACTTGGTCTCGGCGGACAGCGAGCGCGGCAGCGCCGCCACGACGCGGTTGTGCTCCCGCGCGAACAGCGTGTGCACGGCGGTGAGCGCGATGTTCTCGTTCGCCCGCACGTCTCCGGCCACGACCGCCTTCCTCGGCGTCGCGACCAGTTGGCCGAACAGGTCCATCGCGGGAGCGGCGGCGGCGCCCCGCGCGTTCGCTCGGGGCAGGTGGTCGCCGGGCAGAAGCAGGCGGGCTCCGCTGCGCAACCACGCGAGCCGCTTGCCGGTCCCGCCGTAGACGGCGGAGCCGTCGATGTAGCTGCTGACTGTGTTGATCTGTTGCCGTGGCGTGCCGACCCCGGTTCCCGGTGCGGCCGGAGTCCGCGAGAAGCCGATCGAGCCGAGGTCGTTCCTGAAGGCCTCGAGCGGGTCGCCCGCCTCGAAGGGAATCGCCGCCTTCTCGGCCGGCCGTTCGTCGCGCAGGCCGAAGTCGTGGTCCAGAAACTGCCCCCAGACCCAGCCCCCACTGCGAGACGCCGTTCTCCGAAAAGAGGTTCTGGCCGACGTCGTTGAAGATCCGGTTGCTGACGTATCGGGCCGCGGGCCCTTCGGCCATCCGGCTCACGCCGTCGGCGTAGCTCGGCGCGGCGGCCCGCAGATAGGGGGTCCCGGCGCGACCCCACGTTGGATGCTCGAGGTTGTTTCCGGCTCCCGCGAGCGTGCGGACGGGCTCCGCGACCGCTGCGCCTGACGGAAGGGACGACGGAACCCACAGGATCGCGCCGACGACGACTGCTGCCGAGACCAAGCTCCTGGGCATGAGGCCCTCCTCCTGGACGAGGCTGGACGGCCGCTTCGTCGCGACCCGACGCCGCAATGGGGGGCGCCGGGCGCCTGCCCCACGCTGCTAGGCAGCCGGCTCGTACGAGTGTCCAAGGACGACCTAACAGCCGTCTAAGAACGGTGTAAGGGTCCGGTAAGAGCTGCGGGCGGGAGGTCCCGCCGGCCTACTTGCCGCTCCAGCTCGGCCGGCGCTTCTCGAGGAAGGCGCAGATGCCCTCCTGGGCGTCGGCGGCGAGGGAGTTCATCGCCATTACGGACTTGGTCAGGTCGTACGCGCGGTGCTCGTCGAGCTCGACCTGTTCGTAGAAGGCCTCCTTGCCGATCCCGACCGTGAGCGGGCTCGAGGCGGCGATCTTCTCGACGAGCTCCGCGACGGCCTCTTCGAGCCGCTCGGCGGGGACGACCCGGTTGACGAGCCCCCAGTCGAGCGCCGTCTGCGCATCGATCAGGTCGCCGGTCACGAGCATCTCGAGGGCCCGCTTGCGGCCGATCGCCCGCGAGAGGGGCACCATTGGCGTCGAGCAGAAGAGCCCGATCTTGACCCCGGGCGTGGCGAACCGAGCGTCGTCGGCGGCGACGGCGAGGTCGCAGGCGGCGACGAGCTGGCAGCCGGCGGCGGTGGCGACACCGTGCACCTTCGCGATCACCGGCTGGGGGACGCGGTGGATCGCCTCCATCAACTCCGTGCAGACGTCGAAGAGCTGCTGGTAGAAGGGCAGATCGCGGCCGACCATCTCGCTTAGGTCGTGGCCGGCGGAGAAGGCGGGGCCGGCGCCCTCGATCACGATCGCGCGCACCTCGGGGTCGGCGCCGAGGGTCTCGAGTGAGCCGATCAGCTCCTGCATGAGCTGGAGCGAGAGCGCGTTCCGCTTCTCGGGGCGGTTGAGGGTGATCCGGCCTGTCGCGCCCTCGCGCGAGACGAGAATGGTCTCGAGATCCGTCGAGATCGCCATCACCGCGACCTACGCTAGCGCGATCCTCCGCGAGTCACCAGTCAGGGAAGCTGCCGTGTAGGGGCAGCCGCCGCGCATGCCGCCCGTCGGCGCCCGTCATCCAGAGTTGGCCGCCGCGGGAGAAGACGATCCGGCCGCCGGGGCCGAAGTCCGGAAAGCGGTCCTCCGCTCTGTTGTGGGTCAGGCGCCGGACGTGCCGGCCGCCGATCCCGACCCGGTAGATCTCGAACTCGGGCCCGATCCCGCGTTCCCGCACGTGTGCAAATCCGCGCTGGCTGTCGAAGGCCACGAGGCGGCCGTTCAGCGAGATGCTCGGGGACATGTCGTACGCCGGGCTCCGCGCGAGCAGCCGCTTGTGGGATCCGTCGGCGCGGACGACGGCGAGGTCCCGGGTGGGCATGTCCGCGTAGGCGAGCAGGCGGCCGTCCGGCGACCACGCCGGATACTCGCCTCCGCGGACCAGCCGGAGGGCGGCCGATCCGTCGGGGTGCATCAGCCAAAGGCTTCCCTGATCGGCGCGGTCGGAGAAGAACGCGATCCAGCGGCCGTTCGGCGACCAGGCGGGCGACCACTCGTCGCCGGGTGTGCTCGTAATGTCGACTGGATCGCCGCCGTCGGCACCGACGGTGCAGATGTCCGAGCTCGTCCCCACCTGGCAGCGGTAGGCGACCCGCTGCCGGTCGGGCGACCAGCTCGGATCGAAGTCGTCTCCCGGTCCCGCCGTCAGCCGTCGCAGCCCGCTGCCATCGAGCGCGGCGACGTAGACGTCGGTGTTGCCGCCGCGCTCGGCGGAGAACGCGAGCAGCGGCCCGGCCGCAGACGGGGCGGCGCCCGCCGGCATTGCGAGGAAGACCGCAATGAGCAGGAGTAGCACGCCGTGATTCGTCTTCACATCGTGTTCATGCGCCGGGCGGGCGGGAAGGTTTCACCGGCTGGCATGCTGAATGGATGAGCGGGTCGCTGGCAATCCGGATGCGGGGCGTCGTGAAGCGGTACGGCGCGATCACCGCCGTCGACGGGCTCGACCTCGACGTCCCGATAGGGACGTGCGTCGGCCTCCTGGGCCCCAACGGAGCGGGCAAGTCGACGACGATGCGGCTGCTCACCGCCCAGTCGATCGCCGACGAGGGCGAGCTGGAAGTGCTGAGCTTCCGCCTGCCCGGAGAGTCGAAGGCCGCCCGGGCCCAGTGCGGCGTCGTCCCGCAGCTCGACAACCTCGACGTCACGCTCACGGTGCAGCAGAACCTGCTCGTCTTCACGCACCTCTACCGCATTGGCCGCGCCGAGCGGAAGGACGCGATCGAGCGGGCGTTGCGGATGGCGAACCTGGTCGAGCGCCGCGACACGCGGGTCGACAAGCTCTCCGGCGGGATGCGTCGGCGCCTGCTGATCGCCCGCGCGCTGGTGCACCGCCCGCGGCTTGTGCTCCTCGACGAGCCCACCGTCGGGCTGGACCCCCAGGTCCGCCAGGAGATCTGGGCGCTGATCGACGCCCTCCGCTCGGAGGGTTCGACGATCCTGATGTCGACGCACTACATCGAGGAGGCCCAGCGGCTGGCGGACACGGTGATCATCATGTCGCACGGCCGCTCCGTCGCGACCGGCCCGCCGGCGGAGCTGGTGATGGAGCACGCGGGCCGTGAGGCGCTGGAGGTCTTCGGGCCGCCGGCGAGGCTCGCCGAGGTCGAGGCCGACGCGGGGGCGGCGGGGCTGCGGACGCGGCGCACCGGGACGAGCATCTCCATCCTCGGCGTGGACTCGAACGGCTACCCGATCGAGGGCGAGCGCCGGCCCGCGAACCTAGAGGACGTCTTCGTGCTCCTGACCGGCGAGGAGATCGCCTGATGGCGGTCACGACGGCGGCGCCCCGCCGACTCGGGCGGCTCGAGCGGCCGGCGCTGACGGGCGTCCTCGTCCGCGAGGTCGTGAACTTCTCCTCGTTCTGGCGCTCGAGCACCTTCTCGTCGACCGTCGAGCCGACGATCTACCTGCTCGCGTTCGGCTTCGGCTTCGGCTCGCTCGTCAGCAAGATCGGCGGCTACGACTACGTCCAGTTCGTCGGGACCGGGACGGTCGCGACCGCGGTCCTCTTTTCGTCCGCCTTCCCGGCGATGTTCGGGACGTTCGTCAAGTACAAGTTCCAGCGCACGTACGACGCGATCCTCGCGGCGCCCGTCGACACGGAGGAGCTCGTCACTGCCGAGGCCCTTTGGATCGCGACCCGGGCCGGCGTGTACGGCTGCGTGCCGATGCTCGTGGCGATCGCGTTCGGGCTCGACCCGGCGTGGGGGATGCTGACCGTCCCGCTGGTCGCCTGGATCGCCGGCTTCGGCTGGGCGTGCTTCGGGATCATGGTCGCCGGCTTCGCCTCCTCGTTCGAGAACTTCAACTACGTCGTCAGCGCCGTCCTGACGCCGCTCTTCCTCGTCGCGGGGACGTTCTTCCCGCTCAGCCGGCTTCCCGAGTGGGCGCAGGTGCTCGGCGAAATCAACCCGCTGCACCAGTGCGTCGAGCTCGTGCGCCACGCAGCCTTCGGCTTCGACGGCTGGACCGATCTCGCGCGCGTCGGGGCGCTGGTCGCCTTCGGTCTCGTCCTTTGGCGGATCGCGATCTACGCGATGGAGCGCAAGCTCGTCGACTAGGAGGCGGCAGTCGACCGTCGTACACTTTGGCAGTGCTGATACGCAGACGCAAGGCCGACGCACCCAACTGCCGGCGGCGCAGCTTGCTCGATCGCGTCCGGTCGCTCCTGCGTTTTGCGCGTAACGACAGCCGCTGCGGGGACTGGTACGTCGAGCCGCCACCCGACTCGTTCGTGCGCGAGCCGCGGAGGCCGCGCCCGAGCACTCCGTCGACCAGTGTCGCCCTGGAACTTCCGCCCGACCTGATGTAGCTAGCGGCGAACGGCGCGCCGCACGAGGCGGGCGACCGCGAGCCCGCCGGCGGCGACCCCGCCGAAGACCAGCCCGACCAGGTTCGTGGTCACGCAAGTGCGGCAGACGTTGCAACACGCCGGCGCCACCGGGGCGACGTCGGCAGCCCGGTTCACGACCGGAAGCATCCTTGCGCTGGCCCGCTGGAGCACGCCTTGAAGTCTAAGGCTCGGTCGCTGAGCACCCCATCAGAGGCGGAGCGATCTCATAAAGTATGCCTTGACAGAAATATAACCGAGATGGCATTCTTATTGGATGGGGGGACTCGCCGCGCTCCAAGTGCTAGCCGAGCCGCGCCGGCTGGCGATCCTCGACCTGCTCCGCGACGGCGAGCGGCCCGTCGGGGAGCTCGCCGAACAGCTCCACGTCAGCCAACCGGCGGTGTCGAAGCACCTTCGCGTCCTCAAGGACGCCGGGCTCGTGCAAGCCCGCCCCGATGCGCAGCGCCGCTTGTACCGCATCCGACCCGAGCCGCTCGCCGAGCTCGACCAGTGGCTCGCCTCCTACCGCCGGCTCTGGACGACTCACCTGGATCGCCTCGAAGACCACCTCGACCGACGGAGGACGACATGACCGACGCAACGTTGCTCACCGACCGCCCACGCCCCGCCGTACGGCTCGAACGGCACCTCCTGGACCCACCGGCGGTCGTCTGGCAGGCCCTCACCGAGCGCGAGCAACTTCGGTCGTGGTTCCCCTCGGACGTGATCGTGGACGGTGGACGGTGGGAGGTCGGCGCGACCATCACCTTCCTGTTCCCGCCCGAGGTCATGGACCTGACCCTCACCGGCGAGGTGCTCGAAGTCGACGAGCCGAACCTCCTGGCCTTCACCTGGGGCGAAGACACGCTGCGCTTCGAGCTCTCACCGGCGGAGGACGGAACACGCCTCGTCCTCGTCGACGAGCTGCCCGCCCATGGGGCCGCCCGCAATGCCGCCGGCTGGGAAAACTGCCTCGACCGCCTCGCCGGCCTCGAGCCTGCCCCCGACGCATGGCGGCAGAACTTCGAGCGCTACGCCGCCGCATTCGAACCCGACCTCGGCCTGCAGGAAGGACCTCCCGCCGGCTACAAGGGCGGAGGATCTAGCGAGAGGAGAGAAGAGAGATGACGAACCACAGGACAGGAACGCGGGAGGAGTGGCTGGCGGCGCGGATCGAGCTGCTCGAGGCAGAGAAGGAGCTGACTCGGCGCGGCGACGAACTCACGCGGCAGCGCCAGCAGCTTCCCTGGGTCCCGATCGAGAAGGACTACCGCTTCGAGACGGACGACGGCACCGCCTCGTTGGCGGACCTGTTCGGAGGCCGCTCGCAGCTTCTGATCTACCACTTCATGTTCGGCCCCGAGTACACGGCCGGGTGTCCGGCCTGCTCGGAGATCGCAGACAGCTTCAACGGCTTCGTCGTCCACCTCGAGCATCACGACGTCGCGATGATGGCCGTGTCGCTCGCTCCCATCGCCGCCATCCAGGCCTACAAGCGCCGCATGGGGTGGACGTTTCCCTGGGCATCCTCGCTCGGCAGCGACTTCAACTTCGACTTCGACGTCTCGATCACCGAGGAGCAACAGCGCGAAGGGCCGGTCGAGTACAACTACCGGCCGAG
>DASXQY010000194.1:0-11524 GCA_036506915.1 Gaiellaceae bacterium | reverse complement strand
GGTCGCGAGGCGCGCGGCGGGTGCTCCTCCTCGGCCGCGAGACCGCGCATCGCGCAGAAGCCGGCGAGGATCAGCGGATGCATGCAGGCCTCGGTGCCGCCCGCGAGAATCGCGTCGGCGTCGCCCCGGCGGATCTGCTCGGCGGCCTCGCCGACCGCGTGGGAACCGGTCGCGCAGGCCGAGACCGGCGCGTAGTTCGGGCCGCGGATCCCGAGCGAAATCGCGAGCTGGCCGCTCGCCGAGTCGACGAGCACGCTCGGGATGAAGTACGGGGAGACGCGGTCCGGGCCGCGCTCCCGCAGCACCTCGCCCTGCTCCATGATCCCGATCAGCCCGCCGATCGCCGAGCCGAAGGTGATCCCGACGCGCATCGGGTCGTAGCCGTTCAGGCCCGCGTCGGCGACGGCCTCCTTCGCGGCGCCGAGCGCGAGCACGACGTTCCGGTCGAGCCGGCGCAGCTCCTTCGGCGAGACCAGGCCGGCCGGGTCGAAATCCTTGACCTCGGCCGCGACCCGGACGGGGTAGTTGCTCGCGTCGAAGGAGCGGATCCAGTCGATGCCGCTCTCGCCGGCAACCGCGGCGCGCCAGGTCTCCGGCGCGGTGTTCCCGAGCGGCGTGACCGCGCCAAGCCCAGTGACTGCTACCCGTCGCATGCGGCTACTTTAGGGAATCGGTTCGAGCTTGAACCGCCCGAAAACGCGGCCGCGGAAGGTGGCGCGCCCCAGGAAGCCGTCGGTGGTCGGCTCGAGCTCGTCGACAAACCCTTGGAACGGGGCGCGGTAGCGGAGGCTCAGGCCGACGACGTCGAAGGGAACGCCCGGCAACGGTCCGACCGCCGTCTCGCCGCTCGAGCCGCGGATGCGCTTGCGCACGCCGACGAGTGGCGGCAGAAGACCGCTCACCCGCCTGACCCGCCAGACTCCGTCGAGCTCGGTCACCCCGGTAGCGTTTCCACGATGCCGCCAAAGAAACTTCCCTTCCCGCCGATGGAGGCCGAGCTCGTGGACGAGCTCCCGCAGGGCGACGACTGGCAATACGAGCCGAAGTGGGACGGCTTCCGCGGGGTGCTGGAGAACCTCGGCGGCGGGCTGCGCCTCTGGAGCCGCAACGCGAGGCCGCTGCTCCGCTACTTTCCGGAGCTCGAGGAGGTAGGCGGGCTGCTGCCGCCGGAGTCCGCGCTGGACGGCGAGATCGTGATCGTCCAGAAAGGGCGGCTCGATTTCGACGCACTCCAGATGCGGCTCCATCCCGCCGAGAGCCGGGTGCGAAAGCTCGCGGCGGAGATCCCGGCCGGCTACGTCGCCTTCGACCTACTGCTCTGGAAGGGCGAGCCCGTGCACGCGCTGCCCCTCACGAAGCGGCGGCGCGAGCTCGAGCGCAAGGCCAAGCGGTTTCAGCTCTCGCCGGTGTCGCTCGAGCGCCGGCAGGCCGAGAAGTGGCTCGGGCGGCTCGAGCAGGCGGGGCTCGACGGGGTGATCGCGAAGCGGCGAGGACTGCCGTACCTGCCGGGCTCACGCGACGGAGTCGTCAAGGTGAAGCCGTACCGGACGGCCGACTGCGTGATCGTCGGCTTCCGCTGGAGCGAGAAGGCGGACGCGCGGATCTCGACGTTGCTGCTCGGGCTCTACGGCCAGGACGGGGAGCTCGACTTCGTCGGGCACTGCTCCGGGTTTCCCGCGCCGGTGCGGCGAGAGCTGGAGGAGCTGCTGCCAAAGCTGCATGCGCCAGGGGCGATCACCGGCGACCGCGTCCCGGGCGGCCAAAGCCGCTGGTCGCGCGGCAAGGAGCTCGAGTGGAACCCGGTGAAGCCCGAGCTCGTCTGCGAGGTCCGCTACGACAAGCTCGAGCGGAACCGGTTCCGGCACGGCACGCGGTTCCTACGGTTCCGTCCCGACAAGGATCCCCGCGATTGCACCTGGCGCGAGGTCAGGCCCCCGCGCCGCGCAAGCGACCTGACCGTTCCCAAGCTCCTCGCTGGTCGCTGACCCAGCGCTGCCCTCGCCGCCGGCCCGAATCGACCTTGTTGGGGTCGGCCGGCTCCAGGTCGAGCTGCTCGAAGCGCGGGATCAGGCTCGCCTTGCGACGCCACATCCCGGCCATCGGATCGCCGGCCTCGTCCAGCCGCTTGCGCATCGTCCGGAGCGTGAACCGTGCCGGGTCGACCCTTGGCACCTCTTCCCAGCGCAGGGGTGCCGAGGCGCGGGCGTCGGGCGTCGGCCGGATCGAGTAGGCGCAGGCGATCGTCCGGTCGCGCGCGTTCTGGCCGAAGTCGACGAAGACGCCGCTCCGCTCGGCGACCTTCCAGGTCGTCGTGGCCACGTCCTGGTCGTCGATCCGGCGCTCCACCTCCTGCGCGAGCGCCTTCGCGAACCGCCGTACTTCCGGAAACGCCAGCTCGGGCTTGATCGGCGCGAGGATGTGCAGCCCGGTCGCCCCGGAAGTCTTCGGAAACGAGGCCAGCCCGAGCCCGTCCATCACCTCCTTGACGACGAGCGCGATCTCCCGCACCGACTCCCACGGGTTTCCCTCGCTGGGATCGAGGTCGATCAGCAGGTAGTCGGGCCGCTCGACGTCGTCCACGCGCGACGGCCAGGTGTGGAGGTCGATGCAGCCGAGGTTGACGATCCAGGCGAGGGCGGCCGCGTCGTTCACGACGGGGAAGTCGGCGGTCCGCCCGCTCGGAAACCGGATGTGGACCGTCTCGAGCCAGTCCGGGTGCGGGTCCGGAACCCGCTTTTGGTAGAAGAAGAACCCGTTCACGCCGTCCGGATAGCGCTTCATCTGCATTGGCCGGCGCCGGACGTGGTTGAGGACGCAGTCGGCGACGTCGAGGTAGTACGCGATCAGATCGCCCTTGGTCAGCCCAGGCTCGGGGAAGAAGACCTTGTCCGGGTTGGTGATCGCGACCTCACGGCGGCCGATCCGCACGGCCGGAGTATCGCGATCGCCCGGGAGTTCGTGGGAGGTCGTCGGCTATCCTGTGCGCGCCCGGAGAAGTGGCCGAGTGGCTGAAGGCGGCGCCCTGCTAAGGCGTTAGGTGGGGAAATCCCTGCCTCGAGGGTTCGAATCCCTCCTTCTCCGTCCTGGCCGCGGCACCTGCGGCCGGCGGAGCCGGCCTCCGGTGCCGCTCGCGCCGCGCGACCCGAACGTCCAGGCCATCCCCCCCGGACAGGTGTGCCCTTCGCTCGTAGCGCATCCCCCGAAAGGGTGGACCCGCGGATAAACCCTCGAATGAGGGAGCGCGGGACGCGCCGAGCGGCACCAGAGTCAGGTTCAAGGGAGGCCCGGTGGCAGACCTGCCGGGCCGGGGAAAGGGAGGAAGGATCGCGGCCATGAACCGCTCATGGACCTTGGTTTCATGGCGCGACGCCGATCGAAACCGGCGTCGTGCTAGGCGAGCAACCTCCGGTACCGAGGAGGCGCCCCCGTCAGTGGACCTGAAGGAGCGCCCCCCCGCACTGCCCCCACGCCGGCTCCCGCTCAGGGAGCGGCTCAATCACAGCCTTCGCCGTCTCGCGAAGGCCACGACCGATGGAGGTGCATGCCATTATGCGGCAGCTCGTTCCTGTTTCTCGCGCTGATTCCAAGAAGCGGCGCGCGTTCTACCTGATCCTCGGGCTCATCTGCGCGGTGGGCCTTGTACAGGCGGCGCAGGGTGCAGTGTCATCGCGCAGCACACGCACCGTCACCCGGTTCTGCGGGACGATCGACCTTCGGCCCGGCAAGACCTACCTCGATGTCTCGGCGAGCAACAAGTTCGCGCACCGGTTCTGCATCGTCGGCAAGCGAGGCGCGAAGGGTGCCCCAGGCGCCCCGGGAGCTGCCGGCGCGGTCGGCGCGCAGGGTGTCTCCGGAGCGACCGGAGCTGCCGGAGCCACGGGAGCTCCCGGAGCTACGGGCCCGCAGGGCGAGCCCGGCAAGGACGGAAACGGGATCTCGTTCATCGAGCAGACCGAGGACTGTGCGTACGGCGGTTGGCTGATCTCGTACCTGGAGTTCTTCGAGCCGTCGCTGGTCTGCAACGGCGCTCCCGGCGCTCAGGGGGCGCAGGGCGAGACCGGAGCGACCGGCGCCCAGGGTCCGCAGGGCGAGACCGGCCCCGCCGGCGCGGACGGCCTGAACGGGCAGGACGGCGCGCCGGGTGCCGACGGCAAGGACGGAGCCGACGGCGCGACTGGTCCCGCCGGCCCAACCGGTCCGCAGGGCGAGCAGGGCCCGGCCGGCGCGGACGGGCAGGACGGGGCGACTGGCCCCGCAGGCCCCGCAGGCCCCGCAGGCCCGGCAGGCCCCCAGGGTCCGGCTGGCCCCGCGGGTCTCGACGGCTCGACCATCGTGACCGTGACCGCCAACGGCGTGAGCGGCCAGAAGACGACGGTTGCGCTGTGCCCGGCCGCTCATCCGTACGCGATCTCCGGCGGCTTCGCGGCACAGGGCAGCGTCACCGAGAGCTACCGCAACGCGGACGGTCACGGCTGGACGGTGACGCAGTCGTCCGGCAACACGGACTCGCTGCAGGTCTTCGCCTATTGCGCATGACCTGAATGCCGGGGAGCCGCCATCCAGCTTTCCGGCAAGAGGAGCGCCAGCGCAGCCACGCGCTGGCGCTCCTGACTCTTTCGGGCCTAATTCCCTGCCAAACGGCCACTCCTGGCCCGGCCAAGCGGAGGGGGAGGGATTTGAACCCTCGTCGGACCCAGAGGCCCGAAACGGTTTTCGAGACCGCCGCATTCGACCGCTCTGCCACCCCTCCGGGTACCCGATCGACGGGCCGGTAAAGGGTAGCGGGGTCTCAGAGAAGGCGCGGTACCCTGAGCGGTGCTGGGAGAGGTGTCCGAGCGGTCTAAGGAGCGCGACTGGAAATCGCGTACGTGCCGAAAGGTGCGTCGCGGGTTCAAATCCCGCCCTCTCCGTTCCTTGCCAGGGCCCGGGAAACCGGGCCTTCGGCTTCAGGAGACAGTGACCTTCTGATTCATCCCGAGCTCGGCATGGGGAACCCCTGGTTTCCCCCATGAGCCCGCTCCTTCCTCGCGTTTTGCGCGCTCCTCGAGTGTCAGGAGCCGGCGGAGACCGTCGGTCAGGAGACGGTGACCTTCTGATTCATCCCGAGCTGCTTGTGGCCTGGGACGGCGCAGAAGAAGTCGTACGTTCCGGGCTCGAGCTTCGCGGTCACCGACGCGCTCTTGCCCGCGGGAATGAGGGGCGTCGCCTCCTTTCCGCCCGGGCCTTCGACAGTCAGGTCGTGCCCCACCTTGCCGTCGTTCGTGACGTCGAAGGTGTAGGAGCCCGGCGCGAAGGTCGTCTGCGGAAGCACGATCTTCCACTCGGACTCGCCCACCTTCACCGTCTGCTTGCCCGGCGCGGTCGTTCCTGCCGGCCCGGAGGTTCCCGCCGGCTCCGACGTTCCGGCGGAGCCGCCCGCGGCCTCGGCCTTCTCGGCGGACTCCCTGCCGAAGATCACCACGGCGGTGACCATCCCAGCGAACAGGAGCACGCACAGGACGAGGAAGAAGCCCAGCCCGCGCCCCGGGAACTGAGGCCGCCAGCGCGGCACGAGGATCGAGACGAGCAACGAGAAGCCCGCGAAACCCGCCGCCGAGAGCGCGAGTCCGACCTTGTGGCCGGTGGAGAGCCCCTGCACCAGCACCGCGGCAACCTACCACGGCGCGAATCGAGCGAAACGTCAGATCGAGGGATGGCGCGGAGAGCGCTCGTCGACCAGGATGTGACAGGGGTCAAAACTGCGGAACGAAAGGCGGCCCAATGTCTGCGACAGTCCTCAGGCGCAAGCTTCGCAACTTCCCCGCTGCGAATCTGACCGAGCGCATCGCTTCGAGCTGATCTCGGGCCAATCGGCCGCCGCCTAGCGTCAGCCAGCTCAGCGATCGCCGGGGCGCGGCGGGAGCGGCGGCAGCTCCTTCCGTTCGCCGTAGCGGCGTTCGGCCGAGCGGGCCTGAAACCAGTTACGGATCCCGATCGCCACCGGCACGAGCACGATCAGGCCGAGCATCCCGAGCGGGACGAAGAACCAGAGATTGCTCAGGTGCGGGCCGATCCCCGGGTCCTTCGGCTCGGGTGCAGCCGTCGGCCCGCGGGCCACCGCGGTTCCGAGGGTCTGCCTGGGCAGGTAATACGACACGAGCCAGCGGCGCTTCGATCCCTTGCCGACCGCCTTCAGCTCGATGTCGACGCCGAGAGGCTGGACGCTCGACCGCCGGGCTTTGAGGAAGAGCTGCGCGAACACGTCGTTGCGGTAGGTCTCCGTGATCCTCACCCCGTGCCGGAAGACGGGATAGGCGGGCACCGGGATGTCGCCTCCCGCCCACTCCCGGCGGCTCAAGGAGCCCCGAAGCTCCGGAGCGGTCAGGTCGTAGGCGGCGGCGAGATCTCGCCTGGCGACGGCCGTGTCGACGAACCGATCGACCGCCAGGAGCACGGCACGACGGTCCGAGGCCGAGAGGGGCACGCGAACCTGGTCTTGGATGACCTGCGCCTTACCCGGCTGGAACGTCTCCTTTTCGGGCGAGGTGTTGCTCAGGGTCAGGCCGATGATCGTTGCCAGGACCGACGCAGCGGCGACGAGCGCCAGGACGATCACCCGCTTCCGGCGCCGGGGCGACTCGGGCAAGACCCGCATGGGCATCACGATAGCCCCTAGTCGGAATCGGCAAGCGACCAGCTGAAGCGGGTCAGCGTCCGGTCCGGGGCGAGGCCGCCGGGACGGAGGCCGCCGCGCACGAGCAGGACCGGCGCCACCGAGCGCTCGATCAGGATGCGCCTGGTTCGGCCGAGCTCTCCCAGCGGCAGGGACGCGACGACCAGCGAGCCGCTCTCGGCGAGGATCCCGTCCGGCCCGGGAGCGACCAGCGCCGGTTCGGCCGCTGTGCCGGCGAATCGCTGGAGCGCGAGCGACGCGCTCGCAAGCAGGCGGCTTGCGTCCCGGTGCCCGCCCTGCGCGGTCGAGCCGAGCAGGCGGAGCGGGAGGCCGTGTGCCCGGGCGATCCAGGCGCCGAGCTCGAGCGCGGCCCACTCTTCGCGCGCGCCTCCGAAGGGCACCAGCACCGGGCCTGAGCCCTGGAAGCCGAGCTCGGGCCGCGGAGCGACCGCCACGTCGCAGGCCGCGGCCCCGAGCAGCCGCTCGAGCGCGTCGGGCCGCAGCGGGCCCGCGACCACGACCAGCTCCGCCGCCTGCTCCGCGGCCAGGCGGGCCAGATCGTCGGATGCGCTCTCGGACGTGAAGCAGGCGGTCCGCGCCTCCACGCCACGCGCGACCAGGGAGGCTCGCAGCCGCTCGAGCCCCACCGAGCGCTCCCGGAGGTCCTCCGGGTCGGCGGCGAGCTCGACCAGCAAGAGCTCCCGGCCGTCCGCGCAGAGCGGCGCGAGCAGGTCGACGAGCCGGGAGCCGAGCGAGACGACCGCGCCCCGCCTGGGCACGCTCCTCTCGCGGCGCTCGCCGAGGGCCGGGTCCTGGCGCAGGATCGCCTGCTCGAGCTCCTGGAGCGCGGGGCCCGGCTCGATTCCGAGCTCGTCGACGAGGAGGCGCCTGCCCTCGCGGTAGCGCTCCAGCGCGTCCGCCTGCCGCCCGCTGCGGTAGAGCGCGAGCATCAGCTGCCGGCGCGGTCCCTCGCGCAGCGGCTCAGCCGTGACGAGCGACTCCAGCTCGGGGATGAGGCGCGAGTCATCGCCGAGCTGGAGGTCGGCCTCGAGCCGCTGCTCGAGGGCGCTGAGGCGCAGCTCTCCCAGCCTGCGCGAGGCCGCCCGCGCGAACGGCTCGTCGCGGAACTCCGCGAGGGCCGGCCCGCGCCAGAGCGAGAGCGCCTCGCGGAGCAGCTCGGCCCGGCGCGAAGGCTCGCCCGCGCCCTGGGCGGACGCGACGAGGCTCTCGAAGCGGCCGAGGTCGAGCTCGCCCGGTCCCGCGCGCGCGAGATACCCCGGCGCCCGCGTCTCGATCCGCGCCGGCCCGAGAGCCTTGCGCAGCTGCGAGACGTAGACCTGGACGACCTTGTGCGCGCTCGCGGGCGGGTCGGCCCAGAGCGAGTCGACGAGCGCGTCCACGGAGACGACCCGCCCCGCGTCCAGCAGCAGCCTGGCGAGCAGGGCACTCGGCTTGCCCCCCGGAAGGGAGACCGGCTCTTCGCCGAAGCGCACCTCGAGCGGGCCGAGAATCCGGTAGCGGATCGTCATCGGACGGGGATAATCGCAACCATGAGCGAGTCCGTCCCGGGGCCGGGGAGCATCATCGGCGGCCATCGCCTGGAGGAGCTCCTCGGCGAGGGCGCCACGGGGCTCGTCTTCGCCGCGACGAGCGAGGCGGGCGAGCGCGTCGCCGTCAAGCTCCTCCGACCCGAGCTGGCGCGTGACGCGGTTTCGCTGGCCCGGTTCGAGCGGGAGGAGCGGCTCGCCCGCGGGCTCACGACGGCCCACGTCGTCCCGATCCTCGAGCTCGGCGAGTCACACGGGCTCACCTACCTCGTCATGCCGTACTACCGCGGCGGCTCGCTCTCGCTCCGCTTGCGGTCGCTCGGGCGCCTGGCCGTGGCCGAGGCGCTCGACCTGGCGGCCCAGCTCGGCAAGGGGCTCGACGCGCTCCACGCCGAGGGGATCCTCCACCGCGACGTGAAGCCCTCGAATGTGCTGCTCGACGGCGAGGGGACCGCCGCGCTGGCCGACTTCGGGCTCGCGCGCGCGGCCGACTCCACGCGCCTGACGGCGGACGGCCAGATTCTCGGCACGCCGCACTACCTTGCGCCCGAGCTGATCGAGGGACGTGAGGCCACGCGGCAGAGCGACGTCTACGCCCTCGGCTGCCTTCTCTACGAGTGCCTCGCGGGAGCACCGCCCTTCGGCGACCGCCGCCTCGCCGAGATCGGCTTCGCCCACCTGACCGAGGAGCCGCGGGACCCGCGCGCGCTGCGGCCCGAGCTCTCCGCCGAGATCGCTCATGCGCTCCACTCGGCCCTCGAGAAGGATCCTGCGGCCCGCCCCACTACTGCGACTGCGTTTGCGCGGATGCTCCACCTTGGGAGCAGCGCTGCTGCGCCTGCTTGATCCGCCGCCTGACGAGCGGCCTGAGGTCCGCCGGCTCCACCTTCAGCGCCCGCCGGAGCAACGGCAGCGCCCGGGCGCACTGGTTCAGCTGGAGGCGCGCGTAGCCAAGGTTGAAGGTCGCGAACGCGTAGGTGAGTGAGTCTTTCGGTGCCTTCCTGACGGCCTTCTGCGCGAACGGCAGCGCGCGCTTGTACTGGTGGGCACCGATCAGCGCATAGGCCATGTCGTTCAGCGTCCTGCCGTCGTCGCTCCGCAGGACGAGCTTGTCCAGCGAGTACGTCGGCCTGGCGGGCGGCGAAGTGGGAGTCGCCTTCGAGCTCGACCCCGAGCCGAGTGACTGGACGCCGAGCGCGATCGCGGCGCCGACGAGCGCGGCCAGCACGAGCATCGCCACCGAGAGGGCAAGCCGGCGCCGATCGACGAGGCGCTCGGCGGCTGCCCCGCGGGCGGCCGCCACGAACGCGCCGCAGCTCCCGTACCGGTCGAGCGGCTGCTTCGCCAGGGCCTTGGTGAGCACGGGCTCGAGACCCGACGGCAGCTCCGGTGCCACCCGCGCCAGCTTGGGCGGCTCGGCGTGGAGGTGCGCGTTCAGGACGGCGACCTCCGTCTGGCGGTGAAACGGCGGCGTGCCGGTTAGGCACTCCCAGAGGACGCACCCGAGCGCATAGACGTCCGTTCGCGCGTCCACGGGGCCACCCTCGATCTGTTCGGGCGCGCAGTACTCGATCGTGCCGACGAAGCTCCCGGTGCGCGTCATGCCCCCCGAGGCGAGCTCCTTGACCGCGCCGAAGTCGGAGAGGTAGGCCCGGTCGTCCGGGCCGACGAGGATGTTCGCCGGCTTGACGTCGCGGTGCACGAGGCCCCGCTCGTGCGCGGCGTCGAGCGCAGAGGCCACCTGGCCGGCGAGGCCCAGGGCGCGCCCGAGCGGCAGCGGCCCCTCCTCGGTGACCAGCGCCTTCAGGTCGGTCCCCTCGACGTACGCCATCGCGATGTACAGCAGCCCCTCTTCCTCGCCGGCGTCGTAGACCGGAACGATGTTCGGATGGTCGAGCGAGGCCGCGAGGCGCGACTCACGCAGGAAGCGGTCGCTGAAGTCGGCCTCGCCGAGACCGGGCGAGAGCAGCTTCAGGGCCGCCTGCCGCCCCAGCCTGACGTGCTCGGCGCGGTACACGACGCTGGTGCCGCCGCGGCCGAGCTGCTCGAGGATGCGATAGCCCCCGAGCTCCGTGCCGATCCGCTGATCGAGCTTCACCCGCACGAGTTCTAACGTGCGCGCGGTTTCCATGCCTGCTTACCGTTTGACCGCGAAGGTCGCGGTGACGACGGCGTTCACGTCCTTCTCGCGGCTCGACGTGTCGTTGATCCCGTAGTCGCTCACGTCTGTCGAGTCGCGGGGGGTGATCTGGTACACGCCGAGCGACGTGCTCCGCATCGGGCCGAGCTTGCCGCCGAGGCCCTTGACGAGGATCTCTGCGCGGCGGCGGGCGTCCTCGGTGGCGGCCGCGAGGGCGTCGAGCTTCGCGTCGGTGAGCTCCGTGGAGACGTACTGGAGCGGTTCGGCGGAGACGCCGATCCCCACCTCAAGCAGCCGGCCGAGCCCGGTCGCGGCACCCTCGACGACGTCGATCCTGCGCGTGCTCACGTCGAGCTCCTGCGAAACCCGGTAGCTGATCTTGCGGCGGTGGTGTGGCAGCTGCTCGACCAGCTCCTCGCTCGTCACGACGGACGGCGAGATCGCCCGGGCCGGAATTCCCTTCCCGACCAGGTAGGCGCGCACCCGGGCGGCCTGGCCGCGAAGGCGGCGGGCGGCCGGAGCGGCCTTGGGCCCCTCGGTGCTGACCGAGACGGACCATCGGACGAGATTGGAGGTGATCGGCTTCCGGGCCGAGCCGGTGACGCTGATCGTGTCGCGGATATGGCGTGCGTCGTGGATCGTGTCCGCGAAGATCTTCGCCGTCACGACGACGGCGACGGCGATCGCGAGCAGGCCGAGGAAGAGCTCCGGGAACGCGAGGCTGCGGGATCGGCCCGCCACGCGCGCAACGCTGAACCGCCCCGCTAGAGCGCCGGTTCAGGAGCGGTATACGCGGAACCGGCGTAGCCGCCGCGGCGGCTGGGCGTCGAGCCAGTCAACGAGCTCTCGGAACGTGACGCAGCGGACACCGGGGAGGCGGCAGCTCTCGAGCACGAAGCGGGACAGCGCGCGGTCGTACGCCCAGTGGTTCCAGGTCTCGAAGTGATTCGCGAACGAGAGCGGCGCCCGGTTGCCACGGTAGCTCGTCCGGAATGCGTTGCGGAGGCTGAGGTAGGTCTCCCGCTCGATTCCGGCCTCGGCCGCGGGCCTGTGCTCACCGCGCCGGTCTGGTTCGCGAAGAAGTTGTAGTCCATCGAGACGACCGGGAAGTCGTGGCCGACGAACGGGATCTCGAGCAGGGGCACGCTCCAGATCCCGAGCCGCCGCTGCGGCCACGTGCCGAGC